>JAPCJS010000163.1 GCA_027886825.1 Nitrososphaerota archaeon
AACTTGAGGCCAATTACGTTCTCGAGGAGGAACCAAAGGGTGATGAGGAAGACGGCGAAGCAGAGACTAGAGCCCACCTGGATGAGGTTCTGCGTTCGCAGCTGGCCTGCCCTCTTGATCTCGCCCAGGTTGTAGATGCTCCAGAATGCATATCCGAAGGAGAGCCAGAGGATCCCGAAGAGCAGAAGCGTGTTGGACAGGCTGAAAGCCGGTGTCGTCAGGTTCGCGGTATTGATGATGTACTGATAGTAGCCTCCTGCCGCGCTCACCGCGCTCGAGCTGACATCGGACTGGTTGCCCGCGGCGACAAGCGGAGAGGTGAAGTTGTTGAAGTCCATCACAAATTGTGCGTGGCCGGTCGTGGCGAGGACCCCGAGGAGTGTGATGGCCGAGATGGCCGATCCCGCAAAGAGCACATACTGCAAGCGGGCGTAGAACTTGGCGCCGAGCGCAGCGACGGCGAAACCTGCGATTATTATCACCGTGGTCACCTCGAAGACAAGGAGGTTGTCCACCTGGCCGAAACCCTGCGCGAGCGACGCGGCCAGGTTCGCGTCGTACGCGTTCCCCTGAAGACCGAGCAGGGCGAAGAGAGGCTGATAGCCGAGGGTGGTCATGACCACCCCAAGGAAGCTCGCGAAGTACCACTGCCACACGGTCCACGCTGAGAATGTCGAGGCGAAACCGATCGAAGGATGAAGAACCCTGCTCTGCCAAACATAGTCGCCGCCTGAACGCGGCATGGCGGCTGAGAGCATGGCGGTGCTCATGTAGAACGGGATGGCGCTGATCGCCATCAGGGCTATGGCAAGACCGATGTTGGCACCAAGGAATGACCCCGTGTATCCTACCGAGAAGAGCGTCGCCCAGGTGAAGCCATACAGGCCGATGGCCATGAAATTGTAAATGAAGGCTTGGTGCGGGGCGATCTCACGGACGAGTCCCGATGCGCTTCGGGAAAAAATCTTCTGGGCTGAACCCAAACTGCGAACGACTACGCTCGACATTGGTATACATATATAATTACCGGCCGTCTCTTCATGCATTCTCGGGAAATAATCCCATACTTGGCCGTCTCTATCACATAAGTCGACCAGCCGTCTCCGGGATCTTCTTGTGGCAGGCGTGCACCGGAGCCCTGACGAGTTGTGAGCATATGGCCCGTCGCGAGACCCTATCGCTCGATCGCAACGAACTTCTAGCCAGATACGAACTGATAGGATTTGAACCCGGATTCGTCGAAGTTGACCAGGGCTCCCCTGAGTATCCCCTCGGCGTACTCGCTCCCCGGGTTGATGCAAACCGTCCTCCCGATCTTTGTCATGTTGCGCGACTCGTGTATGTGGCCATGGAGCCCCAGCATCGGCTGGTGCTTCTCGATCGCAGCCCTTACCGAGGTTGAGCCTGCACCGTACATCAGCAACCCTCCGGCGCGCATAATGGGACGAGGTGGGCATACGCTGGTATCGAGCTTCGGGCACGTATCGAGACCAGAATCGACAGGAGGGCAGTGAAGGTTGAAGATGGAGGATCGTACGTCTTTCAGCATCGAGACCTTCTGTTCGATCTTTTTCGCGATCTCTTCCTCGGTAAAGTCTCTCGGGCACCTCCAAGGCGTGATATTGGCGAACCCGCCCGATATCATCTCGTGTTTCGCGTCGATCTGGATCACCCTGTCCTCTGTGAACACAACCTTGCTGCTCTTCTTGATTATCTCGTCTACCTCTTTTATGTCGTCGTTGCCCGCGTTCGCGTAGACAGGGGTGGTGGCGTTTCTCTCAGCGAACTCCATCCACTCTGAGACCCGTGCGATTATCAGCCCATCGAAGATCTTGTCGGCCTTCGCCTTGTCGTTCATCAGCTCCTCCATCTCTCCCGCGCTTCCCGTGAACATGTATGTCCCATTGCGCCGGAGTATCTCCTCGAACCTGGCCAGAGCCTCCCCGTCCTTGAGGACACGCTTCTGATCCTGGAAGTCGGCTGTGTATGTCCCGTCCGGGTTCTGGGTGACGGGGACCACGCCCTTGCCGGTGATGTCACCCCCAATGATTATGACGTTGGCCTTGTAGTGCTGGCCTCCCTTGATGAACTTGTGCCAGACGGGGTCGCTCCCGTGTACGTCTGTCGCGAATAGGATACGCGTGAAGGCCAATGGAGTTTACTGAACCGCTCGGGATGGGGCCCTTGATAAGACTGCTCTATCGGTTCTGTCCGATTCGCGCGATACTTGGCCGTGACCCAGCTCTAACCGACCTTCTGCTCGACGCCTAGGTCACCGTCGGCCTTCGGTCTCCCATTCACAGTCTCACATGCGCTGCTCAGCCGGGAAACGCGTGGTGATCGCTGGCTCTTCCCAGCGAGCCTGATGTCTCGGCGTGCCCCCCCGGTCTCGCATGAGGAGCAACATGAGGACCCGGGACGCCACAGGGACAACCGGTCTGAAACTCGCGCGCCTGGGGACTCGCGTTCCCTTCCTGGACGGATGCCTGGTCAGTCACATGGCCAGTGGCCACGTGATGGTAATCGCAGGACGCTTGAACTCCGACGGCTAGCGAATCGTGCCGGAGGCTCTATAAATGGACGCGGCGTGGAGTTGCTAGTCATGTCTGAGAAAGTCGCGATAATTGGCTCGGGCCTGATGGGCATGGGCATTGCACAATCTTTCGCGACCGCTGGGCACCAGGTGAAGCTCGTCGATGTCAGCGAAGAAGCGCTCGGCCGTGCAAAGAGCGGCGTCAGAGAGTCGCTCCAGTATCTATGGAAGCAGGAGCTGCTGGACAGCGGCCAGCAGCGGTGCTTGCCAGGATACACGAGTCGACGGACAGGAGGAAGGCCGTCTCGGAT
Source organism: Nitrososphaerota archaeon (assembly GCA_027886825.1). GTDB lineage: Archaea > Thermoproteota > Nitrososphaeria > Nitrososphaerales > Gagatemarchaeaceae > Gagatemarchaeum. The sequence continues at coordinate 2,845 of JAPCJS010000163.1, forward strand.
GCGACCATCGTCATCGAGGCAGTGTTCGAGAATGCCGAAGTGAAGAAGAAGGTCTTCCGCGAGATAGACGCGGAGTCATCTCCGGGCGCGATCTTGGCGAGCAACACGTCTAGCATCCCGATCACTCTGATAGCGAGCGCCACGAACCACCCCGACCGGGTAGTGGGCACCCACTTTTGGAACCCGCCGAACCTGATGTTGGCGGTGGAGGTCGTGAAGGGGGAGAAGACATCCGAGGAGACGGTCAGGCGGACGGTCGAGGTGCTGCGCGGGATTGGGAAGAAACCGGCCGTCGTCCGGAAGGACGTACCGGGGCAGATAGGGATCAGGATACTCTATGCCATGATAAGAGAGGCGACCTGGCTCGTCGAGAACGGGGTCGCATCTGCAGAGGACGTGGATACGATAGTGAAAGAGGCACTTGGTACGAGGCTCGAGGTCCTGGGGCCACTCGAGTTGGCCGACCTATCCGGTATCGACCTTGTTGACAATGTCGCGAAGGGGCTCTACAAATCGCTCGACGCGTCCCAGGCGCCCCAGAAGCTCATCAAGGACATGGTGGCCAGTGGCTATGTGGGGATCAAGAGCGGGAGGGGATTCTATGACTGGAAGGATGGCTCAAGGGATCCCGCCGCGATCCTGAGGATACGGGACAAGCACCTCGTCAAGATACAGAAAGAGAGGAAGAAGGCGAAGAGCTGAAGGGGCAGAGGATGAGTCAGGCCTACGAACAGCTCGGGGAAGACGGAAGCCAGCTCAAGGTCATAGGAAAGCCGGTGGCCCGGATAGACGGTGTCGAGAAGGTCACCGGAGCCGCAATCTATGCATATGACATGGAGGTCGCGCGGATGCTCTTCGGGAAGATACACCGCTCGCGGTATCCACACGCCGTGATAATCTCGGTCGACATCGAGAAAGCGCTCAGGGTCCCTGGCGTCCGCGCGATAATCACCGCCAAAGATACACCCGGCGGCCTCAGAGGCAGAGGGCTGCTCGACACTCCGATACTCGCGTCGGACAAGGCCAGATACGTGGGAGATCCGATAGCTGCGGTCGCTGCGGAGAATCTGGAGGCTGCCGAGGAGGCCGTCGATCTCATCGAGGTCGAGTATGGGCCCCTGCCTGCGATCTACGACCCCGAGGAGTCGATGAAGTCCAACCCGAAGGTGGTAATCCATCCTGACGTCCTGAAGTACAGGCGGCTCAAGGCCCAGATCTACAAGTCGATCCAGGACCCGACCAGACCCAACGTCGCGAACTATTACAGGGTGAGGAAGGGTGACGTCGACGCCGCTTTTAGGGAGGCCGAGGTCGTGATCGAGAACAGGTTCACGACGCACATGGTCCAGCACGCCCACATCGAGCCGAACGTCGTGATAGCGAAGTGCGAGGCCGGCGGAGGGTACACGCTCTGGACCTCTGGACAGAACACCTTCAGGACCAGGAGAGAGCTCAGCGACGCCCTGAAGGTCCCTGAGACCAAGATCCGCGTCATAGCGCTGAGGCACGTGGGAGGAGGTTTCGGGAACAAAGGAGCGGGTCACATAGAACCGATTGTCGCCTGCCTCGCCAAGCAGACCGGGAGGCCAGTCAAGATCTCGCTTACCCGGGAGGAGGTCTTCAGCACCACGAGTGTCAGGCATCCCTCCGTGGTCTACATCAAGGACGGGCTCAAGAGGGACGGTACGATAGTCGCGAGGGAGATGAAGGTGATCTACAACGGCGGCGCATACTCGCTCGCAGGAAACGTCGTCAACAAGAACGCGATCCACGCGATCTCTCCGGTGTACAGGCTGCCCAACCTCAAGTGCGACATCTACCGCGTCTACACCAACCAGGTGCAGGGCGGGGCGTTCAGAGGCTTCGGCGCGCCACAGGTCTACTTTGCGGTCGAGTCCCAGATGGATATCGACGCCCAGAGACTAGGCATCGACCCGATCGAGTTCAGGCGGAGGAACCTCCTCAAGGAAGGCGAGAAGAGCGCCATAGGCGAGCGTCTGACGAACATAACGATAGAGCAGTGCATCGCTAGGGCAGTGGAGGCGGTCGCGAGCCACCCGATGCCGAAACGGGAGGGAAAGTGGAGGTACGGCACCGGCTTTGCGGTCACCAAGGAACAGTGCGACGTCTCGTTCGCCAGCGCCGCGTACGTCAAGCTGCTGGAGGACGGGGCGATGGAGCTCTGGACGGCGGCTACCGACCCCGGCGAGGGGATCCACACAGTCCTAGCCCAGATAGTCGCGGAGGGCATGCAGGTGCCGATCCAGACGGTCAGGACCGTTGTCTCAGACACAGACCTAACGCCCGTCGGGACTGGCGCGTCGGGAAGCAGGCAGACATCACAGATGGGAATGGCGGTGAAGCTCGCATGCGACGACCTGAGGCGCAAGATGGTCGCAGCCGCTTCCCAGAGGTGGGGGATCAGGGAGGATTCATTCTCGTTTCGAGGCGGTAAACTCGTCGTCCCGGGCGAGGGCAGGACGATAGAGTACTCAGAGCTCTTTTCGCCTGGTCCGATGGGCGGCGCCTATTCGCTCGCAGGAAACGTCGTCAACAAGAACGCGATCCATGCTATCTCTCCAGTGTACAGGCTACCCAACCTCAAGTGCGACATCTACCGCGTCTACACCAACCAGGTGCAGGGCGGGGCGTTCAGAGGCTTC
>JAPCJS010000007.1 GCA_027886825.1 Nitrososphaerota archaeon
CAACACGCGCGGCGAGAGGTTCATGCTGAGGTACAACCCGAGCGGGGCGGAGTTCGGCACGAAGGAGGTCATCGTCCACGCCATAGCCAAGGAGGTCCTGGAAGGACGGGGGACCGAGCGCGGTGGGGTGTACTCCGACCTCAGATACCTCCCGTGGGACAATGCGAGCGTCCAGTCGGATATGTCGGACCTCGTCGAACACGGAAAGCGGTTCGGTCTGGACCCGCGGAAGAGGGCGATCGAGATGTGGCCGCTGGCTCACACGCCGACAGGCGGCGTTCCCATCGACGAAGACGGGGCCACGTCCGTGCCCGGACTCTTCGCCGCCGGGGCGGTGGCGGGGGGTGTCTACGGGTTCGGAAGGATCGAGGGGTTCACCTCGATAATAACCCAGGTCTTCGGCATGCGTGCGGGTCAGGCCGCTGCGTCCAGGGCCGCCTCGGTCGGAAGACAAGACCCGGTGGGCGAAGAGGTGGAGCGGGAGCGTGAGAGGGTCTACCAGCTGCTGGAGCCTCGCGTGGGTCTGCCGCCCTCTCAGGTCCGGAAGCGGATACAGGCAGTGATGTATCAGAGCGCGTGGATACTGAGGGACGAGAAGGGTCTGACGACAGGACTGGAGGCGATCTCGAGGTTGAAGGAGGAGAGGATAGCGCTCTCATCGAGCTCGAGGACTCTCAACCTGGAGTGGGTCGAGGCCCTGGAGATACCGCACCTGCTCCTGATGGCGGAGCTGATGATGCGGGCCAGCATGATGAGGACGGAGTCGCGCGGCTCCTTCATGAGGACGGACCATCCTCAGACAGACGACAAGAACTGGCTCGCCAACATTGTGTTCAAAAAGTCCGACTCAGGAGTCGTCGCACGCGTCAGGAGAGCGGAGGCGCGGCCTTGAGGCGACATACATCTCTCTGGTGCCGCTCTAGAGATAGCCCCTGACCATCTCTTTCAGGGCCTTTCCCTTCGCCCCGGACTCGCCGGCGATGTCCTGCAGGCCCTGTATAGACGCGACCACATCGATCCCAGCCGGGCAGACAGTGTTGCACGCGCCACACCTGGTGCAGAACTCCAGGCCCGCCTCCATGGCCGAGGACGCGAGCCCGCCCGAGGACTCGTCGACGTCCATGTACGTGGCTAGCGCTACCGATATCGCCGGCCCTGCGAACCCCACGGGGCTCGTGATGTCCACCGAGGGACAGACCGCGACGCAGGAGAAGCACCTGATACACGTCGCCGCGCTCTCAGCCAGGGTCCGCTCCTTCTCGGTGGCCGCCCGACGCCGCCGGTTCGGCTCCTCGGAGGTCGAAGGCAGCAGATCCAGCATCTTCCTCTCGTAGGGGGTCCAGTCTACCACCAGGTCCCTCACGACAGCAAAGCCAGGCAGCGGTGCGATGACCTGTCCGTCCTTCACGGGTGTGAAGCATCCGAGCGCGACCCTCCCGTCGATCTTGAGCGCACAGGAGCCGCACCTCTGCTGCTTGCACGAGTAGCTCACCGCCAGAGTGCCGTCGATGTTATCCTTGATGTAGAGGAGGGCGTCGAGCACACTGGTCTCCTCGGTCCTCGGGACATCGTACTGTGAGTACGCAGATTTCTCGCCCTTCGACGGGTCCGAGCGCAGGACCTGTACTCTGCAGGTTGCTATCAAGAGATGCAACCCACGGCCTGAAGCGCCCGGATCCTCATGCGATCTTAGAACCACTGCCCGATTATTAAGCGGTCTGCTCGCCGTCCTCAGCTCAGCCAGAAGACAGGCCAGTCGGGATCTGCACGCCCAGTTCCTGCACCGTCGTCAGTATGTGCGAGTCGGCCTCGCAGATGGCCGAGTTCATCTCGTCGATCTCCACCCGCTCTCTACCGCGGCGGACTGCCATGGCGTTGGCCATCAGCTCGGTGGCGTCCGCCAGATAGAACAGCAACGATGCCTCCTCGCGAAGGCTGAGTGAAGGGACCACGACCCCCTGATAGACGAACTCGCGTCGGACGACCTCTTTCAGGAATGCCATCTCAGCGTCGAATGCCTCCCGGGTCACCTCACGCATCTTGATGACTTCATGGGTGATCACCTTGAAACTCTCGCCGGTCCTCGTCTGGAACGTGGTGAACTCTCCGCCCGCGTCCCCTGTCACGCTCCCCTCCGATTGGACGAGTCTCCTGTGCTCCTCCTGTGCGCCCACCGAGCGAGCTATCAGCTCGGGGACCTCTCCTTCCCAATCGAGGGTGGAACGCTCGAGTGTCCTACCATCTAGAGCCTCGCCTGTGTATGTTCTGATCATCCTCCCCTCGATCCACGGGACCAGCTCTACCTTGAGGCACTCGAACCTGTCCCTCGGGCAGAAGGAGTCCGGGACCCTCTCCTCCAGCAACGAAAAGAGGTACCTCCAGAGCCGCTCCCTACCCTCCCACGTGGCCTCGATCTTCGGGACTGTCACGACGCGGCATGTCCTGCCCTTGCGGGCCATGACCTGCGCCCTCAGGGATGCGAGATACTCCGGGTCCTCGGAGAGCGACGGCAGTATCTCCCTCTGCACGTAGCCATCGTCGACCAGCTCGGCGTCGGGCAGGTCGACTCCGGGACAATGATCCACCGAGAGCTGGAGCGTGCCGTCCGCCCTGACGCCAACGTAGAACGGATAGAGTCTGCACATAAGCGGGCGCGCGCTGTATACGGTGCAGTCATTCTCTGAGAGCTGCGAACAAACCCCTGCATCGCTCTCAAGCGCGCCCGCGAATATCGGGTGCCCAGGCCTCCTTACCTCGGACGTCTTGCCCAGCCTGGCCAAGTCATCGCCCGTCAGTCCCACCCCTGCCCCGACGTGCCTGCAGCATGCGCCACACCTGGTGCAGGTGAAACGGAGACGCGAGCTGAAGGTCGGTTCCAGACCGATGGCTCCGGCCTTACCGAGGAACGTCTCTGTCATCCCTATCGCTGAAGGGGCCGGGGTCGGTGTCGCTTAAAGTTACTCGGCCCGTCTGGGAGTTCGGTCTGTCTGTCGGTCCATGTGATGACGCCTGCGTGCGCGAGTGTGGCATCAAGCCAGATACGTTTTTTATCTCATCGACCCGCGCTTTCTTTCGTGCCCTTGCCACTGGCGCAGGTCGACTTCAATTCCTTCCTGCAAAAGAACTACATCGACATCGGCGGCATCGTCATAGTCAGTGTCGTGGGGTTGGGGCTGCTCCTCTGTTTCATCCGATGGAGGGGGACGTTCATGGAGTTACTGCGCGTCAGGGGACCAGCCCTCTCCCGGTCCACCATAACGAGGGCTACGCTGAGCAACGTGGTCGTGAACGTCCTCTACCAGAAACCTGTAGCCGACTGCAGCAGGACCAGGTGGGCGATGCACTTCACGATGTTCTGGGGGTTCATCGGTCTCGCGATAGCTACGACGCTCGACGCCATCCTGAATCCGGCGGCCGCCCCGCTACCTTTCCTTTCCCCGGTTCGGGTCGTCGGGAACGTGGGTGGGGTTCTCTTCATGTTCGGCGTGACCCTCTCTCTGGGGAGGCGAGTGGTCTCGTCGTCCGTACGCAGGGACTCGTCTCTCGGGGACTTCCTCTTCCTGGGAGTTCTCTTCCTTGCTGGCCTGACAGGGTTCCTGACCGAGTTCCTCTCGGACCTCAACGTCGTATATCCCGACTACTTCGTCTTCTGGTCGCACCTGCTTCTCGTCTCGCTCCTCCTGGTGACCGCTCCTTTCTCGAAATTCGTCCACGCCGTGGGCCGTCCGGCTCTATTGCTGGTGAAACGGCTGGCGAAGGAGAAGTCCGATGCCGCGGCGAGCGAGTGAATGGACGCACGTTATCAAGTATAAATATTCCAAGCGGATGTCGGCGGAATCAGGCGCTCAAGATGGCAATCAAAATAAGCTGCTGCACTTTGGGCTACGCAAGGACTGCGACGCTGGAGGACTCGATCAGGAGGATAGCTGCGATCGGGTACGAGGCGGTCGACCTGTTCACGGGAGCCCCGCACCTCTGGCCCTCCGACTACTCCTCCGCCGACAGGAAGGCGGTGGGCGCGCTGATAGACAAGCTCGGGCTCAAGCTGACCGGGTTCGCGGTCGCGGGCGGGCTGCTCGGTCTACAGTACAGCTTCAGCGCCCACAGGGAGGGGCTCAGGAAGGTCACCCTGCAGTACTACAAGGACAACATCGAGCTCGCATATGAGCTGGGCGCGCCGCTGTTCAACATCCTCACAGGGAACGTCCTCTATGGAACATCCAGGGAGCAGGCCCGGAAGCTGACCATGGAGGCGCTCGAGGAGCTCGTCGTCCTCGCCGAGAAGAGGAAGGTGATACTCGGGCTGCACCCGCAGTACATCGCCGAGAGCCCCCTGATGCTCAACGTCGACGACGCCTTGGAGATGATCAAGGAGCTAAAGTCCAAGATGGTCAAGATAATCTACGACACGGCGCAGCAGAACATCACCTACAGGAACTTCGCCGACGACATCCGCAAGGCGGGCTCGAACCTCTGTTACGTCCACGGTGCAGACAACGACGGGATCAGGTGGACCCACGAAGCGATCGGGAAGGGGACCGTGGACTGGGACGGCATCGTCAGGGCCCTGAAGGAGATCAACTACGACGGGTACATCTGTACCCAGTCCTGGTCCGAGGTGCCGAACGACGTCGACACCGTGATGAGGGACTCCAAGACCTACCTCGACGGGCTCCTAAAGTCAGGACAGAGATAGACAATGACACTCTAGGGACTGCTTCATCCAGTGCTGGACCACGGTCCCTCGGGCCCTAGACGTCCTCTCCCGGCGCGATACTAGGGGTAGGTAGACCCTCGACCCGTGCCTTGTGTCGAACGAAGATCTGGCGCGCACAGACCCGCTGATCCGGAAGATGAAGGGATGTCTCCGACATCGTGTGCTGAGGAGACCTGGTCAGCGGTACCAAGAAACAGAAAATCTGACGCGGTTCCTTACCCTTATCAGGTAAATCAATGAAATCCTTCGGTTTACAAGAACCGCTCAGTATCGGAATGATCGGTTCGATATCCGACTTCTACCCTGTGGGTTTCAACAAGGAGATTCACTGCAAGAATGTCCGGCGCAAAACGCCTCTGAATCCAACTGGAATCTCGATTTTTGGCTGAATGATAGGGCTTTCTTACGCTCGACTGGAGTTCCGCCGCGCCCTGAGCAAAATTAAATACGAGAAGCCCGGGCTGTCTACGAAATGAACAAAGAATTCCACGGAATAATCCCTGCACTCGTGACGCCGTTTACGGCGAGGGACGAGGTCGACACTGCAGGATTGAGGTGGATAGTCAGCAATTGCATCAAGAATGGCGTCCACTCGATAATCGTGAACGGAAGCCTCGGTGAGTTCACCAACCTAAGCACCGCTGAGAGGCAGTCGATAATCAAGACAACGATAGAAGAAGTCAACGGGAAGATCCCGGTGATCGTGGGCGTGGGGAGCCCCGGAACGAAGAACGCGGTTGAGTTGGCGAGGGAGGCGGCGGAGATGGGTGCCGACGCGCTTCTGGTTCTCCCTCCGTTCTACTTCCAGATAGGAGAGGAGGCGGTCTTTGCTCACTTCAAGACGATAGCTGAATCGGTCGACACTCCGATAATGGTCTACAACTTCCCAGGGACGACCAAGATCACGATGAGCCCACCGCTGGTCGCTCGGCTCGCGCAGATCGATGGGATAATCGGTGTAAAGAACAGCTTCGACAGCGTTACCCATCTGAGGGAGCTCGTGAGACTCACCAAGGACATCAAGACGTTCTCCGTGATCGCCGGATTGGAGGACCTCCTGTTGCCAGGGCTCCTGCTGGGCGCAAGGGGAACAGTGTCGGGCCTCAGCAACTTCATCCCTCAGGTACTCGTAGAGGTCTACAACAAGTACAGGAGCGGGGACATCGGCGGAGCGGCGGAGCTCTTCAACAGGGTCGTGATCCCGCTCAAGGCCCTAGCGCCTCCTCCAGAGCCCATATCTGCACTAAAGATAGGCGTGAAGCTGGTCAGCGGCAAGACCAACACCATGGTCCGTTACCCACTGCTCGACGCGGCCATGGGGACCGAGGAGAAGATGGGCGCCTTCCTCAGGGAACAGGCGCTGATCCCCCAGTCGCAGTCGGCCAAGTAGCGTCGTACTCTCTACCAAACTAGATAGGGGCCTGCGCTTGATCGATGACGTCGAGATAATCCGAGCGGCAATCCCCCTCACCCCGACCAATCCTCGGCAGATGTGGACGAGGGAATGGAGCAACCAGCTCTTCGTCAAGGTCTCGGCGTCGGGTAGTACGGGCTGGGGTGAGGTCCTCCCCGCCGCAGGGAACACAAGAGACCCATACATCGGGGTTCTGAAGCGGCTCAGGGAAGGAGTCCTGGGGGGCGACGAAGCGGACTATGAGGGCCTCTGGAACCTCATGCGCAAGATCACCTTCACTGGCGGTTACGGCATCACGACGGGGGCGATCTCTGGGATAGACATTGCCCTCTGGGACATCCGGGGCAGGCGGGAGAGAAAGGGCGTGGGCGCGATGCTCGGCAGAGGCACGAAGGTAGGCAGGTACGCCTCGCTCTCCAGGTACGAGAGTGCCGAGAAGCTGGAAGCAGCCGTCATCGACCTGCGCGAACAGGGCTACGGTTCGATAAAGCTGCACCAGTCAGGCGGTGAGACGCTCGAGTGCGTGAAGGGCGTCAGGAGCGTGTGCGGGGGCGACTTTGACCTCATGGTCGACATGAACTGCGCGTTCCCTTACGAGAAGGCCCGCAAGTTCATGCAAGACGTTCACCGGTACGAGCTGAAGTGGGTGGAGGAGCCGGTCTGGCCGCCCGACGACTTTGAGTCGCTGGCGAAGCTGAACAGGATCGGACCTGTCGCAGCAGGAGAGAATTTCTTCAGCATCTTCGAGTTCAGGCGCCTGGTCGAGACAGAGGCGCTGTCGTACTACCAACCAGACGTCACGAAGGTGGGAGGGCTCACGCCGCTCGTGGAGATGCTGAAGCTTTTCAGGAAGAGCGGCGCCAGAGTGGCCCTGCACAACCGGCCCCACAACGGCTGGATAGGGACGATCGCCAGCGCCCACGCGGCATCGATGCTCGGAGAGGACGCTCTCGTCGAGACCCCGCCCAACGAGGTCCCTGAGAAGTACTTCTCAACAACGAGCAGGGTGACGAAGAACAAGATCTTCCCAAAAGGACCTGGACTGGGCGTCGACCCGAAGGAGCCGATACCGCAGAGCAGCAGGTCCGTGGTGCTGCGCTTCCACTGACCGTATCGGCGTATTCTTCACCCTGGTGAGCGCCCTCCAACTCCGCTGAAACGGTGGCAACCGTCATACCTGATGCCTCAGCATGTCTGATGTTAGAAGAGTTGTCGGATTCCTATGCTGTGCTGTTTCCCAGGTTAGCACGACGATACGAATTCGGAAAAATACTTATGAAGATAATTGGCCAGTTGAGCCTCGATGTTCAGCTGGCCGATTAAGGTGGCATCCGGCGTCCCCTTTGGCGGCATAGGCGCCGGCAAGGTCGAGATCAACAGCAAGGGCAAGATGGTGAACCTGACGATCGCCAACAATCGTTCGGCTCCTACCCCCTGGATGAGGGGATTCCACGTCCTCGTGCGGCCCGACGACTCTGAGTCTTTCTTTCTCGAATCTGGACTGCCAATGAAGAATCTCAACAAGTACGAGCCAGAATCGATGACCTACACGGGGAAGTACCCCTTTGCGACGCTGACCGCGAAGAAAGGGGTTGTCGAAGCGACAATGGAGGTATTCTCTCCTATGATACCCCACAACCTAGCCGATTCCAGCATGCCTGTTCTCGGAATATCGATACGAGTGAAGGGGAGCAAAGGTGGGACCGTGGTGGTCGCGGCCTCCAACATTGCGGGGACCTACACGAACGGCAGGATCAACAAAGACGTGCCTGGAGGGGTCGTCTTCACCAACCCCAAAGCGGGGGAGCACGACGGGGCAAAGGGAGACCTATGTCTTATCGCGGCAGAGGCTTCAGACAAGGTCGTCCAGTACAACATCGACGTCAGGCCGGGGGTCGCACTCAGGGAAAAGCATTGGAAGCACACTTTTGAGTCGGACCAGCCATGGTTCTCGATAATCGACGGAGAGAAACCTGCGGACGATCCGCACGAGGTGCGCGGGGACTGGGACGACCCGGGTGCCGCGGTGATCTCCCGCTATGGTCCAGAGATCGAGGCAAAGTTCGTGTTCTCCTGGTATTACACCGGCCGGTGGATACTGTATCCCTACGGCCACTACTATCACACGAAGTTCAGTGGCGCCGAAGACGTGGCGAGGTACGCGCTCAGGGAGTTCACCAGGCTGCGAGATCAGTCGCGCGCATGGCACGATACCCTCATACGCAAAGACCTGCCCGAGTGGCTCAGAGATGCCATAATCAACAGCACGTATACCCTCTCTTCGGCCAGCGTGCTGGACGAGCGCGGCCGCTTTGCCCTGATAGAATCCACCAAATTTGACCCGTATTACGGGACGATTGCCGGGCTCTGCCATGAGACAGGCTCTCTGCCGCTCTTCAAGATGTTCCCAGAGCTGGAGAAGAACTTTCTCGTGCTGTTGGCCAGCAAAGCAAGAGCAGACGGGTACATCCCCCATGACCTGGGGATAAACTCATTCGACCACCCCACCGACGGGACCACGTCTCCTCCAGGCTGGAAGGATCTGGCCCCTTCCTTCATACTCCTCGTCTATCGCTATTATCTCTGGACGAAGGACCTGCAGTTTCTCAGAGAAATGTATCCCACTTTGGTCCGCGGCCTCGAGTGGACCCTCAAACAGGACAGGGACGGCGATGGCATCCCTGATCTCGTGGGAGACGGCGACGGCGGTTTCGATGCTACATCGATCACGGGGCGAGACAGCTACGTCGGATCCGTCTTTGTGGCGTCTTTGACGGCGATGAGGGAGATCAACAAGGTCCTGGGTAAGCCCGAGGAGGCTGACCGAATGTCGAATCTTCTCTCAAAGGCCCGGGAGTCATTCTCGGCACTCTACAACGGCCGGTATTTCGAGGCGTGGACGGGCGAGCCGAACCCACGGGGCTATCTCAACCTGGCTCAGGTCTCAGGCGATTGGTGGACGAACATACTCGACCTGGAGCCAATAGCGGATAGGTCAAAGCTCGACTCGGCTTACGACCAACTCATCAAGGTGAACGCGCAGGCGTCAAAGTTCTGCACCCCAAACATGGTCCATGAGAACGGGGCGATCTGGGAGATGAGCTGCCAGACATGGTCGTCCTGGCCGAGGCTGGTGTTCGCGCTCGCGGCCGTTCGTTGCCGCGCCGGTGACGGGCGATGGCTCGACGCTGCGAAGAAGGAGTGGGACAACCTGGTCGCGCAGGGGCTCGTCTGGGACCAGCCGTCCAGAATCGACGGAAGGACAGGAAAGGCCGACCCAGAGATGACCTACCTGGACCACTACATCGGAAGCGCTGCGATCTGGACCTTCAACCTCTGGGGTGCTTCTTCGGTCCCGGCCCCGTGAGCTGGCGCGACGGTCCATGTCTCGGCGGGTGACGCGAGCGTTCACGACGGGAGAACTATCTTCTCCGAGATCAGGCCCTCGCTGGTATCTCCCTCATGAGTATGAGGGTTCCACGTCCTGTCAGACCGGACGAACGATGAGAGCCTCCATCTGTTGAGCTTGGGATCCAATGGAACAGTTCTACAACGGGACCATTATGCTCGACAGAGCCACTATGGTTGACCCGTGCGATATCCCTAAGGTTTTTTTACGCCTATCAGTTGCGCTGATCTCGTAATGGTTACTTATGGAGTAGGAGATGTCCTGGCAGCCGGGGTCCCACTCGGCGGGATAGGCGCGGGAAAGGTCGAGATCAACAACAGGGGGAAGATGGTCAACCTCACCATCGCGAACAATTGGGGGACGCCCTACTTGTGGATGAGAGGCTTCCACATTCTGATCAAACCAGATGATGGTGAACCGTTCTTCATCGAGAGTGGCATGCCCATCAAGCAGTTCTACAAGTTCGAACCGGACTCGCTCACATATCACGGTGAGTACCCCTTCGCGACTCTGAAGGCGAGAAAGGGGACTATCGAGGCGACGGTGGAGGTCTTCTCTCCGATGATTCCTGGGAATCTTGCCGATTCGTCGGTCCCCGCCTTCGGGATGACCGTAAGGGTAGAGGGCAGCAAGGGAGGTACTGTAACCGTGGCTGTCTCAAACATCACGGGGACCAACGCGATCGGAAGGCGCAACGAGGGGATAGAGAACGGGATCCGGTTTCTTAATGACGAATCCAACGAATTTGACGGAGCAAAGGGAGAGCTCTGCCTTGTCGCGGCAGATCCCGTCAGCACTCAGATCCAGTACAACCTAAACGCCAGTCCAAAGATTTCTCTTCCCGAGAAGCAGTGGAAGTACACCTACGAGTCCGAGCAGCCCTGGCGTTCCATCATGAATGGAGAGACGCTACAGGAATCCCCGCATCCCGTGAGGGGCCAGTGGGACGACCCGGCCGGTTCTGTGACCTGCAGGTTTAGCCCCGGTTCGGAGGTGAGGCAGGTCTTCTCTTGGTACTTTACAGGCAAGTGGGTTCTGTACCCATACGGGCACTATTATCACAACCACTGGAAGTCCGCAGAGGACGTCGCCCGGTACTTTCTAGCTGAGTTCGACAGGCTCAGGGAGCAGTCGCGCGCTTGGCACACTACCCACGTGAGGAGCGATCTGCCCGGTTGGTTGAGGGATGCCATAATCAACAGTACATACATACTGTCTTCGAGTACTTGGCTCGACGAGAGAGGACGTTTCGCGTTCTTCGAGGCCACCAAGAACGACCCGATGCTTGGAACCATCGCGCAGCTCTGCCATGAAGCCGGCTCTTTGCCGGTGATGAAGATGTTCCCTGAATTGGAGAAGACGTTCTTGCGGCTTCTCGCACAGGCGGCGAGGGCGGACGGCTACATACCCCATGACCTTGGCATATTTTCCTTCGACCACCCCACCGATGGCACAACTTCCCCACCAGGGTGGAAAGACCTCGGCCCCACCTTCATCATGCTTGTCTACCGGTATTATGCATGGAACAACGACATCGGTTTCTTGGAAGAGATGTACCAGAAGATGTTGGACACTCTCGATTGGGTCCTTACCAAGGACTTCGATGGCGACGGGATACCGGACTGCGTGGGCGGAGGTGACGGGGGATTCGACGCAACCTCAGTTCAGGGACGGGACACCTACATTGGCTCGGTCTTCATCGCGAGCCTGATCGCCTTCAGGGAGGCCAGCAAGGTCCTCGGAAAGCCCAAGGACACCGAAAGATTCGAAAGCCTTCTGTCCAAGGCCAGGAAGTCGTTCAATGAACTCTACAACGGGCGCTATTTCGAGGCGTGGACCGGCGAGCCGAACTCGAAGGGGTATCTCTTCATGGGGCAGATGTTTGGTGACTGGTTTACTGAGACTCTTGGGCTCGAGCCTATTGTGGACGAGGCGAAGATACGCTCCGCCTACGATCATCTATTCATGGTAAACGCGCAAACCTCCCGTTTCAACACCCCGAATCTCGTCCATGAGAACGGGAGGATATGGGAGATCAGCTGTCAGGCCTGGTCTTCCATGCCGCGTCTGGTCTTCGCGCTCTCAGGGGTGAGGTACAACGCAGGGGACAAGAAATGGCTGGACATAGCGAAGAAGGAGTGGTCGAACATCGTCTCTCGCGGGGTGGTGTGGGACCAGCCCTCGCGCATCGACGGGAGGACCGGAAAGCCGGACCCTGAGTTCACATACCTGGATCACTACATAGGGAGCCCAGCGATCTGGACCTTCACTCTCTAGTGGACGGCCGCCGGCCTTCCTAGACTAATCCTGGACACGCACGTTTGCAGAAAATTTTATTATCTGCGCCTGTTTTCCTTATCTCTTCGTGCGGTCTTCTAGATGGTCGTTATCTGGGCTTCGTCAGCGATACACTCGCGGGTATCTTTCAAGAAGACTGGGCAACCTCTTGATAATCTTCTTCGTAACGGTAACCATCAACTTCATTCTGCCGAGACTGGAGCCCGGGAACTTTGCCCAGGACTATATCGCACAGCTCACCAGGGATATCCATGACATCAGCCCGGCGACACAGCAGATTCTGCTCCAGCATCTCACAACCACGTTCGGTCTCGATCAACCTGTCTATGTTCAGTACGAGAGGTATCTCGTACAGTTGCTCTCGTTCCCTCCGAACTTCGGATTCTCGTTCGAGTTCTATCCCACGCCCGCATGGCAGATCATAAGCATCGCCCTGCCATGGACCCTCCTGCTCGTCGGCTCGTCCCAGATCATAGCTTGGGTGATTGGGATAGTTCTTGGCGTGACCATGGCCACAAGAAAGGGTAGCAAGTTTGACAAGCTGCTACAGCCATTGAACATCTCCCTGCTCACCATCCCCGCATTTTGGCTCGCGTCAGTATTCATTCTCGTTTTTGCAATCTATCTCAGAATACTGCCCGCTGCCACCGCCTACGACATCACTCCGACACCCGGTAGCGTCCTTCTCCACATGATCCTGCCACTTTCAGTGCTCGTGATTACCTCTGTGCCTTCGCATGTGATCGTGATGCGGAGCGCGGCGCTGGAGGTTCTCCAGAGTGATTTCGTACTTGCGATGAAAGCCCAGGGTCTCGGAAGCAGACTGTTCCTCAGACGTGTCTTGAAGAACTCCCTGCTTCCATCTCTTACCGCGCTATTTCTGAGCTTTGGAGGTATCATTGGAGGAGTGTACGTGGTGGAGTTTACCTTCTCATACCCTGGATTGGGAGGCGTCTTGGCTAACGCGATCTTCGCCCGTGACTATCCTGTCTTGCAGGCGGCTCTGTATATGACTGTGGTGGTGGTCCTTCTGGCCAATCTGGCCGCCGACCTGCTGTATCCGCTCATCGACCCGCGAGTGTCCTACGCGAGGTGACGCGATCGGAGTTGAACATCCGAGACTCGTCTCTGGTCAAACTAATCAGGGAGCGACTCTACGTTAGAGCTGGACTGATCATCATTGTCTTCTTTGTCGCGGTCGCGATCCTGAGCTACTTCTACCTACCATACAATCCTCAGGCATCGACGGGACCGAATTACGCGCCCCCCTCGTACTCCCACCCGTTCGGCACGACAGTCATCGGCCAGGACGTCCTCAGCCAATGGATATACGGAACGAGAGCGACGCTGTTTGTCGGAATCCTCACTGCGATATTTACGACCTTAATCGGAATCTCGGTGGGCCTTGTCTCGGGGTACGCGCGGAACCTTGACGAGCCCTTGATGCGTGTAGCGGACGTGGTGCTAACCTTGCCGACCCTACCCCTCTTGATCGTAATCTCATCGTTTGTCAGACCAAGCATTTTTTCTGTAGCGATACTAATCTCGCTCTTGGCATGGCCTACGATGTCGCGCGTACTTCGTTCGAGCGTTATCTCGCTGCGCGAACTGCCTTACATCGAGGTCGCGCTCCTTAGCGGAGTGCCGAGGGTGCGGATTATGTTCTCTGATCTTCTGAGACATCTCATTCCTCTGGCGATCACCTACGCCCTATTCGCTGTCATCGGGGCCATCTTGACAGAAGCAGCTCTCGATTTCATCGGCATCGGTCCAATAGATTCATACAGCTGGGGCGCGATGCTCGCCCTTGCTCAGGACAACTCGGCGGGCTTCTTCGGTGCGTGGTGGTGGGTAGTAACACCGGGACTGGGGATCACTATCCTCGGAACGGGGTTCGCGTTCATAGCATACGGTCTCGAGGACTACTACAAGCGCTAATCGATGGAGCATCCTAACCTCTGTGGAGGCGCCGCATGTATCACTCGGGCGTCCCTGATGTCAGACACTGAAGCCTTCATGGGACCTGGCTGGTCTTAGCATCGTGGACCTCCCGGGTCATGATGGTTGCGTTCGCCTCGGAGGTAACCTGACCGCCGCGTGTCCCTCTTGGGTGAATAGGGGCATGCAAGGCGGAACTCGATAAAAGGGAAAAACTGACGAACCTCACTATGGCGAACAACCAGACTTGGCCGCTCCCGTAGTGAGATGTTGCCACGTCATCGTCAGGCCCTAACGGTTCCCGGGCATCGACGCCTGATCGCCAACGCCCTCCTGTTCTTCAGGACTGAGTACGAGCGGAGCAATAGTTTCCGGACCGTGGCCACGGCTGCGACCGGCTTGCCCTTCCTCTGGGAAAACGAGTGATGGAATCTGGAGATCGAGGTGTCGTGCTTTGGGCGCGAATGAGCTGCCTCCACCATTATCCATTCAGCTATCTCGATCCCTGCTTGGTTATCGAGCCGTACCTCGCATGCTTTCCAGAAGACCTCACCGATGATGCTATCCGACGAACTCTGTAATCGAATCATTCGACATCTTCTACTTCTGCACAACGTCGCCGAGCTCATCTACAATCGCAGCATAGGACGAGCCACTCCTGTGCACATCCAGTCTACAGAACCGCAGGACGTTCACAGAACGCATTGAACGCCCTCCTTTCAATCTTTTTTCTCATCGCATCAAGATAGGGTAACGGACACGGCGAGGAGGGCGTACTCAGAATTGACTGGTGATGAAAAAACGAAATATGAGTTCCTCCTAGCCACGAAGAGCAGGGGAATTTTTCCGACATTAAGCCTTATATTCCGAAAATTCTTCGCAAACGTGTTTGAAGCAGCAAATCCTGAAGCTCACTCTCGTGACGTTGCTCCTCCTGGCCTCATTCGGAATAGGCATTCACCCATCTACTGCCCAAGGCGCCACGCCGGGCACGACCCTGAACGCCGGGCTCAATCGTTTTGCGACCATTCCGTCGCTCAACCCATATTCACCAGTCTACGTGAATCCTATCGATTCCGAGATGTATCTCCGATGCGTTCACGTCGATGACGCTCCTGCGAAGCACTTCACGAACATCCTGTGTACCTCAGAAACGGCTGCCAACAACTATACCAGTTGGACCATGAATCTGATGTCAGGACTCAAGTGGAGTGACGGTTCACCACTGAACGCGACCGATCTGCAGTGGTCCCTCATCGATGGTAATGCCACGGGTTATTTCTCGCCGTACCTGACATCTGTGAAGGTGCTGAATTCGACCGCAGTGACTGCCATCGTACCATACTCACAGCCGAACTGGCTTGAGAATATGGAGAACATATTCATCGTTCCCCACGAGAGCTTCAACGTACCACTCTCTAGCCTTGCTTCTTTCACAGACTTCACTAACATAGTCGGAGCCGGTCCGTACATCTTGCCCTCATACACGGCAGGCACCAACCCTCTCCTCATGGTGCCCAACCAGTATTACTACCTGGGCAACAACCAGTACTATGCACAGGTGGCCGTACACATCTTCTCGTCGCTTACCTCAATGGAATCCGCGATGCTTGCTGGGCAGATAGACATAATGTGGTACGGAGGAACAGGACAGTCCACGGGTCCGTTCAACGGTGCCAACGGAATAGGAGTCTACGTCCGACCAACACCTGCAAACTACCAAATATTGAACTTGAACTATCTCAAGGCCCCTCTGAACACGGTCGCCTTTAGACAAGGCCTCGCCTACGCCACAGACAGGAATGCTATCTCGCAGACTGTGAACGGACCGGGTTACACCTTGATCAACTATGGCGGAGGCCCATCCGTCGCATCAGGTGAGAACACCTACTCGTTCAACACCACTCTCGCCAAACAGATGTTCGTGCAGGCGGGGATGAAGTACTCGTCAGGAGGCCAGCTGCAATACACCAACGGTACCCAGGTCACCCTTACGATAGAGGTGCCTACAGGAGAGCCTGACTCCGCCAACATCGCCAGTCTGGCAGCCCAACAATGGGCCAACGTCGGGATTCACGTCTTGACCGATACGGTCGAGGCGACAAGCCTCTACGCGGCCTTTGGCTCCGGCGCGTGGCAGATCGCAAGTCTACAGGAGGATGGTACGACTGGGAATCCGATCCGATACACCGACCAGCTGCAGAGCTCGGGTCTCAGTATCACTACGGTCGCCGCGACTCCGGGGACTCCAGCAACCGCAGGTCAGTTCGTGACACGCCAAATCGGAAACCTCATTCTGAATCAGTCTCTCGTCCCCACTGGGTCTACGGCATACAACGCCATAACTGACCAGCTTACGCCGCTCGTGGCAAATCAAGTGGTTATGATACCGCTCTACACCGAGTCGGCGATAACCGTGTACAACAACAAGATATCATTCGGAACAAACGCGACAGACCCCAACCAGTCAACTGGAATATACAACTATCAGACAGATGTCCAGGCACCCTATGCTGACACCACTTTCTACTACGTGCATCCACTATCTGCAGGAACAAGTACGACCACAAGCTCTGCTACAACAACCAGTTCCAGCAAAACCGGTTCTACTGGCTCCTCCACCACTACCATAACGACAACAACTACCGCGACCGTCACGACAACTCCTAGCACTACGTCAAGCAGTTCGTCGTCCACTTCGTTGTCGAACTACATCTTCCCGGTGGTCGCCATAACTGCTCTAGTCTTGGCGGTAACAGGAATCCTGGCCTCTTCAAAGAGAAGAAGCCAGGAGTTCAAATTGGGAAACGTGGCTTGAGATAGCAGCAGCCGCTGCTGCTCAAGGACTCTGGAAGAAGCCCCTGTCTCTCCCTCGTCCTGGGACAATCGTTGCGAAGCCGATCGGGGGTCTTCGACGGGGGAGTCCCCCTCATCTGTCATGGCGGTTCTCTTCCGCGCTGGATTCAGCTTTATAGCCACCAGTGCAGTCCATGCTGAGACGCGTACAGTCATGACCATGGAGCCCAACATCGAGATAGAGAACCTGAATGTCTCCTACATCTCCCGCAACACGCGCGTCAGGGCGGTTAGAGAGTTCTCCCTGGACCTGAGGGAGAACGAGTCCGTGGGGCTCTTGGGTGAGAGCGGTGCCGGGAAGAGTACTGTCGGTTGGGCTCTTCTAGGACTGATCGGAAAGCAGAACGTGGTCACGGGGGAGATTAATTTTCAGGGCAAGAACATACTGAAGATGACGAACCGCGAGCTGAATGCTTATCGCTGGACAGACGCCTCCATGATCTTCCAGGCCTCCCTCAACACGCTCGATCCTCTCATCACGGTCGGTCAGAACTTCGTCGACCTCCTCACCAATAAGAAGACGTGCGACAACAAACGAGACGCGAGAGCTCTCGCTTGGGAGACCATGAAGCTCCTCGCACTGCAGGAATCGATCATGGACGCATACCCGCATCAGCTGAGCGGAGGGATGAAACAACGCGTCGCGATCGCCATGGCGATCTCGACCAACCCCAAGGTGCTTGTGGCGGACGAGCCAACGACGGCGCTCGACACCATTACCCAGGCCTCGATCCTGCGTCTCATGAAGACGCTCAGGGAACAGAAGAAGATCAGGGGGATCCTGTTCGTCTCTCACGACGTCACCGTTCACGCATACATGACCGACAGACTGCTGGTCATGTATCGAGGCAGAGTCATCGAGCAAGGAAGCACGAAAGAGGTGATCACAAATCCGCTTCATCCGTACACGAAGCTACTCTTGAGCTCGGAACGGATCGGCGGACAAAAAGAAGGCGTAAGAGCCGGCGCATCGCAGGATGACGTCGCACCGGCAGACGGTTGTCCCTATGTCCCCTTCTGCCCATATGCAATGAAATCGTGTTCCGAGTCATTCCCAACGGCCCGTACCATAGGCCAGGATCATCGAGTCTCCTGCTTCCTTTACGATGCCAAATGACTGACAATCTTCTAGTAGACCTCCGCCAGGTCTCCAAATACTTCAAGGACCGGCGGGGTTCGATCGTCACGGCCGTCGAGGCTGTCTCTCTCTCCATCGGAAGGGGGGAGATACTGGGTTTCGTCGGAGAGAGCGGTTCCGGAAAGACCACGGTCGGTCGGATGACCGTTGGGCTTACGCAACCCAGCAAGGGGCAGATCATCCTGGATGGGTTGGATATCGGGAAGGCGAAGGATCTGAAACAAATCTGGAGGAAGGCGCAGTACATACACCAAGACCCTTACAGCTCTCTCGATCCGTACATGTCAGTCAGGGCGGTACTCGAGCGTCCCCTGAGATGGCTTCTAGACATGAAGCAGCAAGAAACGGGCGAGCGCGTTCACGGTATCTTGGAAGTAATCGGTCTTCGGGAAAATTATCTGGACAAGAGGATCCAGGAGCTCAGCGGAGGCGAGCGACAACGTGTCCTGATCGCCAGGGCCTTCATCGTGAACCCGCTTTACGTTGTAGCAGATGAACCGACGAGCATGATAGATTTCGTTCACAGGAACTCTATTCTCGAGCTCCTTAAGAGGCTGAGGGACGAGTTCGCCACCTCGTTCCTTCTAATAACGCACGATCTCTCCGTGGCCGCCGACCTCTGCGATAACATCGCGATCATGCAGAACGCCCACGTGGTCGAGTACGGCAGGAAGGACGATGTGCTGTATAATCCGAAGGAGAGCTATACCAGAGCCCTGCTCGAGGCCACGCCCGAGAAGCTCCTCTCTGGCTCGATCTGACCCCTAGGCATCCACTCGCGCGTCTAGGGATGGTGCAGGACGATTATGCTCGCATCTTGTCATGACGAGCCAGGATCGTTCATCCATCAAAACGCGAGGACTCCCCCGCAGTTGATAGGTGTCTTGATCAAGAAGTCCCGCGACCTTGTCTCTGGTGTGGGCCGGTTATCCTGCCACCCAGGTACTTCGCAAAATACTCTCATTAGCTCCCCATGTGTGCTTCGTGCGGGACGACTCGCGAGAATCCAGCGCGCGGCAGCGCGAACAACCACCTCAGTTCATGCAACCCTCCGCTGAAGCTAGGCAACACGCTCGACGTTTGCCACTGGGGATCATGCTCCCAACCGGGAGCGTGGCCTGCTATGAGGCCTTCGCAAAAGAGAACATCTTGGGAATTGAGCTGTATTCTCACTCATCGGTTCCACGAATATCTTGCGAAAGATGGCTGTAGCCGAGTGGATCCGGCAAGTAAGGAAGCATTTGAGATGAGGTCCATCGCAGATACTTCTCTGCCACCAGCCAGATAACGAAGAACGAGATTGTTCCTGAGGGGCCTGGACTGAGTGGTCCCAAAAAGCCGCTGCCTCAGAGCTGCAAGTCTCCGCTGCCTCACTCCCACTGAGCCTCTGCTCAGGTCTCGACCCCCGATTGGGGGCGACTCGACCACGATCCTCTTTGGCTCTCTCGCCCGGAGGTAGGCCAGGTTACCGGATGTCGACCGGGGCTCCCTCAAAGCCCAGCGAACCCCAGGGCGACGCGCCCGGAAATGCATATCCGTTGGCGCTTTTCAAAGTAGTCGGGAGATAGAAGTTGCCGGGGATGCGAATCTTCGACTATAAGGTCGTAGGAGATTGTACGATAAGGGCGGACGTACACGAAGTATCTGATGTAGGTGTCCATCCTGTGATAGTTTTCATTCACGGCGGCTGTCTGATGATGGGGAATCGCGGCGGACATCTGACTCCGATAAAGCTACTCACCGACGCGGGCTACAACGTCGTTTCCATTGACTACCGACTGGCCCCTGAGACGAAGCTTGAGCACATAATCGAAGACCTCCGGGATGCATTCAGGTGGGTTCGTGAGGAGGGGGGAAACCTATTCCATATCGACCCCAATCGGATAGGGGTAATGGGTGAGTCTGCCGGGGGATATTTGACCCTCATGAGCGGATTTGTTGCCGACCCTCCTCCAAAGGCGTTGGTCTCTTTGTACGGCTATTCGGACATCGACGGTCCCTGGTACAGCAAGCCAGACCCGTTCTACCGTCGCCAGCCCCTTGTCCAGGAATCTAGCGCGCGAAACTCTGTAGGGTCAAGAACGATCTCGGAGTCAATCAGCCCTCACAATCGGCGGCTGTTCTATCTCTACTGCCGACAGAACGGGTTGTGGCCCAAGGAGGTGGTCGGGCTGGACCCCGAATCATCCCCACGATCTTTCGATCCCTTCTGTCCAATCCGCAACATAACGCCTCGCTACCCGCCAACGATCCTCCTTCACGGTGACCAGGACACGGACGTACCCTACGAACAGTCGGTCAACATGGCAAAGGGCCTGGAGAAAGCCGGGGTGTCGCATCGGCTGGTAACCATACTTGGGAGGGGTCACAGTTTCGACGATGCCGGCCTCTCGGATCCAGTAGTAGCCGATGCTTTCCAGCAGGTCTTGGCGTTTCTCAAGCTTTACGTATGAGTCCACAGGCAGAGCATAGAGTCCTCAGGGCGGAATATTCGTTGAAGGGCCTATCTGGAAAAGCGCTCTGGTTCCACAGCGCGGAGACTGGGCGGGCATACCCTCACAAATCGTTGGAGGCCCTCGAGCAAGGTCTCTCGGTCCATTTCTCAAGCAGAGCGACACTCCCACCGTTGTCGAGAGCTCAGTCTATGCCCGCTGTCTGCCTCGGAATGTACGGCTCCTCCAAGTAGTTCATTTCGGTGTCCGAGAGCCTAACGTCTAGGGCTCCCGCAGCCTCGTCCAAATGATCTGGTTTCCTGGTACCGAATATCGGCGCCGAGATGCCCTTGTGGAACAACCACGCAAGGGAGACCTGTATGGGGGTGGCACCCTTTCCCTGGGCCACCTTAACTACCCGCCTTATGATCTCGACGTTCGCGGGAGTGGCGGGGTATCTTCCTGACCACGGGCTCCCTGGTGCCATTCTGGGATTGTCTTCTCCCGATAGCACGAGCTTGCCATCCTTTAGAAGGCTGCCGGACAGAAGACCAACCGCCGTAGGGCTCCATGGCACGAGGCCGACCCCCTCGGCCTTGCAGAGCGGAATCATCTCCCTCTCCTCCTCCCTATACAAGAGATTGTAGAGGTTCTGCATGCTCACGAACCGCGCGTATCCCTCGGCTTCGCTCGTGTAGAGCGCCTTTGCGAATTGCCACGCCAACATGCTCGAGGCTCCGATGTAACGAACACCTCCTTCCCTGACTAGGTCGGTCAAGGTAGAGAGGGTCTCACCTATCGGTGTCTCTGCATCCCACCTATGAATCTGGTAAAGGTCGATGTAGCCTGTCCTCAGCCGCCCTAGTGACGATCGGAACTGTCGGATTATCGCCTTCCTCGACAAGCCCCGCTCGTTCGGGCCGCTCCCCATCGGTCGATACACTTTGGACGCGACCACCGCATCTTCACGGAGCCCCCTTATGAAAGAGCCCAGTATCTCCTCAGATCTTCCGTGAGAGTAGTTGTTTGAGGTGTCGAAGTAGTTTATCCCGATGTCCCAGGCGCGATTCAGGACGCGCCTCGCGTCGGTTTCATCAACCTTCCAATCTGCATCGTTGCCGAATGACATGCAGCCCAGACATATCTTAGAGACCTTGAGCCCCGTGGATCCCAGGTTGGTGTACTGCAAAGTTGACCGCTCTGGTCCCCCTTGCTCGCATTAATCTATCGGTGTTGGTTTATATCGAGAACCCCAGAGTCTCGCCGTTTTGTCCTTCATCAAGAATTGCGGGATAATGGTCGAGCCCCAGGAGGGCATCGAGTTCAAAGACCTCATGACCCTGGCGAAGATGACTGAGGACCGAGGATTTGGATACTTCCTCCGCTCGGATCACCTAACCACTCACCAAACGGACCTATTCCCTGAGTGCTGGTCAAGCCTCGGAGCGATAGCCGCCCTAACCAAGACAATCAAGTTCGGACCACTGGTCTCGCCTATCGGCTTCAGGAACCCGGCCCTCCTCGCTCGGATGGCTTGCACCGTTGACTCGATTTCATCGGGTCGGCTTCAGCTCGGGCTAGGCGCCGGGCATGTCGAGGATGAGTACCTTGCCCACGGGTTCGAGTTCCCCTCCCTGAGGGTTAGGAAAAAACAGTTCAGCGAGGCCTTGCAGATAATCCGTCCCCTGACTCAGACCGGTAGGGTCGACTTCGATGGCGATCACTTCTCAGCCCACCTGGACGGAATCCCTGGATTCAGCCGCAAGATACGAATGGTCATAGGGGGCAAGTCACGATTCATCGTCCAGCGGGTCCTGGAGTTTGCCGACGAGTGGAACTGCAGTCTACCCTTGCCCATGGAATTTGAACTGCTCAGGAATCTGGTCACCGCCAGCCATAGGAGGATTGAGGTTTCTCAGATGGCGGGATTCGTCACCGCAGAGGACAGTGCTGCTTTCAGGGCGAGTATCCGTCGCTTGATGAGGAAACGAGGGGTTGCCAAGGAGGAGGAGGTCTTCATACGCGAAATGAGGGAAAGGGGCTGGTTCATGGGCACTCCAGACGAAATCGCCCCCGAGATCAATAGGGCCAGGGAGCGCGGAATAGAGAAGATTTACTTCCAGATGTGGCAGACGGCTGACAAGGAGCCGATCAGAATCATCTCCGAGGTCTTGAGGGGGCTCTAGCGTGACTCCCCGCAACTATGAGACCGGTCGGGTTACGATTTCGCTGTCCCGATCACCCTGACCAAGGATATTAATGATGGGAGCGGTATCTAGGAGAAGATGCGCAGGATCAGTCTGGGAAAGAGCGGCATAGAGGTTTCGAAGATAGGAATGGGCGCGATGCAGGCGAGCTCCGAATGGGTGACGGACGACGACGAAATTGTAGAAGCCATCGTAAAGTCCTCCGACCTGGGTGTGAACCTTGTCGACACCGCAGAAGGCTATGGGAAGGGTCACAGTGAGGAGGTCGTCGGACGAGCAATAGCTCGCGTGGGGCGCGAGAATCTCGTGGTTGCGACAAAAGTCGCCGGCCTCCATCTGCGGCACGATGACGTCTTGAAAGCGTGCCGTGCCAGCCTCGCTAGATTGGGAATAAAGAAGATCGACCTTTATCAGATACACTCGCCGAACCCCTGGGAGCAGATTCCTCTCAAGCACACGATGAAGGCCATGGAGGAATTGTACGCTGAAGGAAAGATAGGAGCGATCGGCGTCAGCAACTTCGCGGTGCGGGACCTCGAGGAGGCACGCGGCTACCTGTCCAAGACAGACATCGTGTCCAACCAGGTCCGGTACAACCTCCTCGAGAGGCAGATTGAGGAAGAGGTCATCCCCTACTGCAAGAAGAACGGGATAACCGTTCTCGCGTGGAGCCCCCTGGCTCAAGGAGTGCTGACGGGCAAGTACGGGCCCCGGAGACTCCCAGTGAAGAATACAAGGGCCGACAATCCTCTGTTCTTCAAGCACAATCTGGTCGCAGCAAGACATCTCTTATCGGTCCTTGGAACGATAGGCAAGAACCACGGAAAGTCCGAATCCCAGGTCGCGCTAAACTGGCTGGGGAGCGGCAAGCCAGTGGTTCCCATCCCGGGTGCAAGGAATGCTGAGCAAGCGGAACAAAATGCCCTCTCGGTCGGATGGTCCATAACCAGGGATGAGGCGAACGAGATAGAACTGGCCTGCAAGCGGCTCAAGCTAGACTACTTCCCTCGATGAAGGTCTGTTGGCTCGGCCCATGAACGCTGCGGACTACTTTGTGTCCTGGAAGTCTCTGAAGCCGGGATGAATCACGGGAGTGAACCCGCCGTCAGGGGTCCTCATGGGGCTAGCAGGGTCCGAGCTGAGCACCCAATAGAACTTGAGGTTGGTCGACGGGTCTCCAACGTTCGGGTGATAACCCTCGTTGAACCCGACCGCGTCGCCGTCCCTGACTATGTAGGTTCTTTCACTTCCTCCGTCCCAGACCATCTGCAACCCGAAACCCTTCCCCATCCCGGTGAAGACGTACACCTCGGGGATCCCATCGTGTCTGTGAGGTGGGAAGCTCGTCCAGCCCCCCTTGTCTGCCTCGGTGTAACCCATCCTCAGCCTCTCGCTCTTGTCGAACCTGTTTATCATCCTGGTGCTCACTCGGTGGGTCCCGTTGTCTCTGCTCCCTGATTCTGTCCGCTCGCTATCGGCATGCTTCTTGAAGTAGGGTTCGAACTTGCCTGTCGCTGGAGCGCTGGCCCAGAGGATCTCACACTTCTCAGACGCCTTTGTGACCGAGAATCTGTCGCCCGGCGGCAGATAGCAGAAGTCCTGGGAACCCATCCTGAAAACATTGGATTTCATTTCCTCTTGGAGTTCCGCGGTCCCCTCGGTCACCACCAAGATGGCTTCGCTGAGATCTGTCTCCAGACCGTTGAGCGCGTGAATCTGGTTCATCCTGAATCGGCGCACGGTAAGTGTCGGAATCGAATAGAGGACCTCCATCTTGTCCAATTGCCCACTGTCCCTGTACATGTCCGCTGATGACCTGTTCCGCTAAGAAAACCAGCGCTTTCTTATTTAAGATTTCAAGACCGCGGCCATCTCGAAGGATCTCTCGATGCGATGAAGAGCACCTGGCAGGTAAAACTAGCAAATTGAGGCCGCCTCTTCGCTCGGCCGTGCGGTTCAAGGACGTAAGAGGATGCCAGGCCTACGAGAGTCTACGTGGCGTCGTGATTCTGGATCCTCCTTGGCGTATCCGTTACGAGGTCAGCGCTTCGAGATAACGAAGAGCCTGGGCAGAAGCACCCAGAGGGTCATCGCTGTGAGCGAAAGCCTGAACACTGAGGTAGCCCCTGTAGTCGATCTGCTTTAGCGCTGCGATCGCACTCTTGAAGTCGATCTCGCCCCGGCCCGGCACCAAGTGAGCATGTACCTCTCGTCTGAATCTCAGCGTGAGCTCGGGGGAGGCCCTAACCAGGCAAGGCGCGACTATCCTTTCCGGCCGATACGTGTCTGCTATGTGAACATGCATCAGCTTCCTTCCCGCATACTTGATCATGTCCTCGAGCTTCCCAGTGAAGTTGAAGGTATGAGGGAAGCAGTAGAGGTTTCCCACTCGCTCGGAATCGATCTCGTTGATCAGATCGACCGCGTCGTTGCTATCCTCCACGAAATCGCCTGGGTGTGGTTCAAATGCGATGTACGTGTCAGTCCTCTCAAGATCTGGGAGGATTTCCCTGACTGACTTCAGCCATGCTTTCTTGCACTTTTCTATCTCGGATGGCGCACTCAGAGCAAGCTGCAGGCGCCCGGGCGTCATCTCTGAGGTCATAAGCTTGCATCCTACCTTCCTCGCGTTCTTGATGGTCCGCTTGTGGTCCGCCACTGCGGCCTTGCGAACCGATTCATCCGGAGATGCCAGAAGGTGCCTGCCGCCGATGAACATGGAACCCGCGACGATATCGAACTTTGTGAGCAGTTTCTTGATCGCGAGAACCTCCTTCTCGGTGGAACCAACCGGGTCGAAGTGCGATGTGGCCGGGAATCCTATGCGCGGCCGACCCCCGCCCGAAGACAACTCCACCGACTTGTATCCGATCTTCTTGGCGTTGCGCAGAGTAGCTTCCAAGGAATAGGGCTTGAATATTCCCGTCTCCAGCGAGATTCTTCCGTTGAAACTGGCCATGGGTTCCAGATTGCGCGCGCGGTCGATTTAAGCGCATATCCCTTCCATCTACTACCGGCGCCCACCGGGACCCACTTCCTAGAGTCGCCGCCCACGCTGCGTCATTCTGAAATCGGTGAGGAATCGCTCTCAACCCGCCAAGGCTTAAGTAGAAGGTTTACAAGAATGAAGAGGGTTTTAGATTTGGCAAAGCTCGCTATCAACGGGGGACCGGCTGAAGCTGCAGAACTGAGTGCTATGCTACCTCCGTGGCCCCACGCCACCGAGAAAGATAGGAGAGCCTTGCTGGAGGTTCTAGACTCAGGACAGTGGTGCAGAGTCGGAGCAGGCAAGGGTGGCTGGTCGAGGGTGGACGCCTTCGACGGAGAGTTCGCAAAATTCCAGGATGCTAAGCACGGAGTCTCTGTTGCAAACGGGACCGTAGCGCTGGAGCTTGCGCTAAGGGCGATGGGAATCGGATCCGGCGATGAGGTGATAGTGCCGGCGCTCACGTTCATAGCTTCCGCTACGTGCGCGACAGAGGTAGGTGCCGTCCCCATACTCGTCGACTGCGACCACGATACGGGAACCGTAAGCGCGAGTTCCATCGAGGAAGCAATCACAGAGCGGACCAGAGCCGTGGTCCTACCAGCTTACCACGGATACCCTCCGGACTTCGATGCGATCCTCCCGATAGCCAGGAAGAACAACCTCAAGGTACTCGAGGATGCTGCCACCGGCGTGGGAACTGAGTGGAAAGGGCGGAGGATTGGCGCCATGGGCGACATGGGGACCTTCTCCTTCCAACAGGCCAAGCTGATCACATCAGGTGAGGGTGGGATAGTGCTCACCAACGACGACAAACTGGCGGAGACTGCTAGGCTGATACAGAACATTGGCCGGGTCCACGGGCCTCTTGTGAACGACTTCCTGATCACCAGCTCGAACTACCGGATGACCGAGTTCCAGGGGGCCCTCCTCCTCTCGATGTTGGAGGACCTTCCTCCTCAACTAGAGCTGAAGCGACGCAACGGGGAGTATCTTGCCGACCAGGTCGAGAAAATCGACGGCATCAAGACGCAGAAGCGCGACCCCAGAGTCAAGTTCTCGCGATACAAGTTCATCATGCGATACGACCAGACTGCCTTCGGCGGGATCACCAAGGAAAGGTTCATCGAGGCCCTGAGGGCCGAAGGCGTGGGCGTGGACGAGCGGGCCGCCAAGCTGATTTACAGACAGACGGCGTTCGCCACAGGCGCTCTGGGAACCACCCTGCCCAAGGGTCTGAAGCTGCCGGACTATGCTGGCATGTTTCTACCCAACTCCGAGGCGCTTTTGAAGGAAGAGATAATGCTGGGGCATACCTACATGGCAGTAGACAAGAGTGGCCTAGACATGATCGTGGCGAGCATCGAGAAGATCAAGACCAACGTCGACGAGCTGAAGGTCGCACCCAGCATAAAGCGATAGCCAACGCGTCGCGACACCACCGGGTGTCTACGTCAGCCGGGAGATGCCGGAAACATCCGCGCAGCGCGCTGATTCTTGATCGAGCTTTAGGAACTTTGATAACGGCTGACTCCGGCCCATCGATCTATCATGGCGGCACAGGTTACGGTTCAGAGAGGAAGACTACTGGTAGGACAGTCTCTCAAGCGGGTGGAAGACCTGAAGTTCGTGACCGGTTCGGGAGCATATCTCGACGATCTCAAGTTCCCTAACGTGCTGTATGCCGCTTTCGTGCGTTCGCCTCACGCCCACGCCAAGATTCTCAGCATGAATGCAGAACCGGCGCTCGCTTCCCCAGGGGTAGTCGGCGTGCTCACTGGGAAAGACCTCGAAGGAAAGGTCGAGCCGCTCCCCACGGTGGATGTCGGCAGTTCCGAGACTGGAACAGTGTCTGCCGGAGGTAAAAGAGCCACCGTGAGAAGGGTTCTTGCGGTCGGAGAAGTGAAATTCGCTGGCGAGGCGGTCGCCGCGGTCTTCGCAGAGAGCTACTATCAGGCGGAAGACGCCGCCGAGCTCGTCGAGGTCGAATACGAAACCCTCGGGGTCGTCGTGGACGCCGGAGCCGCCATGGAGCCCAGCTCTCCAAGGGTCCACATGGAGTTCCCGGACAACATCGCGTACCACTATGTCCACAAATTCGGCGACGTCGGGGCAGCCTTTCGAAGTGCCGACAAGGTCATCAGGGTCAAACTGCTCAACCAGCGCGTCCATCCAGTCTCGATGGAACCAAGAGGCATCGCTGCAAGCTACGACGTCGGAAACGATGCCCTCACGGTCTGGCTCTCGACCCAGGACCCTCACAACATGAGGAACGAGCTGGCGAAACTGCTAAGGATGGAACCGACGAGCGTCCGCCTGATAGCCCCTGACGTGGGCGGTGGTTTCGGAGGCAAGGCCGCGGCCTACCCTGAGGACGTCGTCGTCTGTTTCGCAGCGGCTCACTTCAGACGGCCGATAAAGTGGGAGGAGAGCAGGCGTGAGCACATGCTCACCATGACCCACGGACGGGGCCAGAACCAGTGGGCCGAGATCGCAGTGCGCAACGACGGCAAGATACTGGGATACAAGATCAAGATCGTCTCCGACGGAGGGGCGTACTCCGATGGCTCCACGACCGGGCTCCCCGAACTGACCGCGAAGATGGGTACCGGGGTCTATGATATCCCAACCTACGAGGCCGACGTGTACTCTGTCTTCACCAACAAGGTTCCACATGGGGCGTACAGAGGAGCGGGTCGCCCAGAAGCAGCGTTCCTCATCGAGAGAACCATGAACATCCTAGCGGCCAAGCTCAAGCTCGACCCGGTGAAGATCCGAACGTTGAATTACATCAAGAAGGAAAAGTTTCCCTTCAAGACCCCGGGGGGTTTCACCTATGATACAGGGGACTATGAGGCGAACATGGCCAAGGCGCTAGAGGTGGCGAGGTACCCTCTCCTGCTCGCGCAGCAACGGGAGGCCAGGGAGGCGGGCCGTCTGTTCGGGATCGGAATAGTCACCTGGACGGAGATCTGCGGGTTCGGCCCGGGATCCCCCCAGACCGCAGCGGTGACAGTCAACGAGAGGGGAAGAATCATCATAACGATCGGCGGGCAGCCGCACGGCCAGGGTCATGCGATAGCGATGAGCCAGGTCGCGGCCGACGAGCTCGGTGTAGGTGTCGATCGTATTACCGTCCAACATGGGGACACCAACATGCTCCCATGGTCCTCCATAACAGCTGGCAGCCGGTCAGGGGCGCTGTTGGGGTCGGCGGTTCTGCTCTCGGCGCGCAAGATAAAGGAGAAGATGAGCATCTTGGCCAAACACATGCTTCAGACCGGCGACGCGACGGAGGTCGTGTTCCACGCAGGTATGATCTTCATGGAGAACAATCCAGGAAAATCGATGCGTTTTGATGAGGTCGCCAGCGCTGCGTTCAGACCAAAGTCGTTGCCTCAAGGAATGGAGCCGACCCTCTTCGCCTACACCGCCTTCGTTCCTCCGAACCAGACCTTCCCGTTCGGAACGCATATCACCGCCGTAGAGATCGACAGGGAGACTGGAGTCGTGAAACTCCAAAAGTACTTCGGGATAGACGATTGCGGGAAGCTGATTAACCCGATGCTCGTCGAGGGACAGTTTCAGGGCGGCGTCGTCCAGGGAGCCGGCCAGGCCCTGCTCGAGGAGATAGTCTACGACGAGAACGGGCAGCTGCTCACCTCCACGCTTGCGGACTACGTTATCCCATCAGCGGACACAATGTCGGAGATGGTGTGGGGGAGGACGGAGACGCCCACTTGGGCCAACCCCCTGGGCGTAAAGGGCATCGGAGAGGCTGGCTCGATAGCGGCAACCCCAGTGATTCTAAACGCGGTCGAGGATGCGCTCTCGGAGTTCGGGGTCGTCGTCGAAAGGATGCCTGTCCGACCAGACTACATACTGTCGCTGATCAAAGGAGAGAAGAAGCGCTAGACTCACCCAGAAGTCCCGCCGCCTATTGTGCCCAGGCGCGTCTGCTTCCTAAACAGGCCGAACAGACGTATAGGAGCCCGAAGAAGTCTCCACCGAGCGCGCTTAGTTGCGGCTGCGTCACCGCGAGCGCGAAGCTCGCCGCGGCAGCTGCGTCGAACGTGTTGCCCCCGTTCTGCATCGCTCGGCACGCTGCCATAGAGGCGAGGGGATGTTCGGTGGCGGCGACCTCCCCAGTTGACATGATGAC
Source organism: Nitrososphaerota archaeon (assembly GCA_027886825.1). Lineage (GTDB taxonomy): Archaea > Thermoproteota > Nitrososphaeria > Nitrososphaerales > Gagatemarchaeaceae > Gagatemarchaeum. The sequence continues at coordinate 29,558 of JAPCJS010000007.1, forward strand.
CTTCCCGCTCAAGTACCTGAATCATTCCCTCTGCGGCTAAGAAATCTGTCCTGGTCGGCGCGCCACAGGATCTCTCAGTTTGGCTCTCCGATGGAAATGCATATTAGTTGTTTGGGGGTCAAACGCATGTCATGCAGGCTCCCGTCCAGCGGACAAGGCAGATTCACACAATAGACACGGACGTGCACTACGTTCTGGAGAACTGGGGAGAACTCCGGCCATATCTCAGCCAACCGTGGAAGGGACTGGTCGACGAGAAGAAGGGCTTCTTCGGGATGTCACACAGGGGTTACGCGAACATCGGGGGCTGGCCTAACGACGGGGCGTTGAGGGGCGACGCGAAGCCGCCGAACGGCATCATAGGTTCGGACCCTGAGTTCACGAAGAAACAGCTCTTGGAGAAGGAAGGCATCGACTACGCGATATTGAACGGCGGACCTACCGGGCTCTCTGTCGCTTATAACCCCGACATCGCGACGGCGCTTGCGTCCGCCCACAACGACTGGGTTATTGACAAATGGCTGGGGCCCCACAAGGAGTTCAAAGGCTCGATAATCATAGCGCCACAGGACCCACTCCGCGCGGCCGAGGAGATCAACAGGGTGGGAGCTGACAGAAGGTTCGTACAGATCGCCGTCTACGCCGGCTCACAGGAGCCCTACGGGTACAGACAGTACTACCCGATCTACGAGGCCGCCCAGAACAACAAGCTCCCCGTCGCCATACACTTTGGAGGGACCGCCTCCGGCATAGGGCAGGTGGCCGGCGCAGCCGGTCATCCCACTACGTACATCGAGTACCACACGGACCAGTCGCAGATATTCCAGGCGCATCTTGTGAGTCTCGTGACTGAGGGGATATTCGAGAAGTTCCCTGGACTGAAGATAGTCTTTGTCGAGGGAGGCGTGTGCTGGCTTCCCCACGTGATGTGGCGCTTGGACAAGAACTGGAAAGGCCTCAGGGCGGAGGTTCCATGGGTGAAGAGGCCGCCGAGCGAGTACATCCTGGAGCACTTCCGGTTCACGACGCAACCGCTGGAAGAACCTAAGAAATGGGAGCATCTCTTGCAGATATTCGAGATGATCGACGCCGGGAGAACGGTCATGTACTCGAGCGACTATCCGCATTGGGACTTCGACCCCCCGAAGATCCTGGCTGGTAAGCTTCCCGAGCCGCTCAGAGACAGGATAATGTCCGAAACGGCGCGTGAGCTGTACAGACTCTGATTCTGTCTGGTCTCTTTTTTCCTTTGACCGCACCGACCCGATGAGTGGCAAGATGGAGAACAGAGTTCTAGCCACCACTCAGGAAATCCCGCCCGGCGGCGTGAAGATCGTCAAGGTAGACAGAAGGGAAATTGGCATCTTCAACGTCCAGGGAGAGTTCCGCGCCTACGCGAACGTCTGCATACACGAGGGAGGACCCGTATGCCTTGGGATGATTGGAGGAACGAATCTCCCATCGAGCGCACACGAGTATGAGTACGGCCTTGAGGGGCGTGTCCTGCGCTGTCCCTGGCATCACTGGGAGTTCGACCTGATGACGGGGCGGTCGATCTGGGGAGGTAAGCAAGGGCTGATCAGCTACCGCGTCCAAGTAAGGGACGGGCTCGTAAGCGTCTTCTGCTAGGAGACGTGTGGCTCCTTCATTCTCCTCCGGACGTTCCAGAGACGCACGACACTCCCCTTGAACTCAGGCCAAAAAATATGGATAGAATGCATGCAGCACAACCCGAGGGTCGATCCGCTTTCTTCGGAATATGAGTACAGGACTTTATTTTCCATAAATCCTTATATTACGACAAATGAGCTTCGGGGTGCGTTGAACGGACAGAATTTCAAGATCGCTTCTGTGATGTTACTGTTGGCTGCGTCTACCTTAATCATTGCAATCGCACCAGCACACGTCGGCGCTGCG
>JAPCJS010000027.1 GCA_027886825.1 Nitrososphaerota archaeon
CATGGTACCTATGAGCAGCGCCTTGTTCCCGACGATGGTGAACGCCAACCGACGAACTCGGGTCATCAGCCGGAGGCGCTCCCTGACTCCATTTTCCTGTGGCGGGTCGCTCATCCCAGTCTCACCTGCGGGTCCACGACTGCGTACAGGACATCTGCGACGATATTCGCGGTGATTATGATGGCCGCAAAGATCAGCGTCGTCGCCATGATTCCGGGATAGTCGTTCGAGGTCAGGGCCGTTATGACGTACTGGCCCATCCCCGGATATGCGAAGATATTCTCGACGAACAGCGTGCTCCCCATCATGCCATAGAAGAGAAGCGACAATAGCGTCACGACAGGTATCATCCCGTTTCTCAGCGCGTGTTTGAAAAGAACAGTGGACTCGGAGAGTCCCTTGGCGCGTGCGGTCCTGACATAGTTTGAGGTCAGGATCTGCAGCATCGACGCGCGCGTCACGCGTATGACGATCGCCGTGGCACCTACGGCCAGACTTAGGCTCGGAAGGATGACGTGCGCGAGCGCGCTCTGCTCATACCGGAAGTTAAGCTCCAGCAGCGCATCGAGCATCGGTATTCCGGTTATCAAATTCGGCGGCGCGATCGATGGACCGACCGCGCCACCACTGGGAAGGATGCGAAAGAAGAAAGTGAAAGCAATGAGAAAAATCAGCGCCACGAAGAAACTTGGAGACGAGATGCCGGCCAAGTATACCGAGCGTATCCCGGTATCCGCGGCTTTTTGCGAGTACTTGGCGGCGATCACACCAAATACTATCCCGAATGCGATGCTGAAGATGAAGGCGAAGAACACTATCTGGACCGTGTACGGGAGCGTCTGCGCAATTACCGTGGACACGGGAATGAAACCCTTCGAACTCGAGTAACCCAGATTCCCGTGGGCGAGGTTGTCCAGATAGTAGACATACTGAACGTAGATCGGGTCGTTGAGGTGATACTGCTGCGTCAGTTTCACCACCAGGCCTGGATATTCGACCGCCGCAGGCCCGAGGAGCGCTGCGATGGGGTTGCCTGGGATTAGATGAGATATCGCAAAGGTTATTGTCATAACCGCCAGAAAGACGAACGCAGAAAGGGCAAGCCTCCTCAACAAATAATTGAGAAGGTCCAATTGCGGCCAAGTCGGCTCCGGCTTTTTAAAAGTTTTTTGGAAGAGGTGCTCTGGTAATCTGCGGCTGCGCTCATGCCGGGTTACAAGCATCTATCCAGTCGGCGAAAAAATAGGAGAAGCGGAGTCCTTCTATGCTAGTCGGATAATGCTGACCAATGAACGTCAACGCATCCAATCTTGGGTGAGATGCGAAGCGTCACTGGTGGCTGGAGGAGCCCTGGCGATGGAAACAGAACATTCACAGAGTGGGTGTGACGTTCGAGATGGATTCAATTCAAAAGGTTTCAGTGCACCAAGGCCTGGTGGGGCTGGGTCGAATAAGAACGCATCTGGTTTGGTACTGCGACATAGGGGATTGCTTCGCTAGCTTGGTGCAACGACGCCGGTGACGCAGCATGAGCACCGCTTCCTGCAAAGACGATCGTGTTGAAGACGGGACCCATGTTAGCTCCCGTCCAGGATGGGTCGATGTAGAAGCTCTTGATGACAGAGGTCTTGTAGGCGAGAGAGCCGTCTACCAGCATCAACTGCGGAATCCCCAGCCAGATGTATGGCACCTGGTTGTACATCTGTGACTCGATTGTGCCCTCGATGGACCGGACCACAGCAGTGCTGCTCCCGTTCGTCATCGCCGAGAGCAACTCATTGATGTTGGGCGAAGCCCAGAGGGAGGGGTTGAATCCGTCGGAACTCGCAAAAGTGACCCAGTCGTCGATGGGGGTCTCCGTCAGCTGTCCGTAGTCCTGGCCGCCCATGATCGTCATGTGAGCGAGGTTGGTGGAATTCGCGGTGTTCACGGCAAACCCGTTGTTATAGGGGGCGATGTACTGAGAATAGGTGTACTGCTCGATGTCCACGTTGATGCCGAGATTGGCTGAGAGCTCGGACTGGATCTCCTGGGCGACTGAAGTAACAGCCGTGAAGCCGCTAGGCAGCGACCAGTAGAGCGTCGGGAAGTTAGCTATGTTCGCGGCCTTTAGGTAGTTCTGTGCAAGGGTGACGTTGTAGGAATACTGGCTGTAATTGCCGACGTCGTATAGCGGCCCGTATCCGGGGGTCTCCGGTCCGAAGAACGGGCTGAGCTTGTTGTTGAATATCTGGCTGTAAAGAAGGGTGTAGTTTATCGCGTGGGCTATGGCCAGTCTCACGTCCGTCACGTTTGTGGGGTACCGTGCCGTATTCAGCGACAAGACAAAGAATATGTTTGCGCTCGCGGGCAGTGTCGAGTAGGCATAGGCGGACGGGTTGTTCACGATCAACGGCCAGTCCTGCGACTCTACCATGGAGATCTGTGCTACTCCGTCACTGAGGTCGGTGTATCGTGATAGATCGTCCGGCTTGTAGTTGACATCCACACTCTTCACGTTGCCTGGGTTCAGATAGGGGTTCGACTTGATCTCGGCCGCGGTCAGATTCTTGCCCCAGTAGGTCGGGTTCTGTACGAAGTTGATGTATGCGTTAGCAGAGAAGTTCGAGATCATGTAGGGGCCCGTTCCGGGTATGATCGTTGTCTCGTATGCGCCGAATTGCGGGGTCCCATAGATGGGGAAACCGCCATTGGACAGCAGGAACTGCATGTCATACTGTTCGGTCGCATCACCGGCCAGCATGTTGAGGAAGAATGGATAAGGCTCCCTCAGGTTGATGACGATCTGATACGGTCCAGTCACGTATATCGGCAAGTTCTGATTGCTCATGAGGTCGAGCGCAGCTTGTGACGGATTCGCAAGGCCGCTCGCCTGAAGAAGCGAGACCTGTGCCTGGCCGAAATTGACGCTGGTCGTGTTCACCAGGGCCAGCGAAGAATTGATGAGGCCTATCGTCCCCAGACCGGCAGCTCCAAACAGAGAATAATTGAAGAGCATGTGATACATTCCATAGAACTCGGTCCAGACCTGATACGAGTTGAAGGGATCTCCGTTGGAGAACGTCACTCCGTGTCTCAGGTTGAGCGTGTATGTCTTGCCATTGTTTGAGACGTTCCAGCTGCTCGCAAGGCCGGGGAGCACCTGATAGCCCTGGTTGCCGTATTCGGCGGTGGCGTTGAACGTTGTCAGCGTCTGATAATCAGTTACGAACATGTAATCTGGGAAGGTCAGTCCAGGGACCAGGACGTTCAGTCCATAACTCGGGTAAAAGGCCTCGTCAACTGTGAGCGTGCTGGGCGCCGTTGAAGCGGAGGACGTACTGGTGGAAGTACCAGTGGACGATGATGCGCCGGAGCTGGATGATGATTTCGAAGCGAGCGCTCCTGTGCCCAGGGCCACTGCTACCACGGCTACAATCAGTATCACAACGACCGCCACGACCGCGACAGATCTTGAAACCGCTTCCCTTGATGTCCGTCCTCTTGAGAACCGCCTCATCCGCTGCGGATCGCTCTTCAAATAATATTTAAACATTAAGAAACAAAGAACTGATTTTGTCCTAGGGAGGCTGAGGATTCTTGCACCTTTGGGACGCATCGATAGGAAGTCCACTTTATGCCAAGAGCCATTAATAGATGAAGCAAACTAGTTTTGCATTGATACTCGACCAGGGGCTACCACCCTTTTCGCGTGTCTTTGGACCCAGCCAGCCAGCCAGCCAGCCAGCCAGCCAGCCAGCCAGCCAGCCAGCCAGCCAGCCAGCCAGCCAGCCAGCCATCCATACGACACAACGAGTGATTCTAGATGCAGTACATCGTCAATGGGCCATTCCATCCAGACAAAGAAAATCAGAAGATCCCGTCTTCTGACTCTGGGGCGACAGCAAGGTTTATGCCTTCTGTGGGCTGCTCGCGGCTTCGAGAGGCAAAGAGCGGTTTGAGCGGGGCGAACTGGATCTCTGGAAAGACATGCATGATCACAGGAAGCAATTCCGGAATCGGAAAGGCTGCTTCGGTGGCTGTGGCTCGCATGGGTGCCACCGTCGTAATGGTCTGCCGGGACGCCGCCAAGGGGGAATCGGCGCGGCGGGACATCATCGTCACGAGCGGGGCGAAGAGCGAAGACGTCACGCTCATGCTCGCCGACCTGTCCTCGCTCGACTCGGTGCGGCAGCTCGCAGCAGATTTTCTGAAGAAGGATCAGAAGCTGCACGTGCTGATCAACAACGCGGGCCTGGTCCTCGGGGACCGAAGGGTAACGAAGGACGGGCTGGAGACGACCTTCGTCGTCAACTACCTGTCTCACTTCCTGCTGACCAACCTTCTGCTCGGTGCGATCAGATCGGCGGCTCCCTCCAGGATCATCAATGTCAGCTCGGAGGCTCATACCGCAGGGCACATCGAGTTTGAAGACCTGCAGGCACAGAAGAATTATGGAGGCATGAGGGCATACTCCCAGTCCAAGTTGGCGCAGGTCCTCTTCACCCACGAGCTCGCCAGAAGACTTGCGGGGACGGGGGTGACCGTAAACAGCCTTCATCCGGGAGTCGTCGCCACGAACTGGGGGCGTCACTCGGTGGGTGCCATGAGCGTGGGGCTCAGGCTCATCAGCCCGTTTATGACAAGTCCTGAGAAGGGAGCCGAGACGTCTGTCTATCTTGCCTCATCGCCCGACGTGGCCGAGGTCACCGGCAAGTACTTCGACAAGAAGAAGGAGACGAGCTCCTCCCCCGAGTCCAACGACGATGCAGAGGCGCTGCGGCTCTGGAAGGTCAGCCTCGCGCTCGTGGGTCTTCCCGACAGCCAGAGCCCCTAGTCATGGAAGCTCGCTGGAGATCACTGAGGCACATAGGTAGCTGCAGAGTTCGCATCGGCCCGACGCCGGTCCCTCCTGCTCAGGGCGACAATGGCCAGCACCAGCGCCAAGACGGCAGCGACACCGAGCCCGTACAGTCCATAGGTCAGGGTCCTGACGGTGCCCATCAGGGAACTTATCGTGTTCTGGTCAGAGCTCAGCCGCGAGTTCAATCCCCCGATCGTGCTGTTCGCAGAGGAGACCTGAGAGGTCAGGGAGCTTATGGAGTTGTTGACTACTACCAGCCTGCCCTCGGCGCTGAAGCTGACCGTCGTCGAGGCTGACATCCCGTCCGTCTGGGTCGCGACGACCTTGAGGGTGTGGACGCCCAGCGAGAGGGAGCCCGAGTCGAGTGGGAAGGTGTACGACGAGGAGCCTCCCTGCAGCGTCATTATCATCGCGCCGTCCAGGTAGACGGAGACCGAGTCGATCTGCTGGCCGGTCACCGTCAGGCTCCCGGAGGTGCCGTTGTAGTCCTGGCCCTGCGCTGGGGATTGGACCGATATGGTTGGTATCGAGGGAGTGAGCCGCTGGAAGGCCGAGTCGTTCGATGAGACCTGAGAGTTGTTCAGCTGCAGCGAACTGAGGTCTGATTGCAGCACCACCAGTTTGCTGTTATGCGAGACCACGGCCCCTCCGGACACTCCGGTGAGAGTGACCTGGGCGTTGTTCACATAGAGTGTGCCGTTGATCTGTGATGACGATATCGTGAACGTCCCGCCCTCGATGGTGTTCGAGCCGATGAAGAGGTCGCTCGTCAGAGCCGCAGAGCCGGTTATCGTGTCGTTCACGAAAGCCACCTGGGAGGTCTGGGGGAGGGATGTCAGATCCCGGCCCGAGAGATAGAGGTAAGGCTGTATCGTAAGTCCCTGCTGAGTCGAGATGTCGGTCGAGGACGGGACGCCGTCGGCGGAGAGACCAGAGACATAGATCTCGTATGGGCCGTTGAGGTAAAGCGCCCCTGGATCGATCGTGACCGTCCCGCCGGAGTTGTATGCCGACGGGAGTGTGAGGTTCCCGGACCAGAGCCCTGTCGCCACGTCGTACCAGAGTGGGACCTGGATCGTGTTCGTGAGCGCGCTGTAGGAGTTTTGCAGGTCCTTTGGGTAGAGCGCTGCCGAGTACATGCCGTACTTGACGCTGCTGCCGTTGGCATAGTCTATCTTCGCGGAGAAGGACACCGTCTGTCCCTCGAACAGCATCGAGGGAGAGATCGAGATGCCCAGCTTCGACTCGGACGGGGCGACATACACCTGCCCGAAGTAGGAGCCATTTATGGACGTGCCGAGCGTGAACGAGTCGTAGGACGATTTGAGGATCACATTGTAGAGTCCGGACGGGGTGCCCAATGGGACGGTCAGCGCCCCTTGGATCCCTTGGCTAGACGAGAGGAAGCTATTCTCGTAGATGGTCTCGCTCGCGACGGTATTCCCCGACTGGCTGACCAGTGACACGGTGACGTTCGATCCCAGCTGAACATCGAAGCTGACCGGGAGGCCCGTCTCCGTCGAGATCTTATCCGGCATGTTCAGCGGGGGCGCGAGCGTCGCAAAGGTGAAGATGGACTGTCCGGGCGCGACGACTCCTGGCTCGACCAGGACCGAGGTCTCTATGAAGGAGGCCTGCATGTCGACCCCGTTGAAGATCGGAAGATAGCCGTAGACGCCATCGTTCCCGGAGAAGACCATCGGGCCATCAGGATAGGTCCCAGTCAGGGTTCCGCTCCAGATGCCGACCGACCCGATATCCGAGAGGGGCACCGTCGCGACCTTTGTGTACGTGTTAGACGCCAGAGAGTAAGAGGAGGCGCTGAAGCTGAAGGTACTCGCCGTCGGCGGGGCCCCGCTAAGGGTCGTGATGTTGACGGCCAGCTGCGTGCCGAACTGGGCGGAGTATGGCTCATCCTCGGAGGGCGAGAAGAACTGGGCCAGATAGCCGGTGAAGACGCCGACGGAGCCGGTGCCAGAGGTCCCGCCGGAGCTACCCTTGACCGTGACGAATGCGAGTCCGGACGCGTTCTCTGGGGAGGTGAAATGGCCCTTCCAGGAACTGCTCGGGGTGTCGAAGGCTAGTGGCACGTTCATGAGGGCGCCCGTGAGCGTGTCGAGTTCCGCGACGAAGCTGCCGGTCGAGACAGTAGACGCCCCGTTCTTTATCTCCGCACTTATCGAGAGTACGGCCCCGGAGAGGACGTCCACGGGCTGCGTCCCGTTCTCTGTCAGGGTGACGTTCACGCTCAGGTCCTTCGAGGAGACGGCGCCGAGGCCGTAGTACGCCATCTCGCCGATGTTGGGGGCACCCCAGCCGGTAGCCATGTTATACCCGCTCTGGGAGACCCAGGGTATGATGTAGCCGAAGGTGATCGGATGATAGACCTTCGAATAAAGCGAGGGATCCTGGGCCAGGCTGTAAAGGCTAGGATTGATCAGTCCCAGTTCCGACTTGGACGCCCCCATCAGGAGTGTTAGCAGCCCTGCGAGCAGGGGTGAGGACTCACTGGTCCCTCCCGATATCGCAGTCAGGTTCCCTGGTACGACAATGAACACCCCAGGGTAGACGTTGGCGTTGAGCGAGAGGTCGGGCACCTCTCTGCCCGAGGGGAACCCCGCGGGTGCCGTGAGAGAAGACTGGTACCACGGCCTCGGTTCGAGGTCACTCACACCACCGGTGCCTCCTCCGTAGTTCGCGCCGTGGGGGACGAAACCATAGTTGGACCATGCGGTCTGGTAGGAGGAGGAGACCCTGGGCCCGTCGAACGTGAGATAGGTCGTTGTGCCACCTACCGCGACCACGTAGGGGGACGTCGAGGGATATGCGACCGAGCCCTCCGGTCCTCCGGCCGCGCCGCTTCCCCCAAGGTCTCCCGTGGAGGAGACGAATGTGATTCCCTCGGCGGAGCCCAGCATGTAGTACTGGTCGGCGAGTACGACGTTCATCTCGAAAGCGCTCGCTCCCAAAGAGGAGAGTGTGGCCTCAGGGAGGCCGAAGCTCTGCGAGAGATCGCTGACCTTGTCCTGGGACACAATCGCTGCTATCGCTGTGGAGAGGGCGAGCGCGCCATTGCCGATATAGAGGTCGATCGTGGCTCCCGGGGCCATCGTGTGCACGGACTCGACGTCCAGGCTGATCTCGTCCGCCCAGCCCTCGACGGTCCCGAGACTGGGGTTGTAGGCGTCGATCGGGATCACGTTGAGCCGGGCGGAAGGCTGATCGTAGAGCTGGTCAAAATACTGCAGCTGCTGTGTGATGTAGGGGTCGCCGTAGAAGTCGAGCACTCCGGCGGTGTAGCCTGCCCCTGTGTTCCCCTTGGCGTAGAGCGAGGTGGCGTTGTACACCGACTGGAGGTCCTTGAGAGGATAGGCTTCTATCGGGACGGTCTGGTTGGTCTGAGATGCCCGCGCATCGAGAGCAGATACGGTGGCACCGGTCACAAGGTCAGGCGGGTGGCGGAGAAGGACCGCGGTGACGTTGGAGGAGTAGACGTACGCTCCGGGAATCTGGGAGACACCCGACGCACTGTAGTATGAGCTGGTGCCGTTGGAATATAGTTCCAGACTCAGCCCCATGCTCTGTGAGACCTGCGACGCGGTCCCCTGTGCGGTGATTATCGAATCCAGGCTGCTGCTCAGGATCGTCAGGCCGCGCTGCTCAAGATACGCGAGTGCCACCTGGAACTCTGCGGTCGGGAGGAAGCGCTGGATCTGGGCCTGCGAGAGGAACTGATGATACATCGGCGAGCCCGGGGTGGATATCTGTTCGGTCAGATACTGGAGGGACTGCCCGTTCTGCAGCGGTATCCCGATCGTGACGGTCACAGGAGTCGAAGGGGAGAGCGGTCCCATCGGCCTGTATCCGGTAAGGAGCGTCGGGACCACCGGGATCGTTGCGGAGATTGGAGAGGCCGGAGAGACAGGGGTTGCGCCCAGAGCAGCGTGGGTCGGGATCGCGAGGACAAGTGAGAGACCGAGGAGCGAGATAATGACCGCGACGAGACTGATGGAACGGTATCCTTCCCTGGGGAGAAGAATCAACATTTGGTTAGGTCCGCTCACACTATTTAAATCTCGGTCCAGATGCTATGTTTCATCTAATCTGTATCGCATCGGGTCTTATCTTTATGCACATTTCTAGATAGCTCTATATTCGCTCTGCAAGTGCCATCCGCGAGGAACCAAGGGAAACCCATGACGGCGTCCGAACGGATCAGTCAAGGAGGCTCGAGGCCAATCTGTTCGCGACCGCTCCGCATGAGCACTGATGGAAGATGATGTAAGTTGCAAAAGACGTTCTTCGTTCTGCCTCTCCTGGCGCTGCTCATCCTACCGTTCGGAGCATTCAGTGTGGGCGCGGCCCCCACGGATGGCCAGAGCCAGATTCAGCACGTCATCATAATCATGCAGGAGAACCATACCTTCGACAACTTCTTCGGGACCTTCCCGGGGGTCAACGGCATCCAGAACGATCCTCCCGGTGTCAATCCCTTTCACATAACGAAGCCGATCACCTCTGACCTCTGTCATAGTTGGATCTGTGCCCATCTTTCCTATGATGGTGGCAGGATGGATGCCTTTCTAAAGGAGGCAGGAACAAACCGGACCTTCGGCTACTACGACGGGAGCAATATCCCCTACTACTGGGGTCTTGCGAAGAACTACACCCTCTTTGACAATTATTTCTCGTCGGTCCTGGGTCCGAGCCTTCCGAACCACGTGTATCTGGTGGCGGGAAGGGACGGAGACGTCATCAACAACTCATTCGCAACGTTCTCTTTCAATCCCATAATGACCGAGCTTGATAAGGCCCGTATCACTTGGAGATACTACGCGGGTTACGCACCCGGATACTCCGGGTGGAACCCTCTTCCAGGGTTCAGGCAGTTCCAGCAGGGCAGCTGGGGCTCTAAGATCACGGACAGTCAGGCCATCCTCAGCGACATCGCAGGTGGGAACCTTCCCCAGGTATCATGGGTGATGCCACCCAACGATTCGTCGAGCGACCATCCGCCTTACTCCTTGGACGTGGGTCAGGCCTGGACGAGGTCGGTGGTCTCAGCTCTTCAGAAGAGCCAGTATTGGTCCTCGAGCGCGATATTCCTGACCTGGGACGACTATGGTGGCTGGTATGATCACGTCGCCCCTCCCCAGGTCGACCCGAACGGTTACGGCTTTAGGGTCCCGCTCATACTAATCTCCCCGTTCGCAAAGAACGGGTACGTCGACAACACGCTCTCGGACCACTCGTCCCTGCTCAGCTTCATAGAGAACAACTTCAGCCTGGGTAATCTCGGAGCGAGGGACGCTAGCTCCAACGACCTGGTCGAGGCATTCAAGCTGGGAGCCCTCGACTACAGCAACTCGCTTACGCTTACGAGGATCACCCAGGGGCTCGATGGAAGGGGTCAGAACGTCCTGAACGTCACCTACGACAATAACTTCTATGGGTTCGTGAAGGGAACGATCATAGCCGAGGCATGGAACGGCGAGACCTTTCTCGGCTCAGGGACGGCTCCGATATCGATCAACCCTACGAGGATCCAGACGTTGTCGGTGGTCATCCCTCAGTTCAGCGGCGCGATCGACGCCAACTACACCGTGAACGTCTCGGTTGCGGCGCCGGATGGAGTCTCGGTCTCTAGGTCCTATGTGTTGTTTATAGCGCATCCTGCGACCCCACTCGGCCAGAACGAGACGGATACAGCACAGGGCTCATAGGTCAGCCGATGGTCGAGAGGCTGTACTTGCTCTTTAGGAGCCTGCCCGTCTCGAAGCGCTTCAGCCGGAAGACCGAGACGTCGTAGTCATCGAACCGTCCGTCCATCACCAGCGAGGCCATCAGCCTTCCGAACTCCGGGCTGAGCTTGAAACCGTGGCCGCTCAGCCCGACCAAGCAGCGGACACCCGGGTAGCCAAAGTCGGAGAGCTCGTCAATTATGGGCTGCTGGTCCGGGGTGTTGTCGTAGAGCCCGCTGTAGCCCCTCTCGTACCTTCCCTTGGATGCCATTATCGGGAAGGCGTTCGCCGTCCACTCGGAGTACTTCTCGATCTCCTCGTAGGTCACGCCTTCGTCGAAGCTGTCCGGGTCAGCGGCAGGACTGGACGCGTCGAGCTCCGATTCCATGCTACCCACGAAGAGCAGGTTCTGTCCCTCCGCCTTGAAGTAGGCCGAACGAGGGAAGTCGAAGACGGTCGGACGGATGCCCTGGAATTCCTGAGGACGGCCGTAGATTGCGACAGGGTGCCTGACCGGCTTCATCGGTAACGGGACGCCCAGGGAATTGAAGATGGGACCCGACCAGACCCCTGTCGCCAGGACGACCTGGCGTGCCTCTACCTCTCCTCCGCTGGTCGAGAGCGAGTATCCCTCCGCCGTCTTGCTGAGCCCGATGAGGGTGGTGTCGGTCAGGACTCTCGCGCCCAGAGCCCGGGCTGCACCTGCGAAGGAGGCTGCGGTGGTGGACGGTTCGGCATAGCCCATCTGTGGCTCGTGGACGACAGCGCTGAAGCCGCTGGTGTCGAGCAGTGGCTCGATCTCCTTGACCTGCTCCATGTCCACAAAGTCCGACCGGATGCCCAACTGTCTGAGCATCTGCAGGTTCTCGCGGACGGAACCTTCGGACCGCTCGTCGACTCCTATCAGGAGGCCTGTCTCCCGGTAGCCCGCAGTGTAACCGGGCAGGAGCTCCCCGAAATCCCTGAAGAAGCGATAGCTGAGGAGGGCCATCCGCGCGACGACGGGTACGCTGTAGTGTGTCCGTACAAGCGCGGTGGATCGGCTGGTCTGTCCGGAGGCGATGGCAGGTCCGCGCTCGATCAGGAGAGGGCTGGGGGAGCCGGCCCTTGCGAGGTGATAGAGGATGCTTGAGCCTGTCGAGCCCCCGCCGATCACCGCGACCTCTGTTCGCATGGGCGGGAGTCCTAGGCGGCTATCGAGGCTGCCTTGCTCTGGTCGAAGATGTCCGAGGCCTCCTTGACCGTCGCGGCGTCATGGACTATCGCCCTGATGGCCCTTATCATCGCGACTGGGTGGTCGTTCTGCCAGATGTTCCTTCCCATGTCCACGCCGATCGCTCCTTCCTGGAGCGCATCGTGGGCGAGCTGGAACGCATCGACCTCTGTGTTCAGCTTCGGGCCTCCGGCCACGACCAACGGGACCGGACACCCCTCTACGACCTTTGAGAACCCCTCGCAGTAATAGGTCTTCACGACGTGCGCCCCTATCTCTGCTGCTATCCTGCATGCAAGGGCCAGATATCTCGAATCCCTCTTCTCGAGCTCCTTTCCCACAGCGGTAATCGCCATGACGGGCATACCGCGTTCCTCGCCCTCGTCGACCAGCTTCGCCAGGTTGAGGAGCGTCTGTCTCTCGTGTGCCGTGCCGACGAAGATCGATATCGAGACGGCCGAGGCGTTCAGCCGCAGCGCGTCCTTCATCCCTACGGTAAGGCCTTCATCGCTCAGGTCATCCTGCAGCACGCTCGTGCCGCCCGAGACCCTGAGGAGAATCGGGACCTCCCATGCAGGGTCGACCGACGTCCTCAGTATGCCCCTCGTGACAGAGAGGGCGTCGGCGTACGGGACTAGAGGCCCGAAGGTCCTTCTCGGGACCTCCAGTCTGCGTGTCGGGCCCATGAAATAACCATGGTCGCAGGCGAGCATCACGGAGCGTCCGTCCGAGGGCTTTATCATCCTCGCAAGTCTGTTCTTTAGACCCCAGTCCATCTGCGCTCTTGCACCTTCGGACGGTTTCGAGGAGGAAGGTGATATATGCTTTCAGCCAAGGTTTAAAAAATAGTGTAGGAAAAATCCGGCCATGGCCCGGGCCAAAGCTAAGGTCCCACCCGGCATGAGGATAACCCAGGTGGCCGTCGTGGTCAAAGACCTCAGGAAGACCATGGAGAACTACCACAACATCATGGGATGGGGCCCCTGGAGCGTCTACGAGCACAAGCCTCCGGTCCTGCACCACACCGAGCTGAGGGGAAAGCCGGTGCACTATACCATGATGGGAGCGGAGGTTCACTGCGACCCGATAGATTTTGAGATACTCCAGCCGCTCGAGGGCCCGAGCATCTACAGGGAGTTCCTGGAAGAGAAGGGAGAGGGCCTCCATCACGTCTCGGTGGTCAACCCTGTAGAGGACGTGGCCAGAGCCCTCTCGGACTTTAGGAAGGACGGGATAGAGGTCCTCATGAGCGGAAGACTGGAGGGGATAGAGTTCTACTACATGGACACAGAGCCCGTCCTGAAGATGGTCTCGGAGACGGTCAGCGGCCACGCGATCTCGCTGAAGCCGAGCTACACCTACCCCTAGCTTCCGGCTGCGCGCCAGAGCGGCCTCACGAGACCTTCCTCGACCATTGCGAGCGAGCGCGCGTAGACCTCTGACCAGTTGGAGTAGAGACCCCGATAGAGTTCGTGGTTCTTGCGCGACGGCTCGAGCCTCTTCTCGATCCTGACCAGCCTCCTCGAGGCGTCCCGGATGTCGTCGTACCAGCCCGCCCCCCGTCCGGCGCAGATGGCGGCCCCTAGAGCGGTGCTCTCCTTCACGACAGAGACGTCCACCCTGACGCCCAGGACGTCTGAGACGATCTGCGGCCAGAGGCTCCCCTTGGAGGCCCCTCCGGTCATCAGGACGTGATCGGTCCGGCCCCGCGCGATCGACTCGATGATCTTCAGATGACCCAGGGCGACGTAGGCGGCGCTCTCCTCGATCGCCCTGATGCACTCCTTCTTGCCGGATCTTGCGGGATCCCCGATGTCGAACTGTATGAGGGAAGGAGAGGCGTGCACCCACCTCTTCGAGTTCATCAGGTTGGAGAAGATGCCCAGGACCCCGTTGGACCCCGGAGGGACGGAGCGCGCCAGATCCTCCATGGCGATGTAGGGGTCAGTCCCGCGGCGTCTCGCCTCCTCCTTCTCGCTCTGGCAGAAAGCGTCCCTGAACCACCTCATCGTGAGGCCGCTGTAGAAGCCGATGCCCTCCATCATCCACTGGTCAGGTAACGCGTGGCAGAGAGTCCGGAGCCGTATCTTCGGGTCTATCCTGGCCCGGTCCATGAGCACCGTGGTCTGCCAGAAGCTTCCTCCAACGATGGTGATCCTGTCAGCTCCTCCCGCGCCAATCCCGACGAGCCCCATCTGGGTGTCTCCGCCTCCCGACACCACGGGCGTCCCAGGAGCCAGACCGGTCTCGTGCGCGGCCTCGACGGTGACTCCCTCCCCTATCTCGTTCCCCGACTCCACGACCTCCGGGAAGATCCCAATCTCCAGCCCGCACAGCTCCGCGATGGCAGGAGACCAACGCCTGCGCCTCAGGTCGAACATCGCGGAGCTGGAGCCTACCGATGGGTCGGTGACGAATCGGCCGGAGAGCCTGTACAGTATCCAGTCGCTGATCATCCCCATGTGGGCGATCTTCCTGAAGATATCTGGTCTGTTCCGCCGAATCCAGAGGAATCTCGGGGGCGCGGTTATCGAGACCCAGTCTCCGCTCTCAAAGTAGATCTTCTCGGCGGTACCGTCCTCGACCATGAGGCGAGCCTCCGCTGCAGCTCTGGAATCGACGTTGGGGCAAGCCCAAATCTCCCGGCCGCGGGCGTCGTAGAGGACCATGCCCTCCCTCATGCTGCTGGCGCTCACGGCCTTGATCTGAGACGGCTCGATGGACCCGGCGGAGAGAGACTCTCTCACGCACCGCGAGATCAGTCCCCAGTTCCTTCTCGTCTCAAAGACCTGCGAGCCAGGCACCCCCGGGAGCGGGCGGTGCGCCCATTCCTGCTGAGCTATCGAGATCTGGCGACCCGCTCTGTCGAAGACGACTGCCCTGCAGCTCCCCGTGCCAACATCTATGGCCATCACGTACTGTGGCATCGCGTCGATCACCAGCTCACTTCAGTGCCTCGGGATTGACGACCGTCTCGAGCCGCTCCCCCCTCAGATAGCGCTCGACCTGCTTCGCAACGATGACCGCGCCCTTGGTGGTCGTCTCGAAGGTCGCGCCACCTAGGTGCGGCATGACTATCGTGCTGTCGAGCTCCACGAGCGGGTTGATCGGCCTTGCCGGGTCGTACCGGACGACGTCGAGGCCCGCGCCTGCCAGCCTTCCGCTCTTGAGTGAAGCATGCAGCGCGGCCTCGTCGACCATGCTGGGCCTGGAGGTGTTTACGAAGAACGCACCCTGTTTCATGATCGCGAACTGCCGTTCCCCCATCAGGTTCTCGTTCTCCTTTGACTCCCTTGCATGGAGGGATACGAAATCAGACCTCGAGAGGACCTCGTCCAGGCTGGCGACGCTCACGCCATCCGACTCAACCTTCGAACGATCGACGTACGGGTCATAGACCAGTACAGACATGCCGAATCCGAGGGCCCGCCTGGCTACGCGCGAGCCGACCCTGCCGAATCCTATTAGGCCGAGCACCTTCCCGTCGAGCTCGTGCCCGAAGAACTGGTTTCCCTCGTAGTTGTCCTTCCCGACGACCCGGGTCGCCACGACGTGGTTGTACGCGCGGATGAGGTTGCGGGATAGCATCACCATCAGCGCCACGGTGAGCTCGGCCACCGCCTCGGCGTTCTTCCCCGGAGCAGTGACCACCGGGATATGTCTTCTGCTCGCGGCCGCGATGTCGATGTTCACGGGTCCGCCCCTGGCACAGCATAGCAACCTCAGGTTCTTCCCTGCGCCGAGGACCTCATCTGAGACGGGTGCACCATGCACTGCCAGAACCTCTGCGTCACCCAGTTCCGAGATGAGCTGGCGCGTGCTCCCGAGATACTCGCCTAGCGATTTCTCAGATCCGCTCACCGGTACGAGCTTCTCGCCTTCGTCGAGCCGGATGAAACGGACCTCGTTGGTCCCGGATATGGTCGCGAACGCGTTCCGGAAGTCCTCGACCGTGATGAAGCTGTCGCCGACGACGAGCATCTTCAAGCGTTGCTACCTGCCCCGGCCACGGCGGCATCCGCCCATTCGGAGACGTAAATCCGTGCGATCGCCGCGCCGATCCCCTTGCTCGCACGCGGCCCTAGGGCCACCCGACCCTTGAGGCGTTGGGCCAGCGGTTCCTCTGGGCTCCGAGCTGGTGACATAGATTCGGCTACTCTGGCGGTATCTCTTGGAGGACCGCACCCAGGTTGATGCCCTTGCCCCTGAAGTAGAAGTACCGGAGTATGTAGATGATTATCCCCGAGCCGAAGATCACTGCGAGCAGCGCGTCGGCATCGGCCGTCGATGGACCAATTGCGGGAGTGGTTACAGCATAGTAGAGGGTGATGGTCATGGCTATGACCGACAGGGCCCCGAAGATCGGGAGCAGCCACTTTCCTCCCACCAGGCCGTGAGCAAGATCCTTCCTTCGGAACGGGAACACTATGGCCGATATGCCCACCACAATCCAAACGATCGCCCAGATCGTCGTCGTGTTGAGGAACTGGCCGATGTAGGTGGTATAGGCCGTGAAGTACATGAGCAGGGCGGCGACTATCAGGGTCAGGATGGTCGCCTTGACAGGTATGTGGAACCGCGGGTTCACGTCTGCGAATGCTGTGGGGAGTATCCTGTCGAATGAGAAGGCGAAGACGTATCTCGATGCGCTCAGCACGAGCCCGCATCCCCACCAGGGGAAGAAGATCAGGAACCCGAGCTGCACGAAGGTGGCAAGGTACGGGCTGCCGATGACGGCGGGCACGAAGACGGCAAGCCAGGGAGACACACCCAGCGGGAACTTTCCGGCGCCGAAGAGAGCGAACGCCGCCTGGTTGAAGGGATAGCTTAGCATCCGCATCGAGAGGAAGAGCCCGATGACATCTATCACAGCGCAGATCCCTAGTGCTATCAGTATGCCCCAGAGCATGCTGTACTTGGCGTTCTTGACCTCGCCCGAGATGTAGGCGGAGTAGTTGAACCCGTTGAAGAGCAGCACGCCGAACGGGATGCTGAGCAGGGTGACGCTCGTCATGATCGGCGTGAAGGACCACCCCGATGCCTGCGCCTGGGAGATGACACCGTTGTATGTGATCGTCCCCTGGAAGTAGTTCCCAACGTCGGTTGCGAACGTGGAGTTGGAGGTGACGCCGAGCAGCACCAAGACCGTTATCGTGCCGGCCATGATGATTATCGCCAGAACGACCATGAGTCTGCTGTAGACCTTCGAGCCGAGGCTGGTGATGATGACCCCGAAGACGATCACGCCCAGCATGCCATAGAGGAAGGTGTTCTCAGGGCTGACGAAACTCTGAGCCCATGTGATCAGCCCCGAGACGTGCCAAGTGTAGCCCATGGTCAGCGCGAAGTCAGGCACCACGACGGCGCCCCATGTCGCCGCACCTCCGGACATCAAAGCGATGAAGGAGAGCCACATCGCCCAGCCAGCCACAAACCCGACGCTGGGATGGAGGCTCCTGCCCATCCAGATGTAATCGCCGCCAGAGCGAGGCATGGAGGTCGAGAAGATGTAGTACATCACGCCCAGGGGGAGCATGAACAAGACGCCAATGACGGCGGAGACAGTGAAGTCCGCTCCGGCCTCGTTGGGGGCGATGTAGCCTATCTGCGAAGCAATCCCGAAGTACGTGGGACCTGTGACTGAGAGGCTGACGATGAGAGCGTCATACCAGGTAAAAGACCTTACTAGACCAGTAGCGTCGCGCATGAAAGCGGACTTACTTGCCAATACAAGACGTAATCAGTTCCGACTTTGCTATTTAACCTTTGAAAGCGCGTCCATTACTAGAAGTTTTGGAACTTTTCACTCTTAGCGGTTTCACCAATGCCGATGCTGCTGCTAGACTGTCCTACGCCCACGGCCAGAGAGAAGATTATAGAGTGGAGGAGCCAAAACGCCGGCTGTGCGCCTGAAGGGAAAGGTAACGATAGTGACGGGTGCCTCACGCGGGATAGGTGCTGCCATCGCGAGGCGTTTCGCAAGAGAGGGCTCGAAGGTCGTGATAAACTACAATCGGTCGAAGGCCGAGGCGACCAAGCTTCTCGGCGAGATAAGAAAGGCAGGGGGCGAGGGGATAGTCGTGAAGGCGGACGTCTCGGACCCTGCGGATGTCAAGAGGCTCGTCAAGGAGACGATCGAGTCCTATGGCCGCGTCGACATCCTGATCAACAACGCCGGAGTGATGTTCACGCAGACGTTTCTGGAGGCTGACGATGACGTCTGGGACAGGACCATCGACGTCAATCTGAAGGGAGCCTATCTCTGCGCAAAGGAAGTCGCGCCGATAATGCTGAAGCAGAAGAGGGGGAAGATCATAAACATCTCGTCAAACTCAGGCGCATATCATCCTTCTGCGATGCGGTTCGTAGAGTACGTCGTCTCCAAGGCTGGCATGAACGGGCTCACCAAGGCGCTCGCACTGAAGCTCGGACCGTACATCAGCGTGAACGCGATCCTTCCGGGCTGGATAGAGACGGAGATGATAGCAGGGATACCCAGCAGCACCGCTCAGGCAATCATCGAAGAGACCCCGCTGAAGAGAAACGGTACGCCTGATGAGGTGGCTAACGCAGCCGTGTATCTGGCCTCCGACGAGTCCGACTTTGTCACAGGCGAGCTCCACATGGTCACGGGCGGCAGAGGAATGCACTGACCGACTGACCGAACGAAAGAACGTCCGACCAATCGGCGCAGTCATTCACCGACAACCATAAACAAGAGAGCGACACGGCGGAAACCCAGAGCATGGCTGCGCCAAAACAGCGCAAGGACAGCGCGAGCACCGGGGATGCACCCGTCAACGCACCGATGAGAAAAGCTGAGTTCGATCAGCTGTTCCACGACGTCTCGAACTGGGGCCGCTGGGGCCCGGCGGACGAGAGAGGGACGCTCAATTATATCACTCCTGAGGCCATGAGGAAAGCGGCCTTGCTGGTCCGCTCTGGCCGTTCCGTCTCGATGGCGAGGCCGATCGATACGGTCGCGGACGTGGACAACCCCAACCCTGCGATACACCACATGACGCAGACGTACGACATCCCGGCGAGCGCGGGCGAACCGCAGTTCGTCGCCGATTATCTCGGGTGCGGGTGCCACGGAAACGCGCATTCGCACGTTGATGCGCTCTGCCACGTCGCATACCAGGGCAGACTGTACAACAACAAGCCGCTGAGCAGCGTAAACTCGCAGGGCGCGAGGGTGATGGACATCACCGCATACGCGCACGGGATCGTGGGTCGTGGAGTGCTCCTCGACATACCGAGGCTCAGGGGGAAGAAGTGGCTGGAGCCAGGCGACGCGGTGACATCGGAAGAGCTTGAGGCCGCTGAGGAGGCGCAGGGGGTCCGCCTGGGCCAGGGGGACCTCTTCGTCTTCAGAGTAGGACATCCGCTGCGCCGGCGGGAGCTCGGTCCGTGGGACATCGACCACGGCGGCCAGGGGAGGGCAGGCCTGCATCCGACCGCCATGCGCCTTCTGCACGAGCGCAGGATCGCAGCGTTCCTTCCTGACGGGGACGGCGAGACCGTTCCCAGCAAGGTCGAGGGTGTGATCCATCCCATCCACGCCCTCCAGATCGGTGCGATGGGTCTGGCCTGCGGCGACAGCCTCCAGTTCGAGGAGCTCGTCAAGGTCTGCCAGGAGCAGAGACGCTGGGAGTTCATGGTGGTGCTCGCGCCGCTGAGACTTCCCGGAGGGACGGGTTCCCTCGTGAACCCGATCGCGGTGTTCTAGGCATCGAGAGGAGCGGCCCCGATGCCGCTGAAGGCAAGTTCAATACTCAGAGGTTGGGATGGACCGACGACGAACAAGATGAACATCGACGAGCTGCCGACGCCGGCGGTCATCATAGACCTCGACGCAGCCGAGAGGAACATCAGAAAGATGCAGGACTATGTGAACTCAAAGGGTTGCGGGGTCAGGCCGCACGCAAAATCGCACAAGAGCCCCTTCATCGCGAAGAAGCAGATGGACTCGGGTGCGGTAGGAGAGTGCTGCCAGACGCTGATCGAGGCAGAGGCCCTGATGCTGAACGGGATCGACCACGTGCTGCTCACGGCTAACCTGGCCAGCAGGGAGACGATCGAGAGGTTCCTCAACCTGAGCAGGAACGGAGACATCAAGATCATAGTCGACGGGAAGGAGAACGCAGAGATGCTCGCCAGGGCGGCCAGGCACAGAGGCACGACAGTCGATGTGCTCGTAGATATCGACGTCGGATTGAACAAGACGGGGCAGCAACCCGGGGAGCCCGCCGCAAGATTCGCCAAGTGGATAACCGAGACAGAGGGCCTGCGGATCAGGGGCATCCAGGCGTACGAGGGCCATCTCCAGATCAGCACCCCCGATTTCGAGGAGAGGAAGACCAAGACGATGGTCTCACTCGGCATGATCACCGCGACGATCAAGGCCTTCAAGGAGCTCGGAATCGTCCCTGAGATAGTGACGTGCGCCGGGACCGCCACGTACAACATCTGCGCGGGATATCCCGGTGTCACTGACATCCAGCCGGGTTCATACGTCTACATGGATCGTCGGTACG
>JAPCJS010000197.1 GCA_027886825.1 Nitrososphaerota archaeon
CGCTTCGTCCCTGTGAGTCCCAGCTCCTCCCTCAGCACCCTCGACAGGGTGTCGTAGGGCCACACGGAGACGGCGTGGAGTTTTCCATTGACTTTGATCTCGATTGTCCGTTTCAAGAGGAAGAACCCTCCATCGCCCGCGCCTGGGCCTTCAGGATGCAGTCCCTGAGCACTACGGGGAGGATTGCGAACTTGTACTCCTTCGAGCCGTGGACGGATGGAAGGAGCTCCTTCTCCTCGAAGCTTGCCTTCGCGGCCTCCATTATCGACCGCTCGTCAAGGGTCCTGCCTCTGAGCCTCTTCTCGAGTTCGTTCGCCCTCACCGGGGCGCGTCCGATTCCGCCGACGAAGACCCGGAGCTGCTTCACCCTTTCTCCCTCGAGGGAGAGCGAGGCTGCGGCGTTGATCAGGTTGAAATCGTACGAGGTTCTCCCGAACTTCACGAACGCGGAGTGGACGGTGTGGGAGGAGGGCGCCGGCAGCTTCACCTCCTTCACTATCTCGCCGTATCTCAGCCGCGTGAGGAAGGCGTCGATGTAGAAACCATCCAGACTCGCCTCCCTCTCTGCCCCACCCGCAGAAAGTATGGTCAGAGAGGCCTCACAGGCGAGCAGCGCCGTCGGCAGATCGACCAGAGGGACGGAGATGCAGACCTCGCCCCCGACCGTGGCGACATTCCGCACCTGCACCGGTCTTATCTCGTGGAGGGAGTCCCCGACTGCCTCGAGCCCCTGCAGTCCCCCGGCCCCTGACTCTAGAAGGGTCTGGAGCGTCGTAGTCGCTCCAATACGAACCTGGGAGCCTTCCTGACGGACGTACGCCAAGCCCAGCTTCATTATCGAGACGACGGACTTGACCTCGGGGATGTATCCGCGCCGGGCCAGTTCATAGAAACCGGTCCCACCTGCGATGACGTGAGCGCGCTTACCCTCTGAACGCAGCCTCTGCAGTGCCTCCTCGGCGTCGCCGGGCATGAGAAAGTCTTCGGGTCTGAAGAGCGGCATCGACAGTAGACCGCCCTAACTCTTCTCGAAGGTCCAGACCCCGTCCTTGATTATGGTCTTGCCGTCGACCTCAACGGTCGGGTAACGGACGGTGGCGTCCAGGTGCCACTTGGAGACGTTCTTACCGCCGGGGTACGCGT
This sequence comes from Nitrososphaerota archaeon, assembly GCA_027886825.1. Taxonomy (GTDB): domain Archaea; phylum Thermoproteota; class Nitrososphaeria; order Nitrososphaerales; family Gagatemarchaeaceae; genus Gagatemarchaeum. Next base: position 1,144 of record JAPCJS010000197.1, read on the forward strand.
GATGGTTGTCGCCCAGCGCGAAGTGGATGGTGCCGAGCTTCCCCTTCTCGGAGAGGGTCCCGAACTTCACAAGGTGGCCCGAGCCGAGGGAGAACTCGGCGAGCATGTCGGCGCCCTCGTCCGCGGCGGCGAGTATCTCCCTTAGCTTCTGCGCCTCCTCCGCCCCCGTGATCTCCTGGGCCCGTCCGTCCTTGATCTTCACGGTGATGTTCGTCTTCATGCCGTAGGGGGCCACGACGTTCATCACCCCATCCATCACTATCTGGCCGTTCGCGCTGCCCTCGATGGCCGCGTAGGCCGCCTCTCCCCACAGCGGCATCGGGCCCATCATCACCCCGGGGATCCTGACCGGCGTGACCTTGAGGGCGGGCCTCCCCCTGATGGAGAGGGTAATGTCGGTCCCCTGGTTGGAGGTCACGTGTATCTTGTCTGCGCCCTTGAACCTCTTGATCAGGCTGTCCGTCCTCTTCTCGACCTTGTCTATGTCCTCGTCGGTCAGGCCCCACGAACCCAGCCCCTCCTCGACCGAGGCGATCTTCACTTTGTTGTCCACGGCCTCGCGCACCGTCGTCGTATGAGCGAACCTGTGGGCGTAGTCTATCTCCGTCTTGATTATGATGACATCAGAGTTCTTCACCGCAGCGCTGACATGCTTCGGCGGCTCTGGTATCCCCGGGACCAGGAGCCCTTCTGCCACTATGGAGGAGATGTCCATGAGGGCGACCTTCGCTCCTGCCGCGTTCGCTGCAGCAGCGAGAGCCAGGGCCTCGGTCATGTGGCCCCCGTCAGCGAGGACCAGGACGCTTTCCCCTGACTGCACCCGATATCCCTTCCTAACGCATATCGAGGCTTCCTTGACTGCAGTGATTATCGACTGCATGATCTTGTTGCGGAGCGGCGCTCTCTTCGCGATTAAAAGGGTTCTTTCGGCCTGCACGTCCTAGTTGGCGTCGAATCTGAGCGGTCAAAGGGCCGTTGAAGGTTGTCAGGCCCGATGAACTTCACGAGCCAGGAGGCTCTGAGCCGTCAAGATGGCGTCCCGGTAAGAAGAGGTGCACCGCGCATATTGATTCGAAGTCATCAATCAGGGAATGATTCGGACCATCATGCGGATCTCAACTGAAGCCTGGATTGGTCCTTAGCCGTTTACTAGGGTCGGGTCCACACAGAAGAGATGAAATCGTAGGGAAGAGATCATTAATAGAATTCGAACCGTTCAGTGTCCCTGTTTTTCTTCTATGTGCTCCTCATTCCATTCGTGCCCGCAGTGCTTGCATCGGTAGCTATAACGGTAATCGTCTATATCAACGATGACTGGGTGGCCTTCCTCTAGAACAAGAGGGACAGGTGCGGAGAAACCTGAGACTTGATCTATTACTCCTGGCACGACTCTCTCCTCGTTCTCATGCTCTCGTTCAACCGCCACCTTCTCTTTACGGAGGAGCTGGATATGGAATCTCTTGCCACAGGATGGGCAGAAACGGAAAAAAGTGCGGACTTCCTCTGACACGATTGAGCAGTGGGCTTGGAATTATTTAAGCTCAGCGCGGTGCTCTCTCATCACTTGAGCCGTCACGAAATCGTCGAGCCTCTCCTTGAAAGAGATTAAGACAGAAATGGCCGCGGCCTAGCCTCTATCCTGATTCTCGCCGACCTATGCGTGGTCTATTCTGGGCCAGCCTAATCCCAGCGCTGCCAGAGCCGAGAGAGTGAAGTGTCGTCCGCCATATTTACTCGAGGAAATTCTTGCGGCGTCGGCGGAGCAGGGTTTGAAACATAGTGAGGTAATGGCGGCGACTAGCAAGCCACGCATCCCTTTCAAGGGGAAGGTGAAACGGGATTGGCTCCCGCTCGATTTCCCCGAGAAGGAATACAGGACGAAGGTGAAGAGACTCAGGAACGTAATGACGAAAAAAGGATTGACACACTCGGTATCTACGGCGAACCTCTTGCGTGGGAAAGAATGGGAGACGTCAGGTGGATCTCGGGGTTCGCCAGCATCCACGGACACGCAGTGGTTGTGCTCCCTTTAGACGGCGAGCCGTCGCTTATCATTAATGGTAGTTTTCACGGAGAACCGATGCACTCCTATGCATGGATGACATGGATACATGATATTCGACCGGTCGCAGGAGGCTACGGCCTCTCAAAGCTCTCGGAGGAGATTGCATCCGTTCTCGGTCGGCGGGGAAGCAATGCCGATTCGTTGGAGACGAGCTGCTGCTTTGGAGATTGATCAAGGGTAGGAACAGTGTCGATGCGTCTGACTTGTACCCTCCACGCGAAAGCAGTGAAGAGCGACTCGGAGATCAAAGGCGATCAAAGCAGCTGATAAAGCAACTTCGGCTGGATTCGAGGCTGCACTTCAGACCATAGCGGTTGGGAGAACCGAGAAGGATGCAGTCGAGAAGGCAGTTGAGGCGATGTACTCGGAGGGTGCGGACTCCGCTGGTCTGATCGTGATTTCAGGTCCACGTGGGGCCTGAAGCACGCTGACCCGAGCGACACGCGCATCGAATCGGGAGATCTTGCGTATCTTCGGGGGGGACGATCAGAGGC
>JAPCJS010000049.1 GCA_027886825.1 Nitrososphaerota archaeon
CACTGAACTTGGTCGCGTCTCCGACCGGTGGGTGTCTCCTCAGGGAGAACCTCTCGGAACGAACTTGAGTGATATGGAGTTTGCACAGTGCCTCGTGTCCTTTGCTGTGAACCCTTCCCCCAGGAAGACGTGGCCCAGGTGGGCCCCACAGTTAGCGCACTCGATCTCCGTCCTGTCTCCGTCGGCGTCAGGGATCCTCTTGACCGAGCCCGGTATCTCATCATCGAAGGCGGGCCACCCGCATCTAGCGTCGAACTTGTCTTCAGATCGATAGAGGGGCGCCTCGCACCTCCTGCAGACGTACGTCCCTGGCTTGAAGTTGCGCTCATACTCTCCAGAGAACGGCATCTCTGTTCCTTTGTGAACAATGACCTCTTCTTCTTCCGGGGATAGCTTGTTCATCTTCAATGCTCTCACTTCTCTGCTTTCTGCGGTCTTCTGTCTATTAAGCGCATATCTCGCTGTGTAGGTTCCGTGAGGACAAAAGGGAAAAGGGCGAGACGGGTTCCGGCGATGGCAGGGTCGGTTCATCCATCGAGGAATCACTGACAGACCGGGAAGAGGCTGAAGGAGGTCATGACCTGGGACGATGTGCTCCAATTGTTGTCACGATGAGGAGGCTCAGCGTTCAGCGATTCATTGCGTCTTGTGGTGAACTTTATGATCTGCGAAGTCTAATCGGTGAGTTCATCCACCTCCCTTATGATGTCGTCGCTGATGCTGCGATCCACGATCGCGACCGTTTCAGCTAACTGGGCTGCCTTCGATGCACCCACGACCACTGATGTTATGGCTTCTTTCTTCAGCAGCCATCCGACCGCCAGCTCCATCAATGGGATGTTGGCTTTGGTAGCTATCGCCTTGAGCTTCTCCAGCTTTGAATAGGTAATCGCGTCTACCGAAGCGAGGAATCCCTGATGGTAGGCGCCGCGAGAGCCTGCGGGGGCCGGTAGATTCTTGGAATATTTCCCGACGAGGAGCCCGCCCATGAGAGGACTGTATGGGAACACTCCCAGGTTCTCTCTTAGGCAATATCGGATGACACCGGTCTCGGCGTCCCTTCGGATCATGTTGTACTCTGGCTGGTCTGCGACGAACTGTGCGTAACCCCCGCTTTCGCACACCTCTCGGGCCATCTCCATCTGCTCTGCGCTAAAGTTGGAGCAGGCGATCTGGCGCAGCTTTCCCTGCTGCACCAACTCGTTGAGTGTGGACATCGTCTCTTCCAGAGGAGTCTCTTGGTGGAACGCGTGGATATAGTACAGGTCGATGTAGTCTGTACGAAGCCGTTCCAGGCTCCGTTTTACTCCGGCGATGATGCTCTTGCGGGATATGTCTTCTTCATACCCGATCTTGGTCGCAAGCATAATGTTGCTGCGGTTTCCCTGAACGGCCTTCCCGATTATCTCCTCGGACATTCCACCGGTGTATATGTCCGCCGTATCGATAGAGTTGATCCCGAGATCGATGGCCTTGTTGATTATTCTGATGGTCTCATCCTCTGGAACCTGCAAGCCGAAGTTATTGCTACCGAGGGAGAGCAGAGATACCTTCAGCCCAGACCTGCCTACATTCTTGTATCTCAAGAAGTCGAACATTTTTGCGTCTGGGAGTCTGGTTATGAATATTGTGAGCGGCTGAGGGAGTGGCTTCAGCCTATCCCACATGGTTCACGCTGAAAATGCCTCAAAGGATTCTCAATGATATGGGTCCAATGGATTCTAGCTCCCTGCATCTAGATCTAGTCGAGCTTAATCCCGAGGGTATGTACGGAATCTTCGCTGAACCGAAGGCGTATCTTGTCGAACAAGGCCCCATATGTAGAGCAGGATAAATCAGTACATGGTTTTGTAAGATTGGCTTACAATTATGGACGTGTGAGACATGCGTAGGATTCATCGCGCTGCCGGAAACATCATCTGCACATCCACACGCTGGTGGAAAGGCAGGTGTCAGGCCTACCACGCGCATGTGAATCGGCAGAGGCTGCAGAGATGTCGAGGAAACTGGGTGTCGATATGCATGGTAGAAATTGATAGAGTACCAGAGAAACATTTCAGCACTTTGCTGGTTAAGTTTTCGCTGGAAATACTGACGTATGGGAACGGACATTTTTCTAAAGTGGGATGGGATGGCCCGGGAGGAGGAAGCGGCACAGCTCGCGGCTTCAAGGGTGTTCAGGCTGGATGCGGGACACCTGGGTTACCTTCGCGCTGCCATAGGAATGAGGAGGGAGAACTCGCTGCTTCGCTTCGTCTTCCCCGCGAAATACTGGTACAATACCACCCAGGAGTCGATGCCGTTCGATTTCAAGACGGGGTTGCTGGCGCTGAACGAAGGTGCCAAGATCTATCTCAGGTCGGTCCAGCAGGGCACCGAGCCCGATTTCCAGTCTTATGCCCTGGTCTCGGCCATGGATAAGGTGACGGACGAATTGGCGAGGAGAAGCGGATTCCAGAAGATCGCCTCGACCAAGGATCTGGAGCGGGATGAGGCCGTGGAGTGGTTGCGCGGGGTCACTGAGTTCTTCGGTCTGGGAGCAAAGAAGATGGACGACGGCAAGAATCCGAGGATATACATCGCCTGGTGATTTGGAGACTGATATCTATCAGGAGCTGGTTAGAGACGTTTATGCCATGGGGCGTGTCTCGTTGCACCTTCGCCTGGCCTGAAATCGTCGAAAACGGTTTGCCAGTTGAGGGATATGAGCTCACGAGGAAGTCCATCGATGCCGAGAACGTCCGCAGTTGGGATGGCGCCGGTCGCAGCCTTTAAGATTGACCAGCAACCCCAGACGGTTGGGATATGGTAGGGACCATCAGGATAGAGGGTGACGACCTAATCCTTGAATTGCATGGTGTGGATCAGATACTTGCCATCAAGAGATCCATCTCGGTGCCTCTTGCCCACATCACTTCGGTTTCTACCGATACTGTCCCTTGGAAGGCGTTTCAGCAGCTGAAAGCCGGTGGGACCTCTCTTCCTGGCGTCATCAAGGACGGCACGTTCCTCGACCAGAACGGGATTACGTTCTTCGAGATGCATCATCCTGACAGGTGTATCACCCTCAACCTTGATCACGAGACCTACAAACAGATAGTGTTCGAGGTGGACGACAAGGAGGCGGCCGCGCAGATGGTCCGAGGGGTGCTCCCTCCCCACGGATAACACCGATAGTCCATGCAGGAAGAATCATGTGCGAGAGCAGGTTACGCTCCATAAACCAGAGGAGGATTCCTGGCGCTAAGTTCGAATATGTCATCACCGACCGCTATCAGGCCGCTCTGCAGCGGCAGGATGTTCTCTCCGAATATGGTTTCTCTCGTCTTGTCCCACCTTTTGTACTTGCTGAGGGATGTCAGTGGTTCAGTGCCTCTCTTTTCTCCGATCTCCTGGTCCACTGTCGTGACCGGGCAGCGGGTGCAGGGCTTTGGCTGAATGAAACGTATCCCTCCGATAGTCCCCTCGTATATCTGGTGCTCCGTCTGTGGCGCTCCTCCTTCGCCCACGATGTTCGGCCTGAACCTGGTCCACGGGATCTCCTGTCCCGCGATCTTCGAGAGCTCGTCCACCGACTCCTGCATGACCCAATGGATCGGGTATGCGTCCTGGAACTTGATCTGGTTGGTGTTCGGCATATAGTTCTGCCTGGCCAACCTGTGGAAGGCGCCGCTCGCTCTCACCAAACGGACCTTCACAGCGAGGTGCTCGCTCAGCCATCTCGCGACTGGTTCTCCCTGGTCGACGGCAGATACGACCTCTTTGTGTATCCTGACCTTCATCTCATCGCCGGGATGCCGATCGCGAGCGACCGCGATCGGGTCGCTCCCCTTCCATGTGAGTCTTAGCGCATCGTCCCTTATCTCGGGCCTTATCAGCGCCAGCACAGCCAGACTCTGTGCCCTGGCTTCTTCCCTGCTCCTCTGGTCTCTCTGGGTAACGAAGGGATATGCGCCATCAGCTTCAGCCTCCTCTCTGACAACCATGTACTCTCGATCGCCCTCAAGCCCCATCGGGCTGACCAGAGCGCTCTGGAGGTCGACCCTTGCGCACCCCTTCACAGGATATATCGCGAGGTGCGAGACCCTGCCGATGTGCTTGTGCGATTCGATGGAACCATGTGCGGATGTCTTCTGAATATTCATCGACCAGGATCGCTCTACTTTTTCCCTTCTTTGGTTTCCTCAGGCGTACTTATCCGATAGACCGGCTGTCTCAACTTTGAATCGCCAGTCCACGGGGGATCGACCACGATTCTCTCTTCCTGCTCCTTGCTTGTCTCATTGGTCATCTTCGCATATCCTGCTCTTAGCTAATCCTCGCAGTGGTCTGCATCGAATCCGGATTCGATCCCGCTGATAGGTTTTTGAGCACTCTTTTCTTCAAATCCAGGCGTTTGCGAATACGGCGATCACGAAGATAAAAGTTATCCCCAATCCTCCGATCAGGAGATTCCAAGCAGTATCAACCGAGTGTGCTTTTTGATTGTTGAGCTTGACCAGCTCCTCTTGCACCGAGGACATCTCGACAGCCACGGGACGCAGAGTCTCCAGGTAAGACTTTGACTTGTATCCATCTATGAGTGCCCTCGGATCGGGCACCAGATCAAACCTTCTCACCCGGATCGCCACCAGGTTGGCCGCGACCGAAGCGATAAGGAGACCCACCCCGACGAACAGCAGTAGAACATCAACGACCGGAAACTTGGATAGAATAGCGAACTCGTTTGTGATTATCCCCAAAAAGAATCCGGCCAGGACACCAGACAGCGTTATCAGACTGTTTGCCTTGGAGTCCAGCTTGTCGAACCTGTCTAACTCGTCATACATACGCTTCTGAACGAGCCCGAAAATAAACTCATCGTGCTTTATTGTATCATTTTCAGCAGGGTCTTTGCTCAAGACACGCTATCTGGCAAACTTTTTCCTGGCTTATCAGCTTTCTTGGGCCGGTTCATCGCTGATTTAGCGATGATGGAATGTAGAAGGATCAGTAAGTCTCATCAATACGGCCGACCTGCTAAGGTGTCTGGACGGATTCCCCTGATCCGGCAGGATCAGCGCGCCATCGATGCTGTTGAGACGCGGAAGCAATATCCTCTCGACCGCGCCAGCAGCTTCCTTCACCTTGGTCGCCATGTTAGCACGTTATTGTTCGGCCACCAACATCAGGGAATACTCTGTCAGCCTGTGAAACATTCAGCCTACTTCCTGTGTCCCTAGGGTTCATCCGTGGGGTCCCAGTCCGTGTGCAGGTCCTCGCTGAGAGAGTCGAGCCTGGACATGTCCGCTGAGGAGATCTCGAAGTCGAAGACCTCGCTGTTCTCCTTGATTCTCTCGGGGCGGGCCGACTTTGGGATGACGACGAGCCCGTGCTGCAGGCTCCATCGGATCATTATCTGGGCAGGGCTTCTGGAGTATCTCTTGGCGACGTCGAGAACCGTAGGGTGGCGCAGCTTGTGCCCTCTCGTCAGGGGGCTGTAGGCCTCCAGCTGTATCCCCTTGTCGTTGCAGAAGCGGAGCAGCTCCTCCTGGCAGAGAAACGGGTTGAACTCGACCTGGTTGACGGCTGGGGTTACCTCCGAACTGTCGAGCAGCTCCTGGAGATGCCTGACGGTATAGTTGCTCACGCCAATGGCCCGGCATGAGCCACGTCGCTGGAGCTCCACGAGCGCCCTCCAGGTCTCGCCCCTGAGCTCCGTGACCGGCCAGTGGATCAGGTAGAGGTCGATGTAGCCCAGCCCAAGCCGGCGTAGGCTCTTGGCGCATGCGCTCAGGGCGGAATCGTAGCCGTGGTCACTGTTCCACAGCTTTGTGGTGACGAAGACCTGCTCGCGTGGCACCCCGCTGTCTCTGACCCCGCGGCCGACGTCCTCCTCGTTCCCATACAGGCTCGCCGTATCGATATGCCGGTAGCCCACCTTCAGAGCGAACTTCACTGCTTCCTGGGTGACCCTTCCTGCCGGCGTCTGGTACACGCCCAGTCCGAGCAGAGGTATCTCCTGGCCCGAGTTGAGCCTCCTTGTCGACGTGATTGTCAGCCCCAAAGCATGCGCACCAGATTAGGATGGATGTGACCCGACCTTAAACCGATCGCGGCGGATGACAGGGTTACGTCGTTTCCGAGATTGTTACCATGGTATGAACCCCGATCTTTCCCGTAGAATCTTGATGAAAAGCAGTTCTGATTCCCTCGCAGGGTTCATTTCGCCTCCGCGCCGAGGGGCATCCGTGCTCGGCTATCTGCCACTCGCGCGGGCTGCTAGGCCAGTTCTTTCATGCCCTCGGCGGTGTCAAGGAAGCTGCCAAGAGGATGGACCTCCCGATCCAGCAAGAAGTTAGCCGGCGAGCCGAAGAATATCTCGCCCATCTCTTCGATCGTCTTGGTCTCCAGGACGTAACCGTTTCCAAGTATGTCAAGGCAGGGGCCTCCCACCACTTGTCCTTTCTTCTCGAGCTTCGCCATATACTTGAGATACTCAACCGCTGCCTTCGCGAACGGCTTGGAGTTCAGGTCGACACCAGTCCTGAGCTTTTCCATCACATAGAATCGCATACACCTAGGAGATGCCGCTCGAGTAATAAGGGTTAATCGCGCCTCCGCTGGAGAAGACGTGTACACGCCGGACGGCGCTGTTACGTTTGTCATCTCCTCATCGTCAATTGGGATGCTCACGACGGGCCTGTTTCGCTTGCCGACAAGGTTAATCATGGATTGCCGGGAAGCAGATCGGAATGTCGAGCAGGCCGACGCACTTCTGCGGGAAGTGTGGAACGCGGATTCCGGGAGCTAGTCAGTACTGCCCCAGATGCGGCGCTCGAATCGCTAGCGACAGCTCTACCCCCGAAGTTCTCTGCAGGTTCTGTCAGGCGTACACCAGACCGGATCGGACGTTCTGCCTGAACTGTCGCAGGCGGCTGATCGCCCTGACTCCCTACGACGTCACCGCGAACGACTTCCTCTTCTCGGGGGACAAGGACAATCTCGAGATGCTGCAGGAGACCGGCCCCCTCCCCTACCTCCTGGGAGGGGTTCTCAGCAAGGGTCGCGAGGAGTCTATGAGGTCGTGGCTGGCACGAAACGGCTCGAAAGTAGAGATGCAATCGCGTCTGGGTTCGATGATCGTCGGCTGCAGCGAGACGCTCGGTCTCGATATGATCCCGGAGACGTTCATAGTCCCGACCCATGAGCTCAACGCCTCGACCTTTGGGAAGGACGACAGCCCCGTGCTGGCGATCACTTCCGCCGCGCTCGGCTCGCTCGATGAGATCGAGATGATGGCGCTGGTCGGTCATGAGCTCGGGCACGTCAAGTCGAAGCACATGCTGTATCACACGCTCGCCGAGTCGCTCGGGGCGGGAGCGTCCTTTGTCGCGAACATAGCCGGCCTAGGGCTCATAGCGATGCCCATCCAGATGCTCCTGCTCGCCTGGCACAGAGACTCGGAGATATCGGCCGACAGGGCCGCGCTCCTGATCGTGGACGATCCGAGCGTCTTCAGGTCCATGATGCTGAAGATCGTCGGGTACAGGTCCCACGGAAACGAACCCCCGGGCGATTCCTCCCTCGCCGAGGTGTTTCAGACCCATCCGACGTACGGAAGGAGGCTCGCGATGGTCAGGGAGTTCTACCTCACCCGCGACTATGCGCAGGCGAGAGAGAAGGTCAGGCTGAGGTCGAGGGTCAAGAAGGCGTTCGTTCCCTTCTGCAGGTTCTGCGGTGCAGCGAAGGCGATCCCGGACTTTTACTGCAAGGCCTGCGGGAGAGGTCAGTACTGACTGTAGCCGCAATGATCGAGAGGCGTAAGCAATTGTTCTGGAAAGATTATTTCTTGCCCGTGACGCCCGCGATCGCCCAACCGTCAATCTGGTGCCAAAAAGTCTTCAGGTCTTCCTCCTTCCCTTCATAGGGGATCTCAGCTTCACGAGCCCCTGGTCCTTCTCCAGCTCGATTGCGGCAGTCTTGACAGTTGCCCTCAGGTGTCTGAATTTTGATTTGACCTTGGTACCATTTGCTTTGCCTTCCGCGTCCTCAATCTTCTGATCAATCTCGCCGAGCGCGTCTAGGATGTTGTTGATCAGGTCGGCGTCGATGATGTCAGCCATCTTGGATCCAATCTCCGTCTTATATTTAGGCGTGCACAGAGCGCGTCACTCACATGAACTCAGTCCATTAGACGGCTTTGTAGTCGAGGTAGATGGGGCACCTCAGCCTCATTCTCTTTGCAGGTCCACGCGTGTCCCGCTACTGCTGTCCTCTGCCTCTGCTCCAGAGAAGTGACCGCCACCATTCCTTTAGATCCAGGTGACTAGATCAGACGCACTCTGGTCTTGCCTGTTTGAGTCTGTTTCATTTCATCCACCTAGTTTCGTTGGGCATCGGCCCGCTGGAGAACAGGTCATCTGACGACGATGACCGTCACGCTGGAGTTCTCGACGACGTGTCCCGAGACGCTCCCCAGGAACAGTCTTCCGGACGCCCCCAGGCCGCGTGTGCCTATCACTATGAGGTCTACACCCTCCTTCTTCGCCGTCTCGGTTATCGCATCGGCCGCCGATGCAGTAGCACGAAGGACCGTCCCTCCGACGATGGGGATACCGACTCTCTTCGCCTTGCTGACCAAGGAGCTGATGTAGGCTTCCGCCTCCTTCTCGGCATAGTCATAGCGCGCGTTGAGGATCGTCGATCCCGCTCCCCCGGCCCGGGGGCTCGACGGGGTCACGCCGGAGGGCGACTGGACCACCCGCAGTATTACAAGCTCGGCGTGGTAGTCTCTCGCGAAGCCGATGGCGGTCCTTGCGGCCCGTTCCCCGTTCTCGGAGCCGTCCACCGCCACCAGTATCTTCTTCATCGCGACCGACATATCCGATTCGGGCTGAAGCGGCCTGGGAACCTCCACGACAGGCTCGGTGGACCTGATGACGGCCTTCTGGCTCCGGATGAGCGAGGCCACCACGATTCCGATTCCGGAGAGCACTGCTGCCCCGAGGAAGGCGTATCGGAAGCCCTCGACCGTCGCGGAGGCAGGGGACACGGACGTGCCCAGGCTGGCCGTCACTAGGCCGACTATGGTCACGGCTATCGCAAGCCCGACCGGGCCTCCGACCTGCGTCGAGGTGTTGATGAGCCCGGACGCGAGGCCCTCCTCCCCCTTCCTGGCGCCGCTCAGGGCTGCTATGTTGAACGCCGTGAAGCTCGTCGCGGCTCCCACCGAGACGACGAGCATGGCGGGGAGCAGCCCGGTGAGGTACGGGGTCCCCACCGATAGCTGGTTGAGCAGGAGGAAGCCTGCGGCCTGTATCGTCATGCCGACGATGAGGACGGGTTTCGCGCCGAAGCGGGTGACGAGCTTCGCAGAGAGGTAGCCCCCGACGGAGAGGAAGATCAGGGCGGTCGGCAGGAAAGCGAGCCCCGCTGAGAGGGCCGTGTATCCCTGTATCTGCTGGAGGTAGATTGTGAGGAGGAAGATCATCGCGCCGACCGCGGAGGTCGTGAGGATGGCGAGCGCGTTAGCGCTGAAGACGGCCCCGCGGCGCAGGAACGTCAGGGGCATCAGCGGAGCCTTCGAGCGGTTCTCGATCACGAGGAAACCTGCGAGGACGACGGCTGAGAGCGCGAGGGACGCGAGGGTCTGGAACGAAGAGAGGCCCTGGTTCGCCGCGTTCGTCAGGGCGTAGACCAGTAGTGACAGCCCGGCTGTCACCGTAATCGCGCCGGGGAGGTCGAGCCTCCTATCGGAGAGATTTCCCCTGCTCTCGACCAGCAGCCTAAGGGCTAGAACGGCGGCTATGATGCCTATCGGGACGTTCACGAAGAAGATGGACCTCCAGCCGAGGGTAGCCGTGAGGGTACCCCCCAGTATGACGCCCGCGGCGAAGCCCGCGGAGGAGATGGCCGCGAAGACGCTGAGGGCGCGGTTCCGCTCGCGCCCCTCCGGGAAGGAGACCACAAGGAGGGAGAGACCCGTCGCCGAGGCTATCGCGGCCCCGACCCCCTGGACCGCCCTTGCGCCGATGAGGACGGCCTCCGAGGGTGCCAGGCCTCCGGCCAGGGAGGAGAGCGCGAAGATGATGAGCCCGATGCTGAAGAGCTTGCGGCGGCCGTAGAGGTCTGAGGCGCGGCCGCTCAGGAGAAGGAGGCCGGCGAAGGTCAGGCCGTAGGCGCTGACGATCCACTGGCTGTCGGCGAGGGATATCCCCAGCTCGGTCCTCATCGTCGGCAGGGCGATCTGCACTATCGAGAAGTCCAGGACTATCACGAACTGCGCCAGGACGAGCAGGGCTAGGATCAGGGAGAGTCGTGGTGACGAGGGAGAAGCAGGTTTTTTCGTCATAGAAGATTAGACAGACAGCGGGTCGAAAATCGTGCCTTAATAAGTGGTAGTATTCCCAGACTAACTACATATAATATACTATATAGAATATGCTGTGCTTATCTCTTCTCCTGTGCGATTGCCTTTTGAGATATTGCACGACAGGCACATCCATTGAAGGTTCTCCCTGTCGAACTCCAGACCACCCTTTGTGACTGGAAGTATGTGATCTTTCGAGAAATCGTGAATCGGCCTGCTGCATCTCGGACAGGGCAAGAACGAACCAGAGAACGGCTCTGGGCAGTCATAAAACTGCCGCATTATTCTTCTGTAGTAGCCGCTGTGCTCGCCGGAACAGTACTTGCCTTCATTGCGATAGAGACCGCCTCTCATCTTTCTTCCGGTGCACTTTGAACAGATCATCCCCAGCTGGTGCCTGAGCATCGTGGCAAAGACCCCTCCCGCCGTTATGCTGCCAAGCCTAACGTCCCGTTGGTCTGTATCATAGCGGAATGCTGTCTCTATCTTCTTGCAGAGTTCATTGAGCTCCCGATTGTTCATCCGGTCTCACCCCTTCAAGGAGCTCAGGTTGACAACCATTAGAATGCCACAAGTCAACAGACTTGGCTCATGCTTAATTTTTGTTTACTTCCATGCAGGCCTGGCCATAAGAATGAGGACGTGAACACATATTGTGATCACGGCGATCGGTAGCGACCGGGATCAACCTCGAAGCCGATGAGGGCGCGTGGACCATCCACGACGTGGTCGAGCACGGCAAGAGGAGGGCGGCCGATGTCATCAACCTCAAGATTCCAAAGGTCGGCGGTCTCCTCAAGGCCAAGAAGATGGCCGCGGTCGCAGAGGTCTTCGGCATGACGTGCATAGCGGGCGCGGAGGGTGAGGTCGCTGCCGGCCTCGCCGCAAAGGCGCACCTGGCTGTCTCGACCAGGAACGCCCTGAAACGCCAGTGACTTACGGAGATATCAAAGATGAAGGCGCGGATCCTTGATGAGCCCATGGTCATGGACAGCAGCGGTCATGTGGCGGTCCCTGAGGGTCCCGGGCTCGGGGTCAGCATAGACGAGGACGCGCTCCGAAAGTACACGATATGAATTGGCGCTGGGCGATTAGCGGCTCTTTGCCATGATGGGACGAGCCTCGGCCATCTGCTTCAGCCCCTCCAGTCTCGCGGCCAGCCTCTTCCTGATGCCAGGGTCCAGCGGTGCGTAAGGCGACCTGGGCGGTCCCGCCTTGAACCCGCCGAGCTCGGCGCAGGCCTTCTCCCAGCCCACCTCGTTCTGGGCCGTCTGCTCGTCGTATATCTCGCTGAACTTGATGTGAAAGGGTATCGCCGTGTCCAGGTCCCTCCTCATGCATGCGTCGAAGAACTTCCGGGTCGCCCCCGGGACGCCGGGCCCTACTACCGCGACGATGCTGTTCCCGCCTACAAGGGAGTCCCCAAGGAGCCAGTTCTCGCCGCCGGCGAAGACGTTGATCCTCTTTGAGATGTGGCTGACCACCCTGGTCCGGTGCCCCACGTCACCGTTCGACTCTTTCACCGCCTTGATTCTGTCCAGCTCCATGAGCTTGTCCCAGAGTTCCACCGTTACGTTGAAGCGGAACGAGTGCGGGTTGTTGTAGGCCATTATCTGGATCTCGTCGGCCACCTCGTTCACCGAGCGATAGTGCTCGAGGGCCGCCTCCTCTGTGCAGGGGATGAGATAGGGGACGCCGGTCATCACGCCGTCCGCCCCCGCGTCCTGTGCGTACTTGGTCCTCTCGACGGTCTCGCGGGTGTTGTGGAACGTGGTCCCGAATACGCAGGCCAGCTTGCTGGAAGCGACCACGGCCGTGTCAACGACCTTCTTGAACTCCTCGAAGTTCGAGGCGTAGAACTCTCCCATGCAGCCGAAGGCCACGAACCCGTCGAACCCTGCCTCCTCGTACGCCTTCACGTTGCTCTTCAGCCCCTCCAGGTCCAGCTCCTGGTTCTTCTTGAGGACAAAGGGCATCAGCGGGAAAACTCCCTTCAGCGGTCTCCTAGTCATGGTGCATCGCCATCGTGTCGGAACTATAAGAACCCCGAATCTGCCGAGACAGGCCCTGCTGCGTCTCTGAAGCAACCGATCAGCACCTGTACGGCCAGCGTGATCGCCCGGTTATCACGAGGATCTGGACCTTGCCCGTCTTCCACCTGGCGGCCGGAGACTGTTCTTACACCTTTTTTAGTGAACGGAAGACCGTCGCCGCCAGCCCGGTCGTCGCGAAGTTGAATATCTGGGCGACCGTTGCGGCTACTAGCGCAGACGCCCTTCCCATCCCAGAACCTGCGCCGGTCACGATCTCACCTTTACGCGAGTCTACCGTTCAAATAGCGCATACACAATTACCCTCTCGCGTTGATTAAGGATTTTCTTTGCTTTGTCCGATTCCCGAGATTTGACAGAGACATTTCTCGAAAGAAGAAATACTGACAGATGGCGTATTCGGCCATGCCAGGTATGGTAGCCGGTAGGATCGCGCTCGTCACCGGAGGTTCCCGCGGTATCGGGAGAGCGACGGCGTTGGCTCTGGGGAGGGAGGGCGCAAAGGTCGCGGTCAACTACTCAAAGAACAGGTCGGCTGCAGACGAGGTCGTGGCCGAAATCCGGTCGCTCGGCGGCGATGCGGTCGCCCTCCAGGCCAACGTCGGCGACAGGGCACAGGTGAAGCATATGGTCGAGGAGACGGTCTCTGCCTTCGGGAAGATAGACATACTGGTCAACAACGCCGGGTTCGTCTACCGCGTCGACGCCATGAACATGGAGGATGAAAATCAGTTCGAGGAGATGATGGACGTCCACATGAGGGGGACGTTCTATGCTTCGAAAGATGCGGGGAAGCACATGGTGGGTCAAAAGTACGGGAGGATAATCAACGTCTCGAGCGTATCAGGGATCGGGACTGCCTCGGCCAACACGACGCCATATGCCATAAGCAAGGGCGGTCTGATAATAATGACCAAGAGGTTCGCTCAGGAACTTGGCCCCTACGGCGTAACCGTCAACGCAGTAGCGCCAGGTTTCATCAGGACGGATTTCACGCTGTCACTGGGAAAGGAGTATGAGGTGAAGGCTGAGGCGGCAGCCGGTTTGACTGCCTTGAGGAGGATAGGGATGCCCGAGGAGGTGGCCGAGCTCATACTGTTCCTGGCTTCCGATTCAGCATCCTTCATCACAGGCCAGACGATAACCATAGACGGTGGCAGGAGGGATACGCTGTCGATGTCGGCCTGATTAAGGAAGGCGGGCGCCCAGGTCGCTCGATGGATCTGGCGTCTTCGTTCGCTGTCCTCATGGGTGGTTATATCGTGTAAGGAGATCATAGGATGACTTTGATCAAGGACCTTTACAGGCTATCGTTGGCAGCAGATTCGGTCAGGTCGATCCTTGAAGAAGAGACCAGGGATGGACATATGCTTCAGGCAGGAGACCAGACTGCGAACAAGAGAAGCACGCTGTGGGTAGTCAGCCTCGATGAGGGGCATCTGGACGATATGCAGAGAATGGATAGGATCTGAGTTCGATTCAAGATGGCACAGCTAGAAGTAGGCAAAGAACTCGGCAAGATTCCCTCGTTGAACCCTGATGAGGAAGAGAAGTTCGGCAAGGAACTTGATCTGGTGATACAGATGGGGCTGAACGAGTCCACTTCGC
>JAPCJS010000188.1 GCA_027886825.1 Nitrososphaerota archaeon
CGAGCACGATCGCGATGATGACTCAGAGCGGCTTGAACAGCCCTAGTCAGCAGCTACTGACCATCATGGAGAACCACAGCTGGCCGATCTACGTCACCAACTCCAGCCAGATCGTCTTCCAGCTCCAGTCGCCATTCCTCTGGTTCCCGGGTACCTTCATAGTCTTTGACGGGCTGATGTTCGATGTCAACTGGCTGCTGCAGCACGGAGGATACGGGACGCCCACGGGCTTCAACTCGTACTTCAACCAGAACCCGATCCCTGGGACGGGGCCATACGTCGTCACCGCCGTCTCCGAGGACGCCTACGTGAAGTTCACACAGAGTCCGACCTATTGGGGCAAGGACCTAAGCCCTGCCCAGGTGGCCCAGCAGCAGATCTTCGACCCTGGACATGCGAAGAACGTCGTGATCTATTACAAGTCCGACAATCTGGTCCGGTTCAGCGACCTTCAGAACGGTGCGGTACAGATCGCGTCAGTCGAGTCCAGCGCCTGGAGCCAGGTAACCGCCAACCCTGCGTACAAGTACTTCACCATGCCTTCCTGGAACGGTGAAGTGGCACTGATGGGGCTCAATCCGAACATCTACCCCACGAACATCACGGATGTGAGGCAGGCCATCGTGCACGCGATCAACTACACACAGCTCTCGGACGCCGCCTACCAGGGCACGCTGACACCCTACGTCGGCCCTGAGTATCCGCTCTTCTCGCAGTTCTATGACCTTGGAGGCTTTGCGCCATACCAGTACAACCTGACACTTGCTATGCAGTACCTCAAGGATGCCAACGTCAACGTGGCGAGCTTCCCCACATTCGACCTCAAGGAGCAGTCGGGATGCGAGTCATGCCTGAACGCGGCCCAGGTCATCCAGGCGGACCTGGCCCAGATCGGCATCAATGTGAACATTGACGTGCAGTCGACATCGGCATACTACGTGCCCTATGGACCCTATGCGACGAACGTGAAGGACGCTTCGCAGATCGGACAGCTGGCATTCGTGAACTCCGGCTTCGGATGGGGCCCGGCGACGCTGACCCCCGCCGACTATTGGGTGACCTTCGTCAGTAACGCGTCACTGTGGGGTAACTGGCCTGGATACTCGAACCCAACCGTCCAGGCGTGCGTGAACTCGTTCACTTCGACAAACGTCGTTACCACGATACAGAGCCTGTGCACCGCCGCACAGAAGCAGATATACAACGATGCGCCCTACGCGTGGCTGGGGACCTTTGGTCTCTGGTTGCCTCCGGGTGGTTCGCTCGTGTGGCAGCAGGGTATAGTGAAGAGCTTCCTGGTTGACCCGGTCTGGACTGGCGAGTCGACCGCACCGATCTTCAACACAGTCACCTTCGGGTAGAGATCGGCCTCCCTCAGCTTTCAAGCGATGCTTGAAACGGGGCGGATGGTAGCAATATCGCAGGGCTCGTCTAGCGCCCAAGTGGCCGCCTGTCGAGGGACTCACCATGGCCCAGTCTCCGTACTCGACACCGTCAACGCCAGCTGCAGACCGACGACTCAGCCCGTTCCATCCCACGCCCTCAGGGGGCAAAGCTCTGGAATCGAAGAGCCTCGAAACGATACTGCGCGGTTAGATCTCCCTGCCCAGTTTCCCGGCGTCGTACATCGCGTTTCCTAGCCTTGCACCGCCTATCCTGGCGTCGCCTATCAGGTGGACCTCCTTCACCCTGTCCCTGAACGCGACCTGGAGCGAGTCATTCTGGATGCTGCCAGTGATCAGGACGAGGTTGTCGACCTCTTCGACGCGCTCATCTTGGCGGTGATAGACGTTGTAGAGCGTGACACGTCGCCCCTCGACCTTCTTCACCCATGTGAACGGGCTTATCGTCACCCCGGCGCCGAGGACCCTGGGCAGGAGATGGTCCCAGTGGTTGTACAGGTTCGCCTCCATCGCGGCGTTTGCGAGCGGCGTGACTATCTCGACGTCGCTCCCATGTCGGGCGAGGTGTTCTGCGAGGCCCGGGGCCTCGATGAAGCTCAGCGTATCGGCGATGATCACCCGCTTGCCCACCTGGGTCTTCCCATCCCAGATGTCCTGGTCGGTCGAGACGCCGGGCTGGTCCCATCCTTCCACGTGGTTCATTGTGTATGGCTGGAACCCTGACCTGATCGCGTCCGACCCTGTTGCTATCACCACGGCGTCCGGTGCCTCCTCTCTCAGCAGGAACTCTATCACGTCTGCCTCGCCTGTGACCTCGAGCCCATACTTCACCTCGACCTTGAGCTCCTTCAAACGGTCTATCTGCCACTGGACTATTGCCCGAATGTTCTCCCGTCCGGGAAGCTTTCCGGCCATCAGAGCGTGCCCGCCCAGGCTCCTCGCCCTCTCGTAGACGACCGGCGCGTGTCCCCGTTCCGCCGCGATCCGGGCGAGCTCAAGCCCCGCGGGTCCGCCTCCCACCACCAGGATTTTCTTTGGCCTTTGAGTCCTCGTAGGAGAGGCACCACCCCAGCCCTTCTCCCTTCCCGCGGCCGGGTTTACGCTACAGGATATCGGGAGCCCTCTTATCATGCGACCCCAGCAGTCCTGAAGCACTCCTATGCAGGGACGGATCTCGCCCAGCCTTCCCTCCATGGCCTTGTTGGGGAGATAGGGGTCGGCGATGAGGGCTCGAGTCATGGCGACCATGTCTGCCTGCCCCGTCGCGAGGAGGTTCTCGGCGTGGAGCGGGTCGACGTACTTCCCGACTATGCCGACCTTGGTCCTCTTTAGTACCGCCTTGACGGGATTGGTGATCCTGAGGTTGTAGCCGCTCTCAACGTACATCGGGACCGCCTGCCAGTCCTCCTGCTGGGGCGAGTACCCCTGGTCCGCCGTAATCCAGTCGAGCTTCCCGTCCAGCCGTCTGGCTATCTCGGCCGCCTCCGCGGGACCGTTCCCTCCCTCGAACCTCTCGTCGCCCATCAATCGCATCCCCACCGCGATCTCGGTCCCCACCTTCTCCCTGATCCTGCCGATCACCTCCTCGAGGAACCGCATCCGGTTCTCGAGAGGACCACCCCACCTGTCCTTCCGTCTGTTCATCACTGCGGAGAGGAACTCGGATACGATCGCGCCATGCGTCCCGTGTATGTCTACCCCGTCGAGCCCCGACCGCTTCACGAGAGCAGCCGCGTTGCCATAGGCCTCGACCTGAGCCTCGATCTCCTCGTCGGTCATCTCCCTGGGGGTGAACGGGAGGGCGTGGAGCGGATGGGAAGGCCAGGGGAATCTCGAGACGCCCCTCTCGTTCCCTACGTTGGTGCCTCCTGAGGCGAGCTCGATGAAGCACCTGCCTCCGTTCTCGTGCACCATCTTTGCCAGCTTCGAGTAGCCGTCGACGATGCGGGGGTCGTTCGCCCGCAGCGGCCATCGACCCGTCAGGGTCATGGGGTGTCCGCCGGCGAGCGGGCTGAAGTGCGCGTCCGTGTCGGGCGAGGTCTGACCCGTCTCCTCCCCGATTATCGCCATCGAGACCTCGACGAGCGCAGCGCCTCCCTTCGCCCTCTCCGAGAGGTAGTAGGCTATGGTCTCTCCGGGGAGGTTGTCCCTGGAGTCGGAGGTGAACATCGTGGCATGCGGCGTCATGTATATCCGGTTCCTGAGCTTTATTGGACCGAGCTCTACCGGCGAAAACAGGTGCGTGAATTCCGCCAACGAGGCTCACGTGTTGTGAAATTTTACTTAAGCGTTCTCGATTCGAAGCCGCGTCCTGGAGTTCCCTCCTTCGGTCGCAGGGAGGACCATGATGATTGCACAAAGCCTCGTAACTGCGTCCGCACTCCCCCAAAAATTCTTATCCGTGTCGAGCATCGGGTGAATGTTGATCAAGGAAGACGTCGCAGTCATAGGCGGAGGTTCTACGGGATCGAGCGCCGCGTACCACCTCGCAAAGGCCGGACACCGTGTCACACTCTTCGAGATGGACCAGATCGGCTCGGGGATGACGAGCCGATCGTCGGCGAACGTGAGGACGCACTACAGCCACGAGATACTCGTCAAGATGGCGCTCTATTCACTCGGCCAGCTGCGCGGCATGGAGGGCTCCGGTTTTGTCAATAGCGGCATGGTCTACTTGATATCGAAGGAGTACGAGCAGGCCGCGCGGGGGAACGTCTCGATGCTGAAAGCCGCCGGCGTCCGTGAGGACGTCCTGGACCGGAGCCAGGCCGCCAGCCTCTTCCCCGAGGTGCTGGTCGACGACGTCGACTACATCCTCCACGAGCCAGAGAGCGGCTACGCAGACCCGGTCTCGACCGCGCGGACCTACGCGGCGAAGGCACAGTCGGCTGGAGCCCAGGTCTGGCCTCAGACATGGGTGGAACAGCTCGAAAGCTCAAAGGGCTCGACCTCGCTCCTTCTTGGCGACGGCAGGAGGCTCGCGTTCTCCAAGGTCGTCCTGTGCACCAACATCTGGACCAACAGGCTCCTCTCCAGCAGCGGGGTCGCGGCCACGGACCTGCCCCCGATAAGGATCGTCCCACACCCGGTCGTCGTCTACCGC
>JAPCJS010000105.1 GCA_027886825.1 Nitrososphaerota archaeon
GAACGCCAGTGCTCTTTGTAGCGATAATGCTTGTGCTTGCAGCAGCGATAGGGTTTGTACCTACGCTGACAGGAAATAACACAGTCCCATCATCCACGTCGTCCGCGAGCTCCTCCTCGATTGGAGCGCAGCCCGGGCAGCTTCGCTCGTTCCAGAACTCCTCGCAGCTCCAAAACTTCATGGCAGCAAACGCGAAGAGCGCCCAGGAATACGACGCGTACGGAGGAGCGGGTCTCATAGGCGGCCCGATGATGCTCGTTGGAGGCCTCACCACCTCGACGGTCACCATGGCGGCGAGCGCGACGGCCGGGCAGTCCGTCGATTCATCGGCGACTTCTCCATCGTTCACCGGGACCAACGTCCAGGTCCAGGGCGTCGACGAGCCCGACATCGTCAAGACCGACGGCACGCACATCTTCGTCGCAAGCACCGGTTCCGGCTCATCGCCGGCAGGAGGCAGCGCTGTCACGATCGTGCAGGCCTATCCGCCGTCCTCCAATGCGGTCCTCTCCACGGTGAGCCTCTCCGGTCAGGTCATCGGGATAGAGGTGGCCCAGGGTCGCCTGATGGTAATCGACCAGCTATACACGAACAACACCGCGTACATCGGGCTGTTCCTCTACAACACCTCGAGCCTCTCGTCGCCCCGGCTCATCAGCAACGTGACAGTCGCGGGGACCTACGTCGCCGCCCGCATGGCGCAGGGCTACCTGTACGCGGTCGTCCAGCAGCCATCCTATACGTTCAACGGCCAGGGTAACGCGACCGGCGTGATGCCCTACATGACCGTGAACGGCCAGAGAGCGGCTCTGCCCACGTCCTCCATCTTCTACACGCCGAACAACTCGCAGATCGGCGATTACACGATGATCGCCAGCGTCAGCATGGCCTCCGGCGCCGAGACGACCATCTCGGTCCTTACCGGGCCATCCTCGACGGTCTACGTCTCGACCTCTGACATCTACGTCGTCTACTCCGACTACAGGCTGTTCGCCAACGTCGACGGCATCCCCGGGAACGTCTTCAACGGAGGGGTCCCGATCACCTCGCCCTCCGTCCAGCAGGACCAGAACAGTACGATATTCCGCGCATCCTACTCGTCGGACGGGAAGGTCGTCGTGCGGGCGGTCGGGACGGTGCCCGGGTCGGTCCTGAACCAGTTCTCCATGGATGAGTACAACAGCTACTTCCGGGTCGCGACGAGCCGCCTCGCTACCATCGCCGGGAACTCCACCGAGAGCGACGACGTCTACGTCCTGAACCAGAACATGAGCCAGGTATCGGCCCTCCGGAACATCGCGCCGGGGGAGAACCTCTACGCGGTCAGGTTCGCGGGCGACATGGGGTACGTGGTGACCTTCGAGCAGGTCGACCCGCTCTTCGCGATCTCCTTCGCGGACATCGCCCACCCGGTCATCCTCAGCGCGCTGAAGGTGAACGGCTACTCGGACTACCTCCAACCACTCTTCGGCAACTCGTACCTCCTCGGGGTCGGTAAGGACACCGTCGCGTCGTCGACGGGGAACTTCGCCTACTACCTCGGGCTGAAGCTCTCGCTCTTCCACGTGGCGGCCAATGGGTCCTCATCGGACGTCTCCGACTACATGATCGGGGACCGCGGGACCGACTCGCCCGTCCTGACCGACCACCTGGCGCTGACCTACGACCCCGCGAACAACATCACCGTGATCCCGGTCCTCCTCGCCCAGGTCCCCGCGAACGAGCAGTCCAGCGGCACCTCTTCACAGGGACCGCCTCCCTTCGGGAACCCCGTTTGGCAGGGCGCCTATGTCTTCAGGGTAAACTCGACGGGATTCACCCTCCTTGGGAGGGTGACGCAGTACCCGGCGAATCAGAACTACGGTGACTCTCCGAACGGCAACCTGCAGATAGAGCGGTCCATAATCATAGGAGGTTATCTCTACACGATCTCGCAGAGCGAGCTGATGGTCAGCAGCCTGTCCTCTCTCACTACCGTCGCGACGGTGTCCCTGCCTGGGAGCTGACAGGCGCCAGCTCCACTCCAGGGTTCAGGAGTCGAAACCGCCGCACCCCCACGTCTATCCTGTCAATGCCTTCGGGGACATGGGTGCCCGGTTCGGGGGACCTCCCCGAAAGCAAAGGAGACGATATCCCATGAAGAGGTTTCTTGATAAAACAGTACCTAAGTGCGATTGGAGCATGTCGAGACGTGTCTCCTGCGGACGATCTCTCCAGGCACCTGGACGCAACCTCAAGCTCCTGGAGCAGTAGTAGAGATATACCCCCATGGGCCATCACCGGCAAGGGTGTCCTCTCACGTTCCATTAACCGGGAAGAGTCCATGAAGCGTGAGAGACACACGCCCGAATAATTACTGATGGAGAAACATAACCGGCTAGACGAACCCTAAGCTAACGTAACCCCACAATTTGAGTGCGTTTAAGTACTACGAGTCAGCACTTTATGGTCCATGAATTATAAGTCGGTCGCAGCGGCTTTCGCTGTCCTAACTGTAATATTTGCAGGTGCCACGGCTTATCTCGCCGCGAACCCAAGCACGTCGACTTCAACCATAATCTCAACTCAGGTCGGCCAAAGTCCCCCCACTACGGTCACGTCTACCGTTGTCAGCACCAGCGCCCAGACCGTGACGTCTACTCAGACAGTAGTCTCAACTCAGGTCAGCACCACCACCAGCATCAGCACCAGCCCCACTACGGTCACGTCTACCATTGTCAGCACTACTACCACCACCAGCCCCACTACGGTCACATCTACCGTCACCGCTTCCGGTTCTCCATCGTACTCGGTGGGCGTGGGGTACAAATCTGGGATCGGCTTCTATCTGGTAAATGGGACGGGCTGGACCTTGTACTTCCGCACGACGGACAAGCCCTACAACGGGACGAGCACCTGTACCTCGACTGGCTGCATGACGAACTGGCCAGCCTTCTACACAAGCAAACTCACTCTGCCTCCGGGCCTCAACGCCAGCAGCTTCGGGACGATCACGCTCGCCAGCGGGAGCAAGCAGCTTACCTACAACGGCTACCCGCTGTATTACTGGCATACCGATACCCAGGCAGGGCAGACCAATGGGCAGGGCATAGGAAACTTCTTTGCCTGTACTGTGCCAACGCCGACCGCCACCGTAACCACCACAACGACGACGACATCGACATCTTCTGTTACTTGACGCTGGGCCCTTTAGTCTAACGCGGATTCGGGTAGTTACGGAGTCGCCCCCCGAACCAGGGCGAAGAATGGCTTGCCAGCGCCGAATTGAGATGCGTTCGTCAGGGTCAACTGCCTTACCCTTGGCTGATCGGTCGTCAATCATCCGCGTAAATGAGGAAGGGCCGCATCTTCCCAATTCGGGCCAGTCGGAGCGAGTCATTCCTATTTCCGGTCTAAATACTTCTCGTGACACACTCAAGGCGCTCAAGGGACCGCTGAATTCACTGAACTGCCGGAGACCTGGATCCGGAAATACTTGTCATAGGTCAAATGAGACGAATGACCGACACGTTTTGGAACTCAGGGTTTGCTGCCGAACAACTGAGGCAAATAGCGTAGAGTTTGGTGCAAATGGTCTGGGTTGCATCGTCAGTCAAGACCTAGGGGTGTTTACACTATCACGTCTAGGAGCTTCCCTCTTCCAAGTACTTCTTGAGTAGCTCTTTCTGTCTTCCATTTGGGTTCCTGGGTATTTCGACGCTCACCGCAGCGAACTCATCACCCTTCCAGAAGGAGTTCAGTCGTGGAAGACCCTTCCCTCTTATCCTGAAGAGAGATCCGGGCTGCGTACCAGAGGGGATTGACATGTCGACGTCCCCATAGAGGGTAGGCACGCGTACCTTTGCTCCCAGTATGGCCTGTATCGCGTTTATCCTCGTGTCAACGTAGATATCGCTGTCCTTCCTCTTGAACACACTGTGCGGTGGGATGTTGATCACGACGTAGAGGTCACCTGGGGGTGCGCCCTTCTCTCCCGCTTCGCCCTCCCCGCGAAGGCGGAGAGTATGTCCATCGTCTATGCCTGCTGGGATAACAACTCTGATCCTCTTCGCCTTTCTGACCGTGCCGCTCCCTCCGCACTCCCTGCAGGGAGAGTCGATGAGGTATCCTCTCCCACCACATCTGGGGCAAGGCTCTACTCGCACGAACCTCCCTGAACCGATGCTCCTGACCACCTGCACCTGTCCGGAGCCGTTGCACTGGTTGCAGGTTCTTCTTGACGTGCCCGGAGCGGCCCCACTGCCCTTGCAAACCTCGCAAACCTCAGTTCTGGCTACCTCTATCTCTCTCGTCGACTTCGAGACGACATCTTCCAGCCTGAGTTGAAGATGGTAAGTTAGGTCGACGCCCCGTCTGGGACCCTCTCTGGTCCTGCCAAAGAGCTGCCCGAACAGGTCAGCGGCTCCTCCGGACCCTGGGTCCATGTCGCGGAATACGTCGGAAAAGTCAGCTCCGCGGAAGATATCCTCCTGCTGTCCGTACTTCTGGTACACGCCCTCCCTGCCGGCGGTATCGTACTGCCTCCGCTTCTCCTGGTCGGTGAGTACGGCGTAAGCCTCAGACATCTCCTTGAATTTTCCTTCCGCGCCCGGAGACTTGTTTCGATCGGGATGGTACTGAAGTGCAAGCTTCCTGTAGGCGCTCTTTAGCTCGTCCTGCGTCGCGTTCTTGGATACGCCCAGTATCTCGTAGTAGTCTTTGGTGGGGCTGCTCATTTCCTATCGGTCACTGCGCTGCACGCTCGGCCGAATCATTCGAATTAGCAGATATAAGCCCGTCATCTCGGGCCGAGAGGCTACGCTGGGAGAGTCCTAGGCAGTCCGTGCGAGATACGCGGATCCTCCCTTCGTTTGAGATGGACATCGATCCCCCATTGACTTCTTTCCACAATCGAGCAGCAGCTAGGTGGTCCCTGCACGGGACAGGGGCAAGTTCAGTCGCAGGCAAGAGGCCATCAGGCCCCATCCCAGGCGTTCATTCGCCGGGTCAATCATCCCTATGCTCGGTTCTTGAACGCGATCGTTTTTTCACCCGTGAAGACAGACAGACCATAGACACTGAGCGTGCATGTCGTCCCCCGGACTAACTAACTGACCAACGAATTCGAGCACAACCGGGATGAGGGCGTACGGGCTAGTATGTCGAACGGATCGGCTGTCTGCGAACTTGCCGGCGGACGGAGAACGCCCAGAGAACCAGTGGGATCGATATCACCACCATCATCCCGTAGGGCGCTCCCAGACCGTACGCCTCGGTCGCGATCCCGCTCACAGCCGAGATCGCAGCCCCACCGAGCGTCTGTATGGCGAAGAGAACGCCGAAGAACAGGCCGCGGATCTCGGCGTCAACGAACTCCGCAGCCATCGCCAGCGTGGCCGCTCCCACCATCCCACCCGAGAATCCTGCGATGGCGAACATCGGAAGATCGAGCGCTGGAGACGTGACAAGTGCCATTACGATGTACGATATGATCCCCAGCAGCATCATGCTTCCAATCAGTCCTGCGTAGCTGAAGGACAGCCTGAACCTGCCGAGACCGTACGCACCGGCGACCGCCACGGCTGCAAAGAGAGCGGTGCCGAGGTTCGCGTCGACCACGTTCAGACCCCTTCCCGCCAGGGTAAGGTTCCCGAAGCTCGTGAAGACGGTGTAGGCCCCACTGGACACCGTCGATGCGACGAGGATAAACGCCACAGAGCGATCCATCGCGAGCAGCCTGCCAAAGATCGATCCTTTCACACTCACCCGACCGTCGACCACTGGCGGGGACTCCGGGGCCGGGACTGGGTCTCCGCCCGATTTCAGACTCGTCCTTAGCTGCTTCCACGTGGCGATCACCGTGATGCCGGTGATGACCGCCCAGACGTAGAAGGGCGCACCCCACCCGAAGAGATCGTATAGGAAGCCGCCGACCAGAAATGAGGCGAAGACCCCGAAGCTCCCGAATGCGATCATGAATCCCATGGCCCTGTCCGCCCTTAGGCTGACGAAGGCCTTTGACAGCCTGGTCAATCCGACAGGATGGAAGAAGCTGGACCCGGCTCTAAGGAGGATGGTGATGAGCAGGAGGCTGAGAAAGTCCGTCGCGATCACGAAGAGGAGGAGCGAGACCAGGATCAGGATCATCCCCGTGAGCATGAGCTTGTCTCCGTTGACCTTGTCGGCGTACCTCCCCACCAGAGGCTGCACGACGACGTTCACGACCAGACCCAGGGCCACCAGGACCCCCACCTGGATGTAGTCCAGGTGGAAGAGACCGAGCATCACAGGGAAGAGGGATGAGATCAGGGTCGTGGCCCCGTCGTTGGTGAAGTGATTGAGCGAGATGGTGTACAGGAGCCTCGTATCGCGATCCAAAAGAATTCTTGCCCCGTCGTCCGGCGCCATTAAAAAGACGACCATCGCCGGTGGCAGCTGACGGCGAGCCTCTTCATCCCCGATTCGGCGTAACTATGGTGGGAAGCCTAAAGGCCCGCCAATGGCTCATTAACAGTGGGGAAACCACGCATGGCGATAAGAGTCACAGAAAGGAGAATGGACGCAAAAAGGCGGGTCACGATTCCTAGCACGGTGAGCTTCAAAGCGGGGAGCAAGGTGGTGATAGTCTCTTCAACCGATTCGGCGATCATCGCCCCCGATACCGAAATTGCGGAGGACATTGCCAAACTCCTGCAGGGACTCGAGTCGAAGAAGAAGCAAATGGCGCTAGGCAAGTGGGAGGCGCTCATAGCAGGAGCCTGCCTTTCGGATATGTCATCTGAGAAGATAGACCAAGCCGTCGCCAGGAAAATCAAGAGGCGATCAGACCACGAAAATGCCAGCGAAGCCATCGGTAATCGTTGATACTTCGGCGTTCTTTGCCGCGACCAAAAAGAAGGAGTCCAGGTAAGTGGCCAGAACGGGTCAATACCACGTACGTTGCCCTCCGCCAAAAATCGACTGAGCAAGTCGAGCTGCAGGATGAACGCGTCAGTCAATCCGAAGTTCCGCGGTCTCTCCTAGGCGAGTCTGTGCTTCTTCTGGGGATTGAAGATCGCCATGATGCAGGTCTTAGAGAGCAGCCCGAGGGCGCGGCTATCGGCTGCATCGACGGGTGACTCCGTCGAACTGCTGGCGAGGGAGAATCCCAGCTCCGACAGCAGCCCCTTCTCGCCGACGGTCTCTCCCAAGAGCTGACCGATGCGCGGACCGACTCCAGCGAACCCGAGGCCGATCGCGTGCGGTACGCCACCGATCGCCCGATCCTTGCTCTTCGAATCCTCCCAGACGCCCTGGAGCGCCGCGTTCAGGTCTCCTGAAGCGGTCCCGGGGGCCTCGGCCCTGGAGTCCGAGACCGCGGAGCTCAGACCGCTGACGAGCGCCGGGATTCCGCGTTCTTCGTAGCGACCGATCACCTCCCTGCATGCGTCCAGTTTCTCCGGCGCCAGGGTGAGCGAGTTCAGGAGGAGAGCACCGATCTCGAAGGGAAACTGGAGGGGTTCGGACTTCGGGCCGGGAAGCGACTTCATGCCCTTCACGTACTCCCGGGAGAAGCAGTACACCTCCCGGGTCGGGTCCAGCAACGGCCCTTCGACGAACATGTTGTAGAAATGCAGGATCCGATAGGCCCTGACCGGGTCGCTGACGATGCTGTCAGAGACGTCCGCCAGGGTCTTGTGGTAGCCCATCAGGTTCAGCACCGTGAACACCTCCCTCAGCATCCCGTAATTCTGCTTGGCGGACGACTCGTCAAAGCCGTTGGTTCGAAGGGTAGACTTGAACCAGGGCCAGAAGCTGATGGATCCGATCGTGTCGAACTGGATGTTCGACCGCTTGATCGAAGGCTGGTCGAAGAAGGAGGAGCTCGGCAGCGAGCGGACGACCGGCGGCGCAAGCTCCTGCAGGACAACATCCAGGTAGTCGAGGCCGGCGAACATCGTGGGCCGGGCGGCCAGGATGAACTGCACGTGGCCCGACTCCTTGCACAGCTCGACCAATCGCGGCAGGTCTGCGACGTCGAAGCGGTGCGTCTTCGAGAAGTCGGCTTGGTTGACGGGGAACAGGGGGACCGTGAGAGAGCCGAAGAGAGGAATCTGGGGCCAGAGGCTCGCGTCGGTGGCGCGCTTGCCCACCGGTTCGGTCAGCCGCCTGAACCGCTCCGGTTCCGGGTATCCGCCTGTCTCTCCTCGCTCTATCCGCTTTAGGTACTGATCGAACCGTGAGCTCTCTTCCTGCTCGTAGCTGGTCAGTTGTTCGAGGTTCAAGGCCAGGCGAGCTCTAACCGGGAGGATTAAAAGGAAAAGAGCGATTGCTCGCTCTGGACTACGCCGCGCCAGGATCCCAGGCAATGCATGGGCGAAAGAAGCGATGTGAATCTCCTTGCCGTTTTCTCGTGCAGGGAGCAGCCTCACGGAGCCGAGGGGCAAGACCAGTCGGCAGACGGTCACCCGAGGAAGGCCAGCGTAGAAGATTCCGTGAAGCGGTTTCTTGATAAAACAGTAACTTGGTGTTTTCGGGATATGTTGGAGGTAGTCATCAGGGAGGGGGAGGAAAGGGACTTTCCGGTCCTAATGGAGCTGATCAAGGGTCTTGCGACCTTCGAAAATGCACCACACAAGGTCAAGAACTCAGTCGCCCAGATGAGGCAGGAGAAGGACTCGTTCGGTTCTTTTGTAGCGGAGAAAGACGGGGAGATCATAGGAGC
>JAPCJS010000023.1 GCA_027886825.1 Nitrososphaerota archaeon
CTAGAGTGCATTATCTCAGCCTCGATTGGAAGAAGCTTCGTCAGCATCTCCCATGTCCTGGGGGCCTTCTCGGCCTGTGCAACAGCGGAAAACTTTGCGTCTCCTATCTCCACGTTGAGTCTTCGCATACCGGCATCCGGTCTGCTCTCCATGCATTTTATGGATTTGCAGAGCCTTCGCGCGATCGAAACCGACCGACGCGACCGGTCCCGGCCCCTAGCCTATTGCTCTCTCGTATACGCGGAGCGCGTTCAGCCCGATCATCTTCTCTATCTCGCCGTCAGAGTAGCCCCTCCTCACGAGCTCTCTCGTTATGTTCCTCTCCTGAGAGGGATCGGCGATCCCCGCCATGTACTCGACCGCGCTTCCGATATAGCTCGCGGTGGTGTTGTTCTCCGACCTGACGAAGGCGTTCTGCGTCTGCTTGCTCCCGAACTGGTTGTCCGTCCCCAGACCAGTATGGTCCACACCGATGAGCCTCGCGATATATTCGATGTGATCCACCACCGTACCGACACCCTGTCTCTTATCGTCGCTCAAGATATTCGGCCCGGCGTGGACGCCCACCACCCCCCCGCCCTCCGCCACTGCGTGCATCACCTCGTCTGTCGCGAGCCTCGCGGTGTCGTGCAGTCGTCTCGCTCCGGTGTGGCTGAGGAGTATGGGTGATCTCGATACCCCCGCCGCCTCGATCGTGGCCTGGGCCCCGGAGTGCGTTGCATCTACGATCATCCCGACGTCGTTCATCCTTGCGATGTAATCGTGCCCGAAATCGGTCAGCCCGACCGTCTTCGCCGTGCTCTCGACCAGACCATTGGCCACAAAGCTCATGCTGTTGTATGACAGCATGAGGGACCTTACCCCGAGCCCATGCAGGACGTTTATCCTGTCGAGGTCGCGATGTATGTGCTCGGAGTTCTCTATGGTGAAGAACACTGCGAACTTGCCCTCGCGCTTCGCCCTCCTGATGTCCTCGGCCCTCAGACCATGGATCGCCTGCTCGGGATGTCTTCCGATCTCGTAGAGGTACAGGCCCAGGTCGATGACCAGATCCTCGAACCTCCATCCGACCTTGCTGTTGAGACAGAGAAACTGCCCCACGTCCTGCGAGAATGATGTGATCCCGCCCGCCTTCAGTCCCTCGTAGCCGAACTGATGAGTCTCAGGGACAAACATGCCCCAGTATCTCCATTCCTGGAGCTGGTCGACGCTGTCCGGTACCATGTTGCCTCCTGTTATCCGTAGGTCGAAGACGATGGACTTGTCATGGAGCTCCATCGCTCTATCTTCTTCGCTCTTGCTCAGGGGGACGGTGTGTTCAGGCACCCTGCCG
The DNA here is from genome assembly GCA_027886825.1 of Nitrososphaerota archaeon. GTDB lineage: Archaea > Thermoproteota > Nitrososphaeria > Nitrososphaerales > Gagatemarchaeaceae > Gagatemarchaeum. The sequence continues at coordinate 1,334 of JAPCJS010000023.1, forward strand.
ACCTGCTTTGGGAAGGTGAATCTGGGCATCTTGAGCCGTCTGAGGAGGGGATGGGGATATTTACTCTTCGCAACGAGCAGAGACCCGTTCACCGTATGGTGGCAGCGTCCAACGACACAAATATCAGCCGATGCCGGCCGCTTGAAACCGATGAAAGAAGGGAACACAGGCAAACTGATCTCTCATTCTGACCTCCTTGTATTCGCGACCAGCGTGTTCGAGGCGGCCGGAGCCGACCAGGAGAACGCGCGGATCGTGGGGGAACACCTGGTGGAGGCCAGCCTCAGGGGCGTGGACAGCCACGGGGTCGTCAGGGTACCGGTGTACGTGCAGGGCATCACGGAGGGTGCGATCGACCCTGCAGCGAAGCCCGAGGTTGCCAAGGAGACAGAGACGACCGCCGTGGTCGACGGCAAGAGGGGATTCGGCCAGGTGGCCGCGCTGCTCGCCACCCGCGTCGCCGCCGAGAAGGCAAAGAAATCGGGTACAGCGGCGGTCGGGGCCAAGGACCTGAACCACGTAGGCGTCCTCGGATACTACGGAGGCATCCTCGCAAGACAGGGGTTCGTGGGAAAGGCCTACACCTCCGGTTTTCCGAGGGCGGCTCCCTGGGGAGGACGAGAGAAGCTGTTCGGGACCAACCCGCTTTGCTTCGCCTTTCCGGTCGGAGACGGCGATCCGATCGTTATCGACATCGCTACCACTGCCGTGGCCGGTTTCAAGATCATCCAGGCGGCCAAGGCGGGAAGGGCGATACCCGAGGGATGGGCGGTAGACCCCGACGGTTCTCCCACGACCGACCCGAAACTCGGACTGCAGGGTTCGATGATGCCCATGGCGGGGCACAAGGGCTACGGGCTCGCCGTATCGGTCGAGATCCTGTCCAGGATACTGGCGGGAAACGTCCAGCGCAAGATGACCCGGGAGGTGGCCTACACGCAGGCGGGTTTCCTGGTCGAGGCGATCCACGTGGGAGCGTTCAGGGAAGAGGCTGACTACTATCGGGACGTCGCCGAACTCGTCGCCCAGATAAGGAACAGCGCACCAGCCAGAGGTTTCGACAGGGTTCTGCTCCCTGGAGAGCCGGAAGAAATCTCGAGGGTGCGACGCGCGAAGGAGGGGATACCGGTCGAGGCAACGACCTGGAAGGAGTTCGAGGATGTGGCGGCAAGGTTCTCCGTCGAGCTGCCTCCGCCGCAAGGATGAGCCTGTCTGTGGCCGGACCGTAATCCGGTCCCCCAGCATGGCAGTTGAGCCGGGTCAGGATGGCGGATTCAAGACTCTGCTCGACCGTCTTCCGCGATTTCGTCACCGAGCTGGATCAGGCGAAGACGGCCCGAACCCTGCAATTCAAACAAACAAACTATAAATCGGCCCCGGCGGCCGCACCATCGATATGGGCGTAGTCCTTGACAAGCAATGGGGAAGATATCCAGAATCCATCGTACAACTAAGCAAGAACGAAGAGGACAGGGCGATGGGCCTACACGAGAAATCGATAATCTTCGACCTTCACATGCATTCCATCATCCTTCCTGCTAGCCAGGATGACTTCCCGGCGTGGTTCAGCTCCTACAGGCCTCCCATGGGGCTGGAGGGGATGAAGAAGGGAGGGATAACCGCCATGTTCGACGGGTTCTCCTCCATCTCGCAGTTTCACACGAAATGGGACTTTGACGGGGTTATCAGGGAGATCGGTCTTCGGCTCTGCGACATCGACCACACGTATGACAAGGTCATCAGGGGCCTCCGCGCAGAAGACGCATCCACTGCGAAGCAGACAGGGAAGACCGCCCTGTACCCGTTCATAGAGAACACGGGGCAGATCGGGTATGACCTCGACAAGATCGACTTCCTCTACGGCATGGGCGTGAGGGGCATGACGCTGGCCTACAACCGAAGGAACCAGATCGCGTCCGGGCGCACGGACAAGGTCGACGCCGGGCTCAGCGACTTTGGTCTCGAGGTCGTAGAGAGGATGAATCAGGTCGGCATGATAATCGACTCCTCGCACGCAAGCGCCAAGAGCGGCATCGAGGCGGCCGAGGCGTCAAAGGACCCGATTATACACAGCCACGGAGGCGCCTTGGGAGTCTACCCCACTTCCAAGAGGATGGCTCCGGACGAAGAGATCAGGGCGATAGCCGCCAAGGGCGGACTCATCGGGATCCACACGGGTCCCAACGCGATCGCGAACACCACGAAGCAGACCATCGACGACGTCATGAACCACCTCGACTACATCGCGAAGCTGGTCGGGGTAGACTACGTCTGCATGGGTACCGACAACTTCTTCGGAGACAAGAACTCGCTACACGAGTACGCGATACGCGAGAGCCCGGGTGCCGGCATCGGAAAGTATCTCAAGTTCAACGCTTCGCACCTGGAGGGTTTCGAGAATCCCTCCGAATGGCCGAACATCACGCGCGCCCTGGTGAAGAGAGGTTACTCGGACCAGGACATACAGAAGATCGTCGGACTGAACACGCTCAGGGTCGTCAAGCAAGTAGTCGGCTAGGCGACAACAGGTAACCGTCTCCGAGCCGGGTGTCCTCTCGTGGAGGAGCGAACCGGATATGGTTATTTATGACTCGAGCTGGCGGCGTGGCAATCATGTCCGATAACCCCGATATCGTGATTACCGGTGGGCGCATAGTCGATGGCACAGGGGCGCCCTCCTTCGAGGCAGACCTCAGAATCTCCGGCGGAAAGATCGCCGAGGTTCGGCGGGGGATAAGCACTGCAGGCGCCCGCGTGATCAAGGCAGACGGACTGTACGTCGCACCCGGCTTCATCGACACGCACTCCCATGCAGACCTCACTCTCATGCTGAACCCACAGGCGGACAGCATGGTCAGGCAGGGATTCACGACCTCGATCATAGGCTTGTGTGGAATATCCGGAGGGCCGGTATCGAAGGAAAAACTGTCCGACTGGAAGGCCGCGCTCTCCGGCGTCGTGGCCCACTATGCGGTCTCGGTCCCCCAGGTCTCGTGGAACTGGGAATCGCTGGGCGGCTACCTGAAGGAGCTGAAGAAGGGTGGCATATCCCTCAATGTAGGTACGTTCGTCGGCGCCTCCACGGTCCGGACGTCCGTGATCGGTGTTACCAACCGCGAGCCCACGAAGGACGAACTTGAGAAGATGAAGGGCTTGGTCGAGCAGTCGATGAAGGAGGGCGCATTCGGCCTGACGGTAGGGCTTGACTTCGCTCCCGGAAACGCGGCGAAGAAGGAAGAGATATTGGAGCTCTCTAAGGTCGTGGGAGACTATGGAGGCCTCTATTGTTCCCACCAGAGGAACGGCTCTGACAAGCTGGAGGATGCGACCCGAGAATCGATCGAGATCGCTGATGAGTCGGGCTCGAGGCTGATAATCTCGCACATGGTCCCGAAGATGGGCGGTTGGGGAAAGGGTCCGGGACTGATCAAGATGGTCGAGGATGCCCGAGCCAGAGGAATGGATGTCGTCTTCGACGACTACTACGAGACGGGCTCACCCGTATCCCTTCTGACCCTCCTCCCTGCTTGGGCGTTCGAGGGAGGGACTGACGCGATGCTCGACCGCCTGAGCGATCCGGGCTCGCGGGAGAGGATAAAGAAGGAGTTCACAGGTCCGCTGGCGACCGTGGTACGGAGTGGCCGGTGGGACCTTATCACCGTCACCTCGGCGAACAAGAACAAGGAGTTCGTCGGGAGGACCATAGCCGATATCTCGACTGAGAAGGGGAAGGACCCGTGGGACTTTGCTCTCGACCTGCTTGCCGAGGAGAGAGGGACGGTCGAGTTCGTCACTTTCTTCAGGTCGGCGGAGGACGCCAAGCTCATGATCACGCACCCCTACTCGCTCATCGAGACGGACACCTGCACCGCTGCTCCGTACGGCCCGCTCGCAAAGCTGAAGGATTTCAAGGCCTACAACCTGTATCCAAAGCTGCTCAGGACCTACGTCCGCGAGCAGAAGCTGCTCACGCTCGAAGAGTTCGTTAGGAAGACCACCTCATTCCCGGCACAGGTATTCGGCCTCAAGGACAGAGGAGTCATAAGGGAAGGCGCCTGGGCGGACCTTGTCATTCTAGATCCAGTCAGGGTGAGCGAGACGGGCACCTTCGCTGACCCAGCCCACTACCCCGTCGGAATCGAGTACGTGCTGGTAAATGGCGTCCTGGTCGTCGACCAGGAGAAACACACCGGAGCACTGCCGGGCGTAGTCCTGCTGTCCGGACTTGGCAGGAAGGGGCACCGACCGGTGGATCCGGCACACACCGCCCTCGCGTGATCTCGGCAAGCCTTAAATCGAATCTGAGGTCGCCGCAGGTCGCTATGCCGTTGCTCGATGGGAAGGTCGCAATAATTGTGGGCGGCGCGGGTCAGCTCGGTCGCGCCTCCAGCTTGCTCTTCGCCCGTGAGGGCGCGAAGGTCATGGTCGCCGACGTGAAGGCGGCCGACGCCAAGAGGGTGGAGGACGAGGTGAAGGCGGCGGGGGGAGACGCTGCGAGCTTCCAGATAGACGTGACAGACCCCGAGCAATCGAAGCAGCTCGCAGACGCCACCCTGAAGCGGTTCGGGACAATAGACATCCTCGTCTACACACCTTACTACCCTCACGGCAGCGACCTCATCGAAGACGTCTCACCGGCGAATTGGAAGAAATCCATCGATGTCAATCTAAACGGGGCCGTCTATTGCAGCCAGTCGGTCATAAGGACCATGAAGCAGAAGAGGAGCGGCCGGATCATAAACATCTCGGCGGGGGCTTCCGTCGGCGCGCCCAAGATGGCCGCCTATTCTTCTTCCAAGGCTGCTCTGGTAGTCTTCACCAAGTGCATCGCGGCGGAGCTCGGTCCCTATGGCATAACCGCAAACGCGATCGTCCCAGGCAGCTTCGGCCCCCGAGAGAGGTTCGGCCAAGCCGTGCTGGACTTTGTGAAGAGGCGCTATCCTCTGGGAAGGCTCGGAACACCCGAGGAGCTGGCTAACGGTGTCCTCTTCCTCGCGTCGCCGATGGCCGACTACATCACGGCCGTCGCACTGCCCATCGACGGGGGGTTCACCGGTGTGTTGAGGGCCTACAACTTCGGCGAAGAGCCAGCGTGACCCGCCATGGCCACCTGAGTAGCAGCCCCAAGGCCTACCTGATGTTCTTGGCCGCGTCCGGCTGCAACCACCTGTCGGTTACGTTGACGCCTTTCTTCTTCATCGCGGAGAGGTAGGAACCAGAGTCCGTCCCCGGACTCATGAAGAAAGCGATCTTGAACTGCTTCTCGCTCGTGTTCTTGGTCGAATGCAGCGTGTTGGGCGGGACGAATATGATCGTTCCGGGCTTTAGCGGGACCGCTGTCATCTCCTTTCCGTGGTAGAACGTCCCCTCGCCTTCAAGGCAAAGATAGATCTCTTCCGACTTGTCGTGCGAATGAGGCACGAGCGCCTGACCCGGCTCGAAGACGCCGACCGTGAGCACGGTCTGCTTGACGCCTTCATCCGCAGGAGTTATCGCAACTTTGACCGAAGCTCCTCGTACGATCTCGGCCGGAACATCGTCCAACTCAAGTACCATCACTGGCATGTCTCGAACCGACCTGGTGCGGTCTATAAATCTGTGTGCGCCACTGAAGGTTGCGGCCGCCGGGAGCCGAGATTGCGCGAGGCCCGCGATGTCTATATCATGGTTTCTGGCTCCGTGAACGCGAATTGACCAAGATTGGATACCTCGCGGCCCTGGAGCAGTACCAGCCACCGATCGCCCTCGAGCACGCCAAACACGCCAAACGCGCAGGCTTTGATGCCATCTGGGCGACCGACCATTTTCATCCCTGGGTCCACTCCGGGGCGTCTGCAGGTTTTGCATGGACGTGGATAGCCTCCGCCGCGGCGCAGGTACAGGATATCTCCTTCGGTACCGCCGTCAGCTCGCCCCTCGGCAGGTATCATCCCGGCCTGATCGCCCAGGGCTTCTCCACGCTCAGCCAGCTCTATCCTGGTAGGATAGTCCTCGGCCTTGGCACGGGCGAGGCGATAAACGAGATTCCGCTCGGGTATGAGTTCCCTGATTTCAGGGAGAGACACGCACGGATGGAGGAGTCCCTGAAGATAATCCGCGGCCTGTGGGACGGCAAGACCCTCTCATCGAGCGGCAAGTATTATCCTATGAAGAAGGCGAGGCTGTACACTAAACCCACAGGGAAGATTCCGATCTACGTGGCAGCCTCCGGCGTCAAGTCTGCCGAACTTGTTGGGAAATACGCTGAGGGGCTCATGACGGTCTCTAAGCTGGGCGTGGAGCCGGGACCATATCTTTCGATGATGATGGGCGCCGTAAAGGCGGGCGCCAAGAAGGCGGGGCGCGACCCGGCCCTTATCGACAAATCGACGCTGATCAAAGTATCCTACGACGAGGACTACGATCGCGCGCTGAAAGCGTGCCGTTTCTGGGCCACAACATTGATTCCATGGCCGATAAAGACGCTCATGGGTGACCCGGTCGACGTAGAGAGCATGGCTAGGCTCATCAGTGACGATGCGATCAAGGCCTACTTCGTAGTATCTAACGACCCGGAAGAGCATCTGAAGAAGCTAAAGGAGCTAGTCTCTGCAGGATACACCAACCTAATAGTTCACAGTACTAGCCCTGATCAGGGCAAAATGACTGAGGTGTACGGAACGAAAGTGATTCCGCATCTCCGCGCCGACTAGGAAGTTTTGTACAAGCCCAAAACTGGCACGTTGCAATGCGAGGTGTCCCTGGGCGGTCGTCATTGCGATCCGAGACGGCTGAATGCCCGTTTCGGTCCAGGATGATCCCGTTCCGCTGTCAAGGATAATAGGGCCAAGAAACCAGCCGGTCTGTCTTATCGTCATGGAGAAAGACAGAGTGGGAATGTGTGTCATTGGTCTCGGAGTGGGGATGGAGCATGCCCGTGCGTACAGTAAGATGGACGGAGTTGAGCTGTACATTTGCGATACCGACGAAGCCCGCATCGCGCGTGCTCGTTCCGAGCTGGCGGTAGCGGGCGCCTTCACCTCGATCGATTCAGCACTCTCAGCCGGTGAGGTCGACGCCGTCGATGTTAACCTTCCCAACAGCATGCATGCCCCGACCGCCATCCAGGCAGCACGGCGCATGAAGCACTGCATGATCGAGAAGCCACTGGCCACAACCTTGAGCGAGGCGGACAGCATGATACGCGAAGCAAAGGATAGGGGCACGATGCTGGCTACGGCTGAAAATTTTCAGTTCTCCCCGTTCATTAACAAGGCTGCTGAGCTCATCCGGTCTGGACGCATCGGAAGGGTCTTCCTCGTCAGTGTGCTGGACCAGATGTGGCCCATCCGCGCTTGGCCCACTTCGTGGTGGTCTAGACGCGACATAGCAGGGGGTGGGGTTCTCATCTGCGCGGGCGTGCACGCAGTCCGGACTCTTCGAATGCTGGGAACATCGGAGATCGCTAGCGTCTACGCCATCGGGTGCAACATCTCTCTGGGAATCGAGAGTGAGGATACGTGCTTGTTATCGGCCGAATTTGAGGACGGTGCGCTGGGTTCAATCCCTGCTAGCTGGGCTACTCCTCGCTCATCTAACATATTCGAGGTATACGGAAGTATGGGTTCGATAATTCACAAACGTGAGGGAGGTCTAACGATTCTGGCGGACTCGCGCGTGTCTGACGAGTCAGAGAATGTCGTTGTTCCCGAGGTCGATACGTACGACGAGGAGTGCCGAGCGTTCGTGTCCTCGATAAGGCTAGGCAGCCTGGACGACCGCATCTCAGCGGGACTCGGGAGAAAGGACCTCGAAATCGTGGAGGCTGCATACCGGTCAATTTCGGAGAGACAAGTCATAAAACTGCCTCTGTGACCAATCTGGTCTGGCACCGACTAGTCCGCCGTCTAGTCGAGTGCCACGCGCAGATTCGCTTTGATTCTGAGCACAGTAGACAGTCGTTCGTTCTCGCGAGAGACCGTCCTTCCCTCCCACCAGGAAAAAGAGGCCAGCTTCATTTCCACTCCGTGCTTTGGCATCGCGACGAGCGTGCGTCACATTAGTCACGCTCCTCGTTCCTTTTGGTTCCTTGCACCAGGATGACGGACCTCAGTGTAGGCCTTTAATCAAGTTATTTGGTAAATGATGAAGGGTTCGGGGTGTTGACTCGAGTTACCGCATCCGACCGAGAAAGAGGCCGGGAGTTCAGCGCCGCGTACCATGAGACCAGAGGCGCCTGTGTCCGCTATACTCGAGGAGCTATTGAGTCATGAAATATGGAGTAGCCGTCATCGGCCTGGGCAAGATAAGCGACGTGCACATCACCGGGTGGAAGAGGCTCGAAGAGGCAGAGGTAAGAGTCTTGGTTACGTGGATCGTGTTAGAGCCGAAGGTCGCGGAGATATGCAGAAATGAGGTCATACCCCATCTCCGACACTCACTGGAGTGTATGGGAAGGTGCTGGCTCTAGCAAAAAATAGATAGCAGTTTTTCGGAGGAGACGCAATAGACCCGCGCATGATGTTCAGTTCCCATGCCTCGCCGAGTATGGCGCAGGATCTGCCTTTTTTCGAAATGTGGAAACTCTCATAAATCGATTCTCTTCGGAGGTCTAGGATGGATTACCTGCCTCTGGGCAGCTCTGGCATGAAGGTCTCCCGACTGTGCCTCGGGTGTATGAGCTTCGGCGGACCAGAGCCGGGTGGTCTGACCTGGAGTCTCGGGTACGAGGACTCGAAGCGCATCATCGATAGATCGATAGATGCCGGTATCAATTTCTTCGACACCGCGGACGTCTATTCAGCGGGTAGGTCAGAGGAAATACTGGGCAAGGCGATTGATGGGAGGCGGGACGACCTCGTCGTGGCGACCAAGGTCTGTAGTCCTATGGGACCAGGCCCGAACGACAAAGGTCTTTCGCGCAAGCACGTAAGACATAGCATCAGAAAGTCGCTGGAACGCCTGCGGACCAGCTACATCGATCTTTACCAGATTCATCGCTGGGATTACGACACCTCCATCAAAGAGACGCTCACGACTCTCGACGGCCTTGTGACAGACGGGCGCGTCAGCTACATAGGAGCTTCGAGCATGTGGGCCTGGCAGTTCGCAGAGGCGCTCGATTTGAGCGAGACACTGGGCCTCGAACCGTTTGTGAGCATGCAGAACCAGTACAACCTGACCTACCGGGAGGAGGAACGTGAGATGATACCTCTGTGCCTCGCACGCGGGATAGGCATGATCCCTTGGAGCCCTCTCGCACGAGGTTTTCTCACGGGTAAATACAAACGGGGCCATAAACAGGGAGGAAAGCGGTTTGAAGGAGACTCCAGATTGAAGCTCTTCTACTTCACAGAACAGGATTATGCAGTGGTGGACACCCTCGTGGGTGTCGCAAAGGAGAAGGGGGCGTCACCGGCCCAGGTGGCCCTGGCGTGGCTCTTGCACAAACCGGGTGTGGTTTCTCCGATAATCGGCGTGACCTCGATGCGTCAACTGGACGAGCTCATTGAGGCGCAGTCAATCAAACTGAGCTCCGGTGATTTGAAGCTCCTGGAGGAGACCTACAAGCCGCGGCCGACTGTAGGTTTCGTTTAGCTTCTGTATGACTCTGCATCGGTGATTGTTCCCGGCTTTGTGCTTGCGCGATTTATCCTGAAGCCTTGGACTGACCTGAGAAAAGTGGCGCTGCCCTGCGCTAAGACGGCAGTATCAGACCCATGCGCGAACATCCTGACCCCGCTCTCGATCCACTTGTCTATGTCTGTCGGGTAAAGTAATGCGTGCATCACAGGGAGGTTCCTCGTCCTGCAGGCGGTGAGGACCTTGGCCAGGCTCGCTTGGACTTCGGGGTGCATGGTGTTGCCTCTGAGCCCCATTCCAACCGACATGTCGAATGGACCAAGAAAGACGGCGTCGATTCCCTTCACCGAAAGGATCTCATCGATATTCTGAACGCCTTCCTTGTCCTCGATGAGGACGAAGAGCATCGTCTCCCGGTTCGCCCAATCCTGGTACTCTCCCCAGTCAAACAATGAGAACTCCGCTGCGGCGATATACGGACATGATCCGCGGTGGCCCTCCGGGGCGTACCTTGCCGCGTCAACGGCCCTCTGCGCTCCTTCCTTCGAGACAATGTGAGGGACTATCACTCCGTGCGCCCCGAGGTCGAGAGCCTTCATGATCAGTCCAGGGTCGTTTTGGAGCACCCTTACGATCGGAGTAATCCCCGCGCCGTGGGCCGCCCTGATCAGCTCGCCCGCGCTATCTACGTCATACGTCCCGTGCTCTGTATCGATGATGTCAAAGTCGTATCCGGCCGAAGCCATGAGTTCAACGATCGCTGTCGAAGGTAGGTGCGACACTCCTCCGAAAGCGATTTCGCCTCTAGCCAGTAACTGCTTCAGCTTGTTCGGGCCCGACATGCTCGATGCGAGAATCTGTAGAACGAATAAATACATTTGACCCTCGCTCGCTCCGATGTCAGTTCCTGCAAACATAGTCACCGAGAAGGATGGCATTCCCGTCATGTTCGATGGGATCAAGAGAGGATTCGTCATAAGGGTCGTGCACTCGCAGAATCCGAAGGCGCCCTCAAAGAACCTAAGTGTCACTCTGCTGTATCTGGCTCCCGGAGGCTCGATAGCTCCCCATCACCACGAAAATGAGGAAGTCTACATTATCTTACAGGGGCAGGGAAAGGGTTTCTTTGGCATGAGCGAGCCTGTCCCCGTCGCCCCGGGCACATTCTTCCATCTACCAGCAAACGCCGAACACGGGCTCGAGAACACGGGGGACGATTTCATGAAGGTTCTCATCACAACCGCCCCGCCCTTCGGCATTGTTCCAGAATGGGGATCTGCCCCGGACGAGAAGTAGTCGGTCTTCGACTACCGAGACCGCGGTCGAGACCCGTCAAAAGAGTGATCTGCGCACCCTGTCCTCATAGTTTATTATGGGCATACAGACCCGGAACTCCTGGATGCCGAAGACCCATGAGAATCTGCCCTCCATGGCAGCCGCCAAGCCGAAGAAACCCAAGACGGGTCGGAGCCTGAAGGGCTGGGTTAACATTACTCTCAACGGCCCGGATGACGGTGGAGATTTCGGGCCCAATACCAAGGGTACCATGACCGGCGGCATACAGGAGGGTCTGGACTATGCTCACGCGAACTTTCGCGACGTCTACATCTGGGGAGGGAGAGGAGGGCTCGACGCAAAGCGGCTTGTCGCAGAGAACGTCTACCACCTCAAGGAGACCCTGAGGATCCCGTGGAGCCAGGATTTCAGAATGGACAGCGGAAACTACGTAATGAACTACGAGAGGAAGACCGGCCCCGCCGTCCACATCGACAGCCAGATGAGCTGCAAGTACAAGTTTGGGCTCATAGTCTCGGAGTCGAAGGATCCCGTCGTCTCGGTGAGGCCCGAGAACGCGGGCCCCGACAACTTTCGCGCGATCGTGACCAGCGACTTTGAGTTTGTGGCACCCGTCTGCATGCATCCGGATGGCGCCGGCCTTGTGTTGGACTCGTCCAAGGGACCGGTCATGCACTCGAGATTCTTCTCGACGGAGATAAACTCCTACGGGATCGCACTTCAGCTGACAGACCACGCGGGCGAGGGCCGCTGGATCGCTAACAACTGGATTCACGTGGCGATGGGAAACCAGTACCATGCCGTCGGCGACGCGATCGGCATCAAGCTTGGGGAGGAGGGGTCGGACCAGATCGTCCACAATCGCATCGATATGTCGCTCCATGCTCCCCGCGGAGCATATTTCGACTCAGAGACGAAAACGTACAAGCTCCCGGAGAACTTCGTCCCGCCCCGTGGCTCTATAGGTGCAGACATCTTCGGCCAGAAGAACGAGCTATCCCTGGTCTTCTATGGGAAAAGGGAGCCAGGGAAGGACATAGTGTTCGAGGAAGGTTCGCGGGACAATGTCGTGCGGGCCTTCAACCTGCCTAACGGCTATACCAACAAGGCCAGGGTCCCCAACAACCGGATCATCACGTCCTGGGATGTTGGATTCGACGTGCCGACCCCGCCGGTTCCCGACTCCGGGAGGGGCGTCGTCAACACGACCCCCTACACCATACAAGCAATGATAGTGTCACCTGGTGCGGTCTCGCAATGGTCTATCACGGAACCCGGCGCGGCTTCTCAGGCTTTTCCGAGAAACACCACCATAGCGGACACGGTCAGGGGTCCGCAGCATCCGGAGAAGGTCCAGCCTTCGCTTGATTCCCGTTCTCAGTCGTTCGACTCCGGTTTCATCGTCGGACAATCGATAACACTTCAGCCCGGAGACAGGCTGCTCTTCACCTACTCCAGACCTCCATCCTGGAGATGGAGAGCGGTTCGGTGACGAACGATGGACGATCCTGAACGGGGACGTGTACCTCGGCGCTGCCCCCCGCCGGCTGAAAGATAAATATCGACTCTTCCGTTCCTTGGAAGTATGCGTTTCGGTTTCGTCCTTCCGATGCTCCGCCATCGCATAGAGCCGACTGAGCTTCCCGGGTTGGCCATCACCGCAGAAAAGAATGGGTTCGATTCGGTCTGGACAGCGGACCATATCGCCGTGCCGCAGGCAAATTCGGAGACCTATGGCGACGTCATCGAACAACTGGTCACGCTGTCCTACATCGCGGCGAAGACCGAGAAGCTAAAGGTCGGAACGTCTGTCTTGGTCGTACCCCAGCGCAATCCCCTGCTCGTCGCAAAGCAGGCAGCGGCCTTGGACATACTCTCCGGAGGCAGGCTGATTCTAGGGGTAGGCGCAGGCTGGATAGAGGGGGAGTTCCGGATTCTCGGGGCTGATTTCGCGCACAGAGGGAGGATTCTGGACGAGAGCATACAACTCATGCGCGCTATGTGGAGCGAACCCGTTGTGAACTTCTCGGGGACGTTCTTCAGCGTAGATGACGCTGTCTCATTCCCAAAGCCGAAGAGGCAGATACCAATATGGGTAGGTGGGAACTCCGACGCCGCACTTGGACGGGCTGCCCGAATGGGTGACGGCTGGCATCCTATCGCAGTCGCTCCCGCGCGTGTCAAAGAGGGGAGAGAGGTGATAGAAAAGACAGGCCGGAAGGTAACGATCTCAACGAGGTCCATGGTCAGTATCATGGCTGACGGGACCAAAGCTCAAGCTGGACTGAGTGGGACCAGGCAGCACGTCGTGCAACAGCTGGAGGAATACGAGCGAGCCGGAGCCGAATATTTTCTCCTGCAGTCTGGTGCCGATGATGTTGCTTCGGTGGCAAGGGATGTCTTGACGTTCGCAAGAGAGATTCTGAGCTCCTTCTGAAGGATCCCAGACCGACTACCGAGTTTTGGTGTGCTTTCAGAGCATGGTGTCGCGGTCGTTTGTTGCTCTACCGATATCCGGATTGCCTGACGGCCCATTCCATCCTTCTTTCGATGTGAAAGCCTGTATCTTCGTGGGCCACTCCGGGGTATACCGCTAGTTCCTTCTTGGTGGAGCTGATGCGGTGGTACGCCGCGAAGACCGTTGAGGGCGGGCAGATAGTGTCGATGAGGCCGACTGAAACCAACGCAGGAACCTTCACGAGGGGAGCCAGGTTCATGGCGTCAAAGTAGCTGAGCGTGCGGAAGACGTCCTCCTCCTCGTACGGATGTTCTCTAAGATAATCAAGAATCTCAAGGTACGGCCCGACGGTCGCAACGTTCACGGCCCTTTGAAAGTTGCAAAGATAAGGGACGCCTGATATCAGGAACGCCACCTTAGAGTTCAGGGCCGCGGTGGTAATCGACAATCCCCCTCCCTGGCTTGAGCCCATCACACCTACTTTGGACGGATCGATATCCTCCCTATCCAGAAGGCAATTGACCGCGCGATAGCAATCCATGTAGACGTATCTGTAATAGTACGTGGACTCATCCTCGATACCTTTGGTCATGTGCCCCTTGACGAAGCCCGGCTTGTAGGAAGCCAGGTCCGCGGATGCACCGGACTGACCTCTCACGTCAACCGCGAGGACGGAAAACCCGAGGAGGACCCATCCCAGAAAGTCGGTTACGCGTCCCTTGTTTCCGCCATAGCCGTGGAAGTGTACTAGAACAGGCGTCCTAGAGTCCGCTTTCGCATCTCTAATGAACAATCCTTCTATCGGCGACTTGTCCAGGAAGCCATCGAATGTCAGTCTCTCTGTCTTCAGTCTTTCCGTGAATGGTTTTGCATCGCTCCATTTAGCGTTCAGACTTTGCTCCTCGGCAAGTCCCTTGTTCTCCCTCCAGAATACTTTGAATGTCTTGGTGCTCGTCAGGGCCGGTCGATATGATCTCAGCTCAGAAATCGGCATGTCCGTGATGGGCAAGCGTTGCAGCATTACTCGAGCCGGTATTTATCATCGATAGAACGAGAGGTGTCTCAGTTCGCTTTCAGTTCCTCGATCTTTACGGGTCTGTTCTCTGTGGCGGACAGATATGCAGCCAAGACCACCTTGAGGTTCTTGGTTTCCTCTGCGGCGCTGGTCACTGGAGTCTTGTCGTTATCGATGCAGTCGAGGAAGTGCTTGATCTCCTCCGATTTCCCGGCCGCTACCTGCGTCTCGACCCATTCTCTGACTTCACCCTTCCCTTTGTCGAGGAATATTCGACCAGTTCGCGGTCTGTTGCCTAGGACCCCTTCGGTGCCGAACACCGTGAAGTCATCCGTATAATCGGACCACCTAGCCGCCCAGCTGAAACTGCCATGTCCGGTGGCGCCGCTCTCGAACCTGAAGAGGACCGAGATCGTGTCTTCCACAGTGATCTCGGATCTGGTCTGCTTTCCTTTGAAGGCGACCACGGATTCGACGTCCCCCATCAGAAAGGTGGCCGTCGCGATATTGTGAATTCCGGACTCGAGCAAGACGCCCCCTCCTATCTTCCCGGCCTCACTCCTCCACCCCGTGTTGGTTCCCTGGAAGCGCTGCGGCGGGACGTAGAACTGGGCGCGCGTGTTAAAGAGGAATGGGTCACCCACCTCACCCTGCTCGATCATTCTCGCGGCGCGCCTGTGGCTGGGGCTGAACCGTATCGGCTCGGCGACCATGAGCTTCTTTCCCGTGCTCTCCGCTGTCTTGATCATCTCCTCGGCATCCGAGAGCTTGGTCGCGACTGGCTTCTCCACCAGCACGTGCTTCCCCGCCTTCAGTGCGGCGATCGAGTAGGGCGCGTGCAGGAAGTGCGGGATCGCGAGGTCGACTATGTCGATGTCCTGTCTCTCAAGCACGGCCTGGAAATCGGTTCCGAACTCCGGCACGCCATATTCCCGTGCCTTGGCACCCGCCCTCGCCCCGTCGGTGTCCACCACGATCTTGACTTGTACCTCTTTGGCTTCTCTCCAGCCCTGAAGGTGGGCATCGCTTATCTTTCCCAAGCCGACAAGCGCCACAGCGTGCTTCGTCTCCATCTACTCCCTGTTAGCCAGCTCGCCTGAAGACCTGGTCTGTATCTAAGCTCACGACAGTTTCTTGCGGGCTTTGGCTCCCTTTTCTCTGCCCGGTTCAAATCCGGCAGGGACATCCTCAAAGAACAGTTCGTCGTCCTTAGGGTGTGCTCTCCAGAGCTCTATGTTCTCCCACGCCTGCTTCCCCACGTTGAGCGTCTTGTGCGGCTCGCCCGGTTCTATGTAGATGTAGGTTCCTGGCACAATGTCGTATCTCTTCCCCGCGACGATCATGGATCTCTTTCCGCTTATGCCGATCAGGAAGAGATCGCGTCTGACGTGGCTGTGATAGGGCTGCGTGCTCGCTTTGTTCTCCTTTCGGCTGGTTTTCGCCCTTGAAAATCTCGCTATCGTGTATCCCTTTGTGTATCTCTCGCCATCCTTGTCGTAATCGTGTATCCCGTGCTTGCCCATGGAGTCGCTGGAGTAGAAGGTCCTGTAGTGCACGAGATCACCAAAAGCGTTGCTGTCCGAATCCATCTCTTCGACTTTTTGGAACTTTACCATACTGCAACTAGACAGGCGGCAGCGGATTTCAACTATTAAGTGTGATGCGTAAGACCAGGACAGATACACAGACAGACTGACTGACCAACCGACCGGTTCCGTCCGATTCGTTCTAAGGTTTATAAAAGCCGCAGGGCCGCGGAACTTGCTTCAAGTTGGCAAAACTAATGAAATTTGATGAGATTGTTGGGAACGAGTCTTACGGCGGCCTGAACATGTACAGGCCCTTCTTGGACAAGGACGTTAACGGACATGTAATGATGCGAGTGGTCCGGGGGACCCGCTCACCCAAGGACAAAGGTAAGTACACTCAACCTGATCACAACCATCCGAAGCGCGACCTCTTCATGGTTGGAATAGAGGGGACGAGGATAATGAACGTCAAGGGGAAGAATGTTCTCTTGAAGCCCGGACATATACTATACATCGAACCAGGCGACAATCATTACAGTCCCGAGCTGGGCAGTGAAGACTTTGTCGCTCTGGAGCTGTGGTATTCGGCACCGGGGGACGAGAGCGAGGAAGAGCAGATGAACCGACTTAAGCTTCAGGCCGAGCGCGAAGCGAAGCCCAAAGTCCGGAAGCGCTGATCCAGCGCCGGCTGGCCGACCGACGGAGGGACACAGAATCGAGCATCAAGTTCCGTCTCCTTCGAGCCTGTGGGGCGGGAAACGCCGAGGGGAGCACCCTGTGGGAACGGTCAGTACCAGTCCGACATCCACCATCGAGGGTCGGGCAACCCGCTCTTCTCCACATCTTCTCTGAGCTCTGAAAGAGGGTAAGGTACGGCAATCAGCTCCACCTCCAGGACGTCGCCGCCGGCGCTCACTATGGCGTACTCGGCGTGCGCGGGATGGAGTATTCTGCCAGACGCAGTCCTGTCGAACGGATAACCCACGCTCCCTGGGTTGATTATGACTGAGCCGTCGAGACGGCGGAGCATCTGGGCGTGCGTATGGCCGCCGGCGAGCACACCCGGCTCGCGCCCCTTGAGGTGAATCCTGAGTTCAACGTCCGACGTCGTCGGAAAGATCCCCTCCACGTTCGACCGAGGCGAACCGTGGTAGGTAAGGAAGTCCGGACCTCCCTTCGGGCGAAGCTCCACAGTGGGCCGGAACGCCGCGAGATAACGCCGATCCGAGGCCGAAACTTGCCTCCTCGTCCAGGCGTCCAGACCCAGGATCTTCATTCTCTCTTGCTCTCCCACATTCGCTCCGACCTCCTCCGCGATATTCCTGGCGAGCTGCTCGTCCATGTTTCCCATGACGCATGACCACCCGCTCCCGCGGAGAAAGTCGATCACTTCCTTCGGCTGAGGACCGGTGGCCGCCACATCGCCCAGACAAACGGTCCGATCCACGCCTCCCCTCCTTTCCATGTCCGACAAGACAGCGCCGAGGGCTCGGAAGTTCCCGTGAATATCCGAAAGAACACCCACGCGCACGTCAGCGGATATCCTGGCCTGAGGTGATAAATCTTCGACCGGACGGTTCCGCGGAGAGGGAACGAAACGACCCGCTAACAGGGCTCGGTCCTGCCAGCTGATGCTCGGACCTTAGGGGCGGACCGCGAGACCCCAGGTCCTTGGAGCACGGTGGACGACCGGGTGGTCTGACGGCCTAGCAGCAAACCGGATCCTTCTTGCAGCATCCAACCCTTCGGGCCCTAGGCGAGAAGCGACTTCCAAACCGGGACAAGGTTCTTGACCGACTCGTGGGCTATGCCCCTTTCGTTGCACACGACATCGAGCGTCGAATCCTTGATGGCGAAGACCTCGTCCGCTCTGATTGCCGCGTGGAGGTCGCCCATGCCGTTCCCCACGAACGTCACGGACATGCCGCGGCCCTGACAGGAGGATACGAAGCTCTCCTTGTAGTCCGCTGAGCCGGGAGAACGACGAGCTGGGAATGTAACACCGAACCCTTTTCCCTTCCCGAACGACGACCTGGGACAGACGAGTTTTGGCAGCCCGATCCCGTTCTTCCGGAAGGCGTGTCTTATGCAAAAGTCCAGACCTGCGCTGACTATGACGAGGTCGATTCCTCTTGCTTCGCATTCGGAGACGAGCTTCTTGACCCCCGGTCGAAAGGTGCAGTATCTATCCACGTATTCTATTACCTCCCTGCGCGAGCCTACCTCGACCATCGCGTACTGCCTTCGCATGCACTCCTCGAGGCTGATCTTCTCTTTCGCAAGCAACTCGTCGTAGCGCTTCCATCCCTCTCCGGCAAATCTCGCAAGCACCAGCTCTGCAAGGTCGTTTTTTAGCAGCGTGCCATCGAAATCGGCGGCCACGACCTTCTTCGCGGTCTTGTCGCTCAATCGGAACGGCATCAATCTCCCCCGCCCTGGGGGCATACAGTCACCGCATTTAGAATATCTGGGGAAAGGTCCGGCGCGTTCCCACGATCATGGTCCTTCGCGCGGATGTGCGTGCAATGCGACCGAACGCCCCTCCAGGATGGAAGCTCGACTGAATCGACCGGTCCACCTTGAGCCTGCTTTCAGCCGACTAGTCGTAGCCCAGTAGGTTCGGTCCGATCAGATAAGCCCAAAAGTAGCCAACCACGAGCAGGGCAATCACAACTATTTTCGCCCATCTTGGGAACTGCTCGCGCGTGAGGAGATAAGCGCCTCCGAAAGCGAGCGACGGTACCATCGTCAGGTAGTACCAGTCCAACACACCCCTGTCGAGATAGATCAGTTCATTCTCCAAAAAGGTCGAGGCAAAAAGTAGGAGGGCGAAGACGAAGAGCCGGGACTCAGGCGAGATTTCGTTTCTGCGCGACCTCCATAGCATGAGGACGCCCAGAGGTATCCAGACCAGGACGAGCCAAAGCAGGAACGGGTTGTTGCTGAGGCCACCGAACCAGTAGCTTTGAGTGAAGAACAGGAACCAGTCTATCGGGCTGGGCGGGAAACTGCATATCCCCCTGCACGCGATCGAGTCGGAGACCGCGAACATATACTCCAGGTGGCTGATGAACGTCGTGAATGGAGACATCGCGAGGCTGTCGTAGAGCTGCAAACCCGCGACAAAGACCACAGCCGATCCCGATATCATGGCGAGCACCTCCTTGATCTTCGACCTCAAGGCGGTTCCGCGAAAGGCGATGTGATACAGCAGCAGGGGCACGATGAACACCACGCCGGTCTCCTTGGACAGCACGGACAGCCCGACGAGGATTCCGGCGATCCAAAACTCGCTGAGTGGGCCGAGCCGGACCGCGCCGAAGTAGACTGCGTATGCGCAGAGCGCGAAGAAGATCATCGGGATGTCGAGATAGGCGGTCCTGGCGAAGAAGGCGTACATCGGTTCAAGGGCGAGCAGAAGCGCGGCCAGGAGGGCGAGTCTGGCATTCTTGGAGATCTTGATCGCGATCACATAGGCCAGAGGTATCGAGAGAGCGCCCATTACGATCTGGAAGAACCTGAAGGAGATGAACCAGAGAAACGATGATGACAGATTCGGAATGTCTGCGGAGAACGTCGGACTTGATATCGTGCTTCTCGGGACGACCCAGCCGAAGGCGTACAGGCTGATTGCCTCAAGAACCTTGACCAAGGGTGGATGCTCATAGTTGCACACTAGGGGGAGGAACCCGTCCAGCCCGCAACCCTGACCCTCTAGTATCTTGGCTGATGCCTCCATGTAGATCGATTCGTCAAAGAAGTCCCAGTTCGACACTCGGGCGCCCAGGGCCAATTCCGTAAGAATGAACGCAAGCGCGAGGGCCGCGACGAGGTACGTACCTCTCATGATCCTACGGCGTTCGGCGGCCGACCCCACCTGTTAAGCGCGCTTCTCCGGGGACAATCTCGAGCCCCGTTGCCATCAGTCCTCGGTCCTCCGCACATGGGGTAACTGCGTCCAGACTTAGGCCATTGTCACAGTTATTAGAACTGCTTCTCTTGGCCTTTACGCTCATCCGATTGGAGTCTCCACGCAACAAGAAGCGGCGGAATTGGATCTGGTCGGTCGTGCCTTCCAACGCCGGTACCAACGGATTCGGCACCCTGCTTCCCCTTTTCGTGAGACAGCTGGGTGGGACCGTCATAGACTACAGCCTAATGACGACGCTCTACAACATCACGGTGACGATATCGCAGATTTTCTGGGGGGCAGCCACGGACAGGCTGGCCAGAAGGCGTCTTTTCTTCGTCATCGCCTTTACCGGGATCGCCTTGGTCTTTGGCTCGATGTATGTCTTCCCTACCCTGGCGTGGCTCACGGTCGGGTACGGCATCCTGGGCATAGTCATCGTGGCCAACTCGACGGCGGCCAGTCTCCTCGTGATGGAGACCTCCGAGAAGAAATACTGGGTCTCGTCCTTTTCGATGCTCTCCCTCGTCTCCAACGTGGGTGCGGTCGTTGGTCTAGTTGCAGGGATCCTCTGGTCCAGCTTTCTACCCCTCAACGGGTTCATCCTCTTTTGCGCCGCCTGCGAGGCATTCTCTGTATTCCTCACCTTCCGTCTTGTCACGGAGCCCCCCATCGCTTTCGAGGCTGCTCAACTGACCTTCAATCCCTTGACACTGTTCTCAAGGATCTTCCGCGGCGCCACCGACAAGGTGAGGCTGGATGAAGTTGCCACCATCACCCTGCAGACGCCGAAGAGGATGCTGCGGCTCCTCC
>JAPCJS010000148.1 GCA_027886825.1 Nitrososphaerota archaeon
CTATGACAGGGGCGAGCTCGAGGCGATGATCCCTGAGTTCGTGGCCGACCCGGACTCGGACGAGGCGAGGCTGATGTCGCTGGGTGAGGTCGCAGGAGGTGTGTTCGGACCCAGGTGCGGGCGGCTGGCCCCCGACCGGCTTACGCGCCACTACCGCGACATGTTCGAGGCCCTGGGAGGGAAGGTGATGTTCAACGCGCAGGCAGACGGCCTCCTCATCGCCCCCAAAGAAAGCATTGGGATCGAGGGCGAACCTTTCGTCTGGCAGGAGTGGCAGGCCACCGGGGTGCGGATGGGCGACGGGACCGCGCTCTCGGCCGAGACGGTGGTGGTCGCAGCCGGAGCGTGGAACAACGAGCTCCTCGACCCGGTCGGGATAGACGGTCACGCCAAGGCCAAGAAGCGGCAGCTCTTCACAATCTCGGTCGAGGGGAGACCCAAGCTCGAGAGGCTGCTCTCCTCGCATGGTTTCAACCGCTCGGGCGTCCTCCCCTTCGTGATCCTACCGCGGTCGGGACTCTTCATCAAGGCGGTCCGGGAGAGCAGGGAGCTCTGGGTCGGGTGTGAGGACGAGGTCAACAGACCGTTCATCACGTTCCCCGAGCACGACCTCGACGGCTACGCCGCAGAGCCGGCCTACTACGAGCGCAACATCTACCCGATCCTGAGGGAGTACCTCCCGCAGTTCGACGGCGCCAGACCCGGCCGCATGTGGGCCGGTCTCTACGCGTACAACACCCTGGACAACCTGCCCTACGTCTTCGCGGAGCATGGTCTCATAGTGGTGGGAGGAGACAGCGGGAGCGGCGTGATGAAGGGGGACTCGCTCGGGAGGATCGTCGACGCGGTCTACCGAGAGGGTGACGGTGCCGAGGCGATGCTCTACGACGGGACACCCTACAAAGCATCGAAGCTTGGGTTCAGGTCGCGCGACGTCGAGCGCGAGGAGTGGCTCCTATGACCGGAAAGCCAATCATGATCATCTCTCCCTCCACCTTGCCTTTGTGAGAGAGATCACAAGGAAGACCACCGTGACCGAGACAAGGATTATCCAGGCCAGATCGATGTTGATGGCCGGCTGCCTGACCATGCCTGCCGCGTTCTGGGCTATCTCGGAGGCGTAGGTGGTCGGTGAGAGGTACGCGAGGTACCTCCACGGGAGAGGGATGAACGTTATCGGATAGTAGACAGGGGGAATAGTGGAGAAGAGGGTCGAGAGCAGCCTCGTGAACGCGAAGCTCTGGACGATGTCCGAGGATATGGTCGCAAGGAGGAAGCCTATGGAGACAGAGGTAACGAACATGAGGGCCATCACGCCGATGATCAGGCCAAGCTGCAGGAGAGAGACGTGGATGTAGAAGTAGAAGAGGACGCCCAGTATGAGCAGCGCAGGAGAGGAGTAGATGAGCTCGGAGATGGTCATCCCTGCGACGTAGACGCCCGCCCGCGTCGGCGAAGCGACGACCATGTCCTGGAGACGAAAGTCGTTCTTGAGGTGCGAGAGGTCGCCCTGCAGCGCGGTCCCGCTCGAGAACATGGTCATGATGAGGCCTCCCTCTATCGCCTCCCCGAAGAGCGACCCGCCGCTCGCGAGCGTGATCAGGACGAGGAAGGAGAGGGGGGAGAGGACCGTGTTGATCAGCACGACAGGGTAGTTCTTCATCTCGTAGACCGAGTTGACCAGGATGGAGGCGATCAGCTGGCTGAGGAACTTCCCCACCTACCGTCTCCCCTCCTCCGTGCCACTGGTTCCCCCTTCCCGGGAGACGATGTAGTTGAAGATGTCGTCGAGCGTTACCGGGTTGAGCGAGAAGCGTACCCTCTCCTCTACGAGCTTCCTTGTTATCGCCAGCGCCTCGTCCTCGGTCGTGAGGATCTGTGTCTGTCCGTCCCTCCTCAGGTACCTCTCCCCAACGAACGCAGGAAGATCGGAGTTGGCCTGGGGCAGCACGAGGCTGTACCCGTACTTCATCTCCTTCCTCAGGTCCTCGAGGGTCCCCATCGAGAGGAGCTTCCCGTCCTCGAGTATCCCTATCCTGTTCGAGACCTGCTCGGCCTCCTCGAGGTAGTGAGTCGTGAGGAAGACGAACCTCTCCTTCCCAATCGCGATCAGGAGGTCCCAGAGCTCGCGCCTCGATATCGGGTCGAGCCCAGTCGAGGGCTCGTCCAAGAAGATCACGCGCGCCTCCGACGCGAGCACCATCGAGACAAGGACCTTCCTCTTGATCCCCCCGGAGAGCATGCGGTTCAGCCGGTCCGAGTATTTCTCTATGCCGACCCGCGCGAGCGCCTCGGCGGCCCTCTTCCTTGACTCTCCGTAGCTGTGGCCCCTCCACAGGAGGTATGAGGAGACGGTCTGGATCGGCGTCATCCAGGCCACGGTCCTTGCCTCTTGGGGCACCACCGCTATCCTCTCCCTTAGCTTCCTTGCGTCGGCCATCACGTCGAGGCCGTCGATCGACGCGCTGCCCGAGGTCGGTTCCAGCAGAGTTGCAAGGATGCGCGTGAGCGTCGTCTTGCCGGCGCCGTTCCTCCCGATCAGTGTGAAGATCCCTCTCGTCGGGACTGCAAAGGACACGTCCGAGAGCGCGAGCTTCCGCCTTCCGTAGGCCTTGGTGAGACCCCTGCTGACGAGCTCGGCGGAGCCGCTCATCGACGGTGCCTCTTCGTCAGCTGCTCCCGGTAAGCTACTCGCGATAGCTCGTCCGCCTCAGAGTTCTGCTCCCTTGGGATCCATTCGAAGGTGAGCCTGGTGAAATGTCCTGCCAGCTCCTTGGCCTCGAGGTACTTGTCGACGTAGCTCCCCTCGGTCCTGCTGTTGTACGCCTTCTTGCTGACCTTCCACGTACCCGCCATCTGGTTCGCGAGCATCTTCGAGTCCGACTTTACCACTATCTCCTGGTCCGAGAACCCCTCGACCGACCTGAGCGCCGCGATCAGTCCCGCGTACTCCGCGTGGTTGTTGCTGACCGGGTCACCGTCGAACCCGTGCTCCCTCTTCAGCAGCTGGCCGTCCAGGTAGACCACGAAGCCGTAGGTCCCTATGCCCGGGTTGTGCGGTTCCGCGAGCCCGTCCGTGTATATCACTATCATCCGCTCACTCCCGAGCGGGCCAGCTTCCGAACGAGATCGTCAAACTCGGCAAAGGGTCCGTCCTCCAACCGCGGGGCGGATTTTCCTCCCATATTGAGCCTTCTCTATCGCTGGGGATGGGATCGACGCATCAACTAGGGATACCTCAAGGACGTGTTTCTTGCGCATGGAGAAAAAATTTGATCGGGGCCAACGTCTCGACGGCTTCTCTGGATACATCATCTTTTTTCGGTGAGGACGGGACTCTGCACGCTAAGGGGAGCCGGATGATACTCCTCGGTTCTTGCCGCTAGACCTGGAGATCTTGATTAGCTGTCCCGAAGGCCTCCCGGAACTCAGTCTTGGACTTGCGGAGAAGGCTGGTCTTACGGAGAGGATCCTGCGGGGGCTAGCGAGGCGTACCGCTGCCAGTCCGATATGGGCGCGGGCGCTTGGACATTCGGATCTTCGCCAGGATCAACTTCCATCCATCAGCTCGAAGGATTGCCCGACGTCTCCTGCCCTTGGGGTTCCCCTCACCGATTCCTCCGGGTGGCCGACGAAGCCTGGCCGAACTGGACGGACCTGATCGGCCACACTTCCCAGGGTGAGAGCTTTGACCTGGCCCAGCTCAAGCATGAGCCGAAGAGCCGACGACCAGACGCGCGAAAAGGTTATGAGAACGCGGACCACACATTCTGGAACGATGGGCAAGGAAAAGACAGTTTTTCCCTACATACCGAACTCGGTCCCTGAGGTCAAGGCGGTGATGCTAAAGGAGGTCGGCGCTCGAGATGAGATGGACCTCTATGCAGAGGTTCCCGAGCGTCTGCGGTTCAAGGGGAAGCTGAGGCTCCCCGAACCCATCCTGGACGAATACTCCCTGCGGAGGCACGTCGAGGGGCTGCTCGGAAGGAACAACAACTGCAACGACTATCTGAACTTCCTGGGCGCCGGGTGCGCGCAGCACCTCGTCCCGGCGGTGTGCGACGAGATCAACGGTCGCGGTGAGTTCCTGACCGCGTACGTGGGCGAGTCATACGCGGACCACGGAAAGTGGCAGGCGCTCTTCGAGTACTGCAGCCTGATGGGCGAGCTGCTCGACATGGACATACTGAGCTGCCCCCTCTACGACGGAGGGCAGGCCGCCGCTACGTCGGTCCGCATGGCCTCCCGTCTGACGGGCCGCAGTGAGGTCGTCGTACCTCGCCAGATGAACCCGGAGATCAAGCTCGTGATGCGGAACTATCTCAAGCCCGACATCTCCATCAAGGAGGTCGCGTTCGACCCGGCCACGGGCATGATCGACCTGGAGGACGTCAAGAAGAAGGTCTCCTCCAAGACCGCTGCCATAATCGTCGAGAACCCCTCCTACCTGGGAGTCCTCGAGAGCGAGGCCGAGGAGATCGGCAAGATTGCCCGCGACAGGGGCGCCGAGTTCATAGTGTACACCGACCCGATATCCCTGGGCGTAGTCGCGCCCCCCTCCCAGTACGGCGCCACGATTGCCTGCGGAGACTTCCATCCTCTGGGCATACCGATGGTGGCCGGAGGGGGGCAGGGCGGGTTCATCGCCACGCACGATGACATGGACTACATCAGCGAGTTCAAGGACCTGATGTTCGGGATAACCGAGACGACGGAGAGAGGAGAGTACGGATTCGGCGAGGTACTGTACGACAGGACCTCCTACGGGTCGCGCGAGAAGGGCAAGGAGTTCACCGGGACGAGCACCGGGATCTGGGCCATCACCGCAGCGGTGTATCTCTCTCTGATGGGCCCGAAGGGGATGGAGGAGACAGGAAGGACGATCATGCAGATGTCGCAGTATGCCTCGAAGGAGCTCGAGCGGATCGAGGGCGTCAGCCTAAAGTTCCCGTCGCCCTTCTTCAAGGAGTTCGTGCTGAGCTTCGACGGGACCGGGAAGACGGTCAAGAAGATAAACAGGGGGCTCCTAAAGCACAGGGTCATCGGCGGGAAGGACATCTCCAGAGAGTTCCCCGAGCTGGGTCAGAGCTCGCTCTACTGCGTGACGGAGACCAAGACGATGGCTGACATTCAGAGGCTGGTCGGCGCGATCAAGGAGGTCGTGTAGACAGATGGGAAGAGACCCGGCCACGCTCCTGAGGAAGTTCCACGAGGCCCGGTGGGACGAACAGATCGTCTTCGAGATGAGCGTTCCAGGCGAGAGGGGGATCCTCGTCCGAGAGCCAGAGGCAGAGGTCCGCAGCGAGGTCGGCACGGGAGTGGCCCGCATACCCAAGAACCTTCGAAGAAGGACATCTCCGAAGCTGCCCGAGATGAACCAGATGCGCGTCCTGCGGCACTTCATGCACCTCTCCCAGGAGACGATGGGAACGGACGTCACGATAGACATCAGTCAGGGGACCTGCACCATGAAGTACAGCCCAAAGGTCCAGGAGCACATTGCCGCTCGGAATCCAGGAATCCGGGAGATCCATCCCCTGCAGCCGGCCGAGACCATCCAGGGGCTCTTGGAGATCATATACCAGCTCGAGCAGTTCCTGAAGGAGATCTCTGGCATGGACCGCTTCTCGTTCCAGCCCGCCGGAGGCGCTCAGGCCGCCTACGCCGCGGCATCGATCATCAGGGCGTATCACGCCTCCCGGAACGACCCGAATCGGACAGAGACGATCACCACTATGTTCTCGCATCCCTGCGACGCGGCGGGACCGGCGACCGCGGGATTCAAGGTGATAACGATCATGCCGGACAAGGACGGCTACGCCGACCTCGACGCCTTCAAGGCGGCGCTCTCGAGGCGGACCGCCGCGATATTCATAACGAATCCGGAGGACACGGGAATCTACAACCCGCGCATCGACGAGTTCGTGAAGGCGGCACACGAGGCGGGCGCGCTCTGCTACTACGATCAGGCCAACGCCAACGGGATGCTCGGCATAACGAGGGCGAGGGACGCCGGGTTCGACCTTTGCCACTTCAACCTGCACAAGACCTTCTCGATCCCGCACGGAAGCATGGGCGGGGCGGTCGGCGCTCTCGGCTGTACGGACGCGCTCGCAAGGTTCCTCCCGGTTCCCCAGGTGAAGCTCGACGGCAAGAGGTACTACCTCGACTATGACAGTCCCGAGAGCATCGGTAAGGTCCGGACGTTCATGGGCAACACCCAGAGCCTCGTCAAGGCCTACTCCTGGATCATGCAGCACGGCCAGGCCGGC
>JAPCJS010000051.1 GCA_027886825.1 Nitrososphaerota archaeon
AAACCTAATCGCACTTGGGTTTGCGCCCTCGCATAAGCTTTGTCAACCCTAGAAAGTGTTTAGTTTGGAGGAGACCAGGTCACAATAGTCGAGATTCTAAAGGATGTCCAACTGCGGGACCATGGAGGTACCCTTGTCAGATCTGGAGAGAGATTAACTTCTGTGGACGTGACATACGATTTCGTAAGAGATCCGGTCACGGGCGCCCATGTTTCGCAAAGTAGTTTGAATCTGCTCGGCGAATATCATATACCATGTAAGATATGGGGACCCGAGTTCTGGGATTACTAGAAGGGCGAAGGCAATTGGGACTTGTTCTGTTGGGCAAGAATGGCCGTGAGTACTCCTTGACGTATGGAGAAAACTATGTGATCGGTAGCCTCCTGACCCTTCTGCTCAAAGATGGAATTGACTTCGGCAACGCTTCGGAAGACGAGTGCAAGTGGTGGGCTTCTGCTTTGAAAGGTAACATCGATAGGATGAGGTTTCTCGATGTCGAGGACGAGTTTGGGCTGAAGGGGACGTTTGGGCTCATCGAAGGCATGGACATACCTCAGCTGTTCTCGACGGGGCTCTATGCGGATCGAGGACGCAGGATTAGCCGTTCCAACCTAGAGAAGGCGGTGCCCCAGCCGCCGAACGAATACTGGAGAGACTCTATCGGAGAGTTTGCGGATTTTCTGGACTCCTGCAGTGGCCTCGTGCAGCTGAGCCCCAACGCCTATCGTTTCCCCGAAAACTAGCACAAGTTGATCCTGAACTAAGGCGCTTGTGAAAAATTGTCCTCGGAATAATCTTAACCTCGAGCCGTTCCTGACTTTGGTGCCGAAGATTCTGGTTGCCTGAATGGCGTTCATTGCGACTCCGTCGGGGAATATCATCCACTATCGGAGACGTACTTCGAATAGTCGATTCTGACCGGTCTGCATCAGAACCTCATTGAAATAGCATCAACACGAGATTCAATCGCGCTGCGAAAACACCTGTGTGTGATGCGAAAAACCTGGGTCTTGCCTCATTATTTCAAGTGGAAACGCAACCGGACGCGCAAAACCGAATCCTTAAGAATATCCCGCCGGTGCTATCGCCGATGGTATTCAGATTCAGCGGCGCTTACACCGCCATAATCACCCCGTTCGATGGAGGGAGGGCGATAGACTGGGTCTGCCTCAGGTCCCTAGTGGACTTTCAGCGCTCGGGAGGAATCACCGGCATCGTGCCCGCCGGGACGACGGGCGAGAGCCCTACGCTCACCTGGGAGGAGCACAACAAGGTCATCGAGACCGTCTTCGACGCCGCTGGCACGTCCATCGAGACGATCGCAGGCACTGGATCGAACAGCACCGACGAGGCCCTCGAGGCGACGCGGCACATCGCCAACTGGGGGATGAGGGCGGCGCTGCTGGTGGACCCGTACTACAACGGCCCGAGCTCCCTCGAGGTCCGTCGGGAGTACTATGAACCGATTGCGGAGGCGTTCCCTGACGTCCAGCTCATCCCGTACGTAATCCCCGGGAGGACGGGCACGCAGCTCCTGCCTCAGGACCTGGGCATCTTGTCGGCGAACTACTCGAACATCAGCGGGGTCAAGGAAGCCACGGGCAACCTTGACAACGCCCGGCTCACCAGGAACTACTGCGGGTCGAACTTCTCGATAATCTCGGGCGACGACGACAAGACCATCGCCCTGATGAGCGACCAGGCGATAGCGTGCTCGGGCGTGATCTCCGTGGTCTCCAACATAGCCCCCCGGGCGGTGCAGGGGATGGTGCAGGCCGCGCTGAAGAAGGACTGGAAGGAGGCCCAGCGCTTTGCCACTGCGCTCCAGCCCCTCTTCGAGCTAGTCACGGTGAAGACGGAGGAGTCGACGCCCTACGGGCCGGTGCCTGTCCGGGCGAGGAACCCCCTACCGATAAAGACGACTATGCAGCTGCTCGGGATGACCAGCGGGCCGTGCCGCAGCCCCCTGGGGCGCGTGACCAAGAACGGCCTGAACGAGATATTGCGGTCGCTGACGAGGGTTTGGACCACCAACCCGGAGATGCTGGAACCGATCGAGCGTGCCTTCGATATCTCTGTCGCCGATCGGTTGCAGATGCCACAGTACTGGGAGAGCCTGTCCTATGCCGGATACTGATGGTCCTCTGCGGCTCTGCGTGGTCGGAGCCACCGGAAGGATGGGCGGCACCATCATAAAGGACGCCCCTGCGGACCGGTTCAGGATCACCGGAGCTGTGGCTGCCGAGGGCGAGCCAGGGGTGGGAAAGACGCTCAAAGATCTCGAGATAGCAGACCTCGACCTCATTGTTCATCCGCCTGGGTCGCTGAGGGAGCTCCTGAGCTCGGCCGACGTCTGCGTCTCGTTCACCAGCGCTGCCGCGGAGATAGCGAACCTCCCCGCCGTGGTAGCGGCAGGCCGGCCTCTGATACTGGGGACCACGGGGTTCACCGAGTCCCAGCAGCGGTGGGTCCTCGATTCCCTGGAGGGGAAGATTCCCTGCGTGATGGCCTCAAACTTCTCGATCGGCGCGAACATGCTCTTCGCCATGACCTCGGCCCTGAAGAGCCTCCCACCGGACTTCGACGTCAGCGTGCTCGAGATGCATCACTCGGGCAAGGCGGACGCCCCGAGCGGTACGGCGAAGACGATAGCCGAGATGGTCTCCAAGGCGAGGGGGTATACGACCACGGTCTACGGCAGGAGCGGCATGTCCAAGCGGGCGAAGGGCGAGCTCGAGGTAGCCTCGTTCAGGGGTGGAGGGATGCCAGGAGAGCATGCGATATACGCGTTCGGGCCACACGAGATGCTAAAGTTCGAGCACCTGGCCTTCTCGAGGTCGGCTTTCGCTCAGGGTGCGCTGCTCGCCGCGGGCTGGGTGGTCCAGCATAAAGAGCCAAAGGTCTACAGCATGCTCGATGTGTTGGGTTTCAGGCTCTGAAAATCAATTTTCATAGAGGACGTCGTGGGTCTCCGGCTTACCGTCGGTCATGGGTTGGTACCCGTTCTCGGTGACGAGGAGGGTCTCGCCTATCCTGCACCCGCCGACCTTGAGGTTGTCATAGAGCGTGATGGCTGGCTCGATCGCCAGGACGTGGCCCGGCCTGAGCTTCATCGACGGTTCGTTTCTGCCGGGCTCAGGCGAGAAAGGAGGCTCGTACACGTTCATCCCTACCCCGTGGAGTATCGGCTGGATCCTGCTGAAGGAATAGGCTCCGTACCCTCTCTCGACTATCACCTTCTCTGCGGCCTCGTGGATCTCCAGGGTGGTCGCCCCTGGCTTCGTGGCCTTCAGCGCGGCGAGGAACGAATCATACGTCGCCGTGTAGATCTCCCGCTGACCCCTGCTGGGCTTGCCTATCACCGTCGTGGTCGTGATGTCCGTGTTGTATCCCTTGAAGATCGTCGCGTACCCGAGGATGAGCAACTCCCCTGACCTCACGATCTTGTCAGAGTCGTGCCTGAGCATCAAGCCGGTGTTGAGCCCCGAGAACGTGGCCAGCCCCCACGACATCCCTTCCGCTCCCATCTTCCTCGCCGCGTACTCGCCCTCTGCCGCGATCTCGTACTCTCTCTTGCCTGGCCTCGCGAACTTGAGCGCGGCCCTTATCGAGGCCTCTGTAGCCTTCGAGGCCTCGCGCATCAGTTTGACCTCCTCGTCGAGCTTGACGGCCCTCTCGTCGGCCACCTTGGCTCCGACGTTCACCAGCTCGATCCCTTTGGACGCGGCCTCTAGCGACTGGTGATCCTCGAAGCCGAGCTGGTCGTAGCCGATCCGCCAGCTCTTGTAGTCCCGGAAGACCGACGAGACCTCATCGGCCCTCCCGAGTGTATGCATTATTCGCATATCCTTGATCCACGGCATGTAGTGCTTCGAGTGCATGTAGTCGCCCGCCACGGTGAGCAGGACCACGTCACCCGCCGACGTGATGACCGACGAGTAGCTGTTCTGGAACCACATGCTCACGACCGGCCTGAGGTCCGTGGAGTAGCGGACGTTCTCTATCCGGTTGAGATAGAGCGCGTCCAGGCCTTCCTTCTTCATCACCGCTGTGAGCTTCTGTATCTTCTTCTTCCGGAAGGAGTCCCAGTCGATCTTTCTAGATGCGCCGCCGCTCTGCATGCGGGGGGCGACGTCCCTACCCCGTATAAATAATTCAGAAAAGTGGAATCATAATTATGCGGGAAGTGTAGAACATTCCTCCTAAACTCTTAAGACGGATTAGCTTGCTCCTCCCCATGACTAGATATTGGGGACTAATTCGAGAGGAAACTTCATGATCAAGCGGTTCGCACTTCCCGCTCTACTGGTGCTGTTGGTCCTCGCTTCTGTTGCGGCAGTGGCGGTCTTCGGCGCCCACAACGCGGGCGGCGCAGGGCCGCAAGCCCTCTTCACCACGACCCTGACCCCGGGTCAGCCGCAATCGACCACCCTGGCCGGCCTGCCCGTCGTGGAGATAGCATACACCGATCAGATCAACACCTCGGTGACGGCCGTCGTGTATGCCGCGTTTCACAATTCGGCAGGACAGGTCGTCTACATGACCACGGCGGTTCTCTCTCTGAACGAGGCTGTCCCAGAGAACGCTGTGCTCGTGATCTTCGGCCTGCCGACGGGCGAGTATCAGGTGACGATCTTTGCCGTGTCATCTGAAGGGACCGTGATATCCCCTCAGAGCACGATAAGCGTAGTTGAGTGAGTGAAAGAGTGATCAAGATGAGAACAACAAGATCAACTGTCCTGCTGTCGGCCGCGGTCGCGCTTGTGATGGTGCTGACCGCAGGCCAGGTCCTGGCGCTCACCTACTCGGTCTCGGTCCAGACCGATGTCAGCACCTATTCTGGAGCGCAGCAGATCATCGTAAGCGGTGCCATAACGCCTGCTCCTGGGAACAACACCGCGGTATTCATCAGGGTGTACAATCCGAACTCCGTCCTCGTCATGGTGGCGACCGCCGCGGTCAACGCGACGACAGGCACATTCAGGGACATGGAGGTGACGGGTGGTACGACTCAGTGGGTCGCGGGCCAGTACCTGGTCAATGCCACGTGGGGTTCCTCAGGCCCCATACTCTCGGGCACGACGACCTTCCAGTACGCTATGCAGAACGTGACCTCCACGACCAACTCCTCTACGTCATCATCCACTACCTCGTCCAGCACGAACTCCACGTCATCATCCACTACCTCGTCCACTACCTCCTCTACCACGACCTCTTCTACGACATCCTCCACGACGACCAGCTCCACTACTACTACCTCGTCGACCACCTCCAAGACGTCCTCCACCACATCGAGCACCACCACCACTTCCAGGTCCACGACTTCCTCCACGATCGTGATCACCACGTCCTCGACCACGACACCGGTATCCACCACGACCTCGAGCTCGGCCTCTAGCAGCTCGAGCATCTCCCCGTACTTTGCGGCCGGAGTGGTCATGGTCGTCGCCCTCGTGGCACTGTCGCTGATGCTTGGCAGGAGCAGGGCGCGGGCGAGTGACGGGCTGACCCTTCCTTCCTGAAGGCATGGCCGTTAATCGTTCTTAAGGCGGCCTCGTGCAACTTCGCCGGCCTGACTTTGAGAGAGACCTCCGCGGACCCATCGGCGAGGCTCAGAGATCTGATCTCGAGCGACGGATGCACCGCGGTCCCCGGGGTCTTCAGCCCTGCGGTAGCCCTACTGGCCGAGAAGGCCGGGTTCAGGGCACTCTACTTCTCTGGCGGTGCCTTCTCCGGTCTCCTCGGGCTGCCGGACCTGGGAGTCACGACACTTACCGAGGTCGCCACAGCGGTAACGCAAATCTCCTCGCGGGTGCGCCTCCCGATGATCGTCGATGTGGACACTGGGTTCGGAGAGGCGGTGAACATGGGCAGGACGGTGGTAGAGATGGAACGAGCAGGTGCCGCCGCGATCCAGGTGGAAGACCAGGTGATGCCCAAGAGGTGCGGCCACCTGGAGGGAAAGCAGCTCGTCAGCGAGGAAGAGATGGTGAAGAAGCTGATAGCAGCCAGGGAGGCCTCCGCAAAGGGGCTCGTGATCGTGGCCAGGACGGACGCCGCCTCCATCGAGGGCATCGACTCCGCGGTCGAGAGGGCCAGGCTCTACGTCAGGGCGGGTGCTGACGTCATCTTTCCGGAAGCCCTTCGCAACGTCAGCGAGTTCAGGGAGTTCGCCGGCAAGGTCAGGATACCCCTCCTTGCGAACATGACAGAGTTCGGCAAGACCGATTACATCCCAGTCTCGGAGTTCGAGAAGCTCGGTTACAAGCTGGTCATATTCCCCGTCACGACCTTCAGGGTGATGATGAAGTCGGTCCAGGATGCGCTCGGCGAACTTGCGGCGACGGGCACGCAGAAGGGCCTCCTGAAGGAGATGCTCCACAGGGACGAGTTCTACGACCTCATAGGCTACCGCACGTACGAGGCCGTCGACGGGGAGACCGCGAGAAAGGCGAAGAAGATACTCGATACCAATTAATAGTGGCGAATGGAAATAACCTCTGAAAATCCAGCGATGGAAGAGATGATTCGTGCACCCGACGGTCTTTATGGCGTCGCCGTAACCGATACCCGCATCTCAAAAAGCAGCGCCGACGGCACGCTCACTTACCGAGGCTATCCCATAGGGGAGCTCTTCGAAAAGGCCTCGTTCGAGGAGTGCGCGTTCCTCATCCTGGAGGGTAGGCTCCCAAGCCGCGCGGAGCTCGGGCGGTTCATCGAGGAGCTCCACGCGCGCGCCGCTGTCCCAGAGAAAGTCTATGACATAGTGCGGAGCCTCCCGACAGACGCGCACCCGATGGACGTGCTGAGGACTGCCGTCTCTGGCCTCGGGGCGAGCGAGATGTCCCTTTCCCCGAGGGACCAGCAGTACTCGATCATCGCCAAGATGCCCACACTCGTGGCCAACTGTTACAGGCTCGTCAGGGGGATGCCTGCGATCGAGCCAGACCCGGGCCTGGACCAGGCCAGCAACCTGCTCTACATGCTGAGCGGCACGCGTCCGGGGAAGTTCGACTCGTGGGCCTTCGAGCGGGAGCTCATCCTCTACCTCGAGCACGACCTGAACGCCTCGACCTTCACGGTGAGGGTGGTCGCCTCGACGCTCGCCGACATCTACGCGTCCTCGACGGCAGGTCTGGCAGCGCTCAAGGGCCCCCTTCACGGGGGAGCCAACGAGGCTGCGATGCAGATGCTGCTGGAGGTGGGCACGGCCGAACGGGCGCAGAAGTACGTGCAGGATGCGCTCTCCCAGGGAAAGAAGATCATGGGCTTTGGTCACCGCGTTTACAAGAAGGTGGACCCCCGCTCGCAGCTCAGCAAGGCCCTGCTCAGGAGGCTCCTCGAGGAGGATGGGGAGGGGGACGACCTCTATCGGCTCTGCGAAGCGGTGGAGGCGGCGATGTGGGAGGCGAAGAAGATACCCACGAACCTTGACTTCTACGCCGCCCCGATATTCTACACGCTCTCGATCCCGATACCCGTCTTCACCCCGATATTCGCGGCCAGCAGGATCGTGGGGTGGGCGGCTCACTACAACGAGCAGCTGGCCCGCAACAAGCTCTTCAGGCCCGACTCTGTCTACGTTGGCCCGAAAGAGCTCGCCTACGTCCCGATCGAGAAGCGCTGATCAGCGGACCACGCAGAGCTCGCCGAGCGTGGCGACCCGCCTCTTCTCGAGGTTCCAGACAAAGTCAGTTATCTCGTGCGCCTCGGCCTCCTTCAGGAACCTCGCGGTGAGCCGTCTGAACTTCGCCTCGACCTCCTCCCGGGTCATCGGATTGTTCGGGTGACCCTTGGGGTCGTCGACCTGCTCGGTCAGTGTCCGCCCGTCCTTCAGCCGCAGGGTGACCCGGTTCGCGATGTGCCTGGGATACATCTCGGTGAGGGCACTGTCTTCTCTCACCTTGATCTTCTTCAGGAAGGAGAGCACCCGCGGGTCCCCGATGTTCTTCGAGGAGTACGTCGAGTTGTCGATCTTCCCCTGCAGGAGGGTCATACCGACCATGTAGGGAAGGCTGTGGTCTGCGGACTCCTTGGTCGAGGGAGCCCACTTCTCCTTGTCCTTGCTGAGGATGGTGTAGCCCGCCTCGTGCGTCTCCACCTCCACGGAGGAGATCTCGTCGACGCTCCCGATCTTGCTCCGCGCCTGAAGCGCGGCCCAGATCGCACTCTGGGCGTGGTACTCGGCGGGAAAGTACTTGATGTAGGTCTCGCCGAGCTTGAAGCGGTTGCCCCTGCCTCCGAAGCTCGCGGTGTCGAGCTCGAAGGGCCCCGAGACCTGCTTGAAGAAACCCATCTCCCCCTCGAATATCGGAGAGGGCCCAGTCATCCCCTGCGCCGCCAGCATGGTCGAGAAGACGGCGTTCCTCGCCGCGTTCGCGAAAGAGGCGCCCTTCCACTCCGAGAGCTCCCCCGCCCTGACCTGCCTCATCGCTATGTGCGCGTTCAGGGAGATGTTGACAGCGTGCGCGAGCTTCTGACGCGGAAGCCCCATCATCTTCCCCGCCGCGAGGGCGCTCGAGACGAGCCCGTAGCAGACGTGGTCCCACCCCCTGTGCCTGATGTCGGCCGCATCACAGAGCCTGCACTGCACCTCGTAGGCGAGCACGACAGCGGCGAGGAGGTCCTTCCCGGAGGAGCCCTCGCGTTCGCCGACCGCGAGGCATGCGGAGATGTTGTCGCTCGGGTGCGCCGGCTCCTTTGAGAGGTAGGTGTCGTTGTAATCGAAATACCTTACCATGAGCCCGTTGACGAACGTGGCAACGTCCGGAGAGGTCCTGCTCTCGGTACCGAGGATGGTCGAAGCGCCGCCCGAGTGGTTCGCCTCCGCGACCTTCCTTGCGATCCTTACAGGGGATTCCCTGAACGCGCCGATCGCGCAGCCCAGGCTGTCGATGATCCTCTTCTTGGCCTCGACGATGACGTCCTCCCCCAGGTCGGCGTAGTCTATCGATTGGGAGTACTCGCTGAGTCTCTCTGCAAGGTTCATCTTCTCACATCAGAAGACCGGATCCGCCTCAATATTTCCCTTGGCCATCTATCCATCCATCTATCCATCCATCACCGGTCTATCCATCCACGAGCCGCTCGGCGGCTTCCTCGTAGCTCATCTTGTGGTCAGCGACCTTCCTCGCGACCTCGACGGACCTCGCGAAGGCCCTGCCCTCGAACTCGCTGAGCAGCTTCTTCTTGGCGAGCTCCACTATCATCCCCCTGACGCTCCTGAGTCTCATCTCCTCCCCCGCAGGCGAGAGGAACCTGCCGCGGATCGCCTCGACCGCGTCGAAGAGCCGGTCCACGCCCTCTCCCTTCAGCGCCGATACCTTGAGGACGGGGGGGCTCCTGCCCTTCATGTCGCGGACCATCGAGAGGAGGTTGACCACCATCGCGTCGGCGCCCGGGAGGTCCGACTTGTTCACCGCGTAGATGTCCCCGATCTCCATGAGCCCAGCCTTCGAGACCTGGACGTCGTCCCCGAGTCCCGGCATCGTCACCACCATGACGGCGTGGGCTATCTTCATTATCTCGATGTCCGACTGTCCTATCCCGACCGTCTCGATCATCACGACCTCCATTCCCGCCGCGTCGAGTATCTGGATCGCCTCCGAGACCGCCCCCGAGAGCCCACCGCTCCATCCCCGTGAGGCCATGCTCCGGATGAAGACGCCGCTGTCCAGCGTGTGCTGGGCCATCCTCACCCTGTCTCCCAGCAGCGCGCCCCCCGTGATGGGGCTCGTAGGGTCGACCGCGATCACGCCCACCTTCATCTTCCTCCCTCTGTACTGGGCGATGATCCTGTCGACCAGCGTGCTCTTGCCAGTCCCCGGGGGACCGGTCAGTCCCAGGATGAACGCCCTGCCGAGGCTCTTTCCGATGCCATTGAGGAGGTCCGTCGAGTCGTCCCCGTTCTCCACCCGGGTTATCGCCCTCGCCACGGCCCTCCTGTCGCCCCTCAGGACGCGGCCGGCAAGAGGGTCTGTCATCTCGTCACCAGCCGGCTCGACGCCGGGTCTCGAATTAAATGTAGTCCCATCATGCATATCTCCCAACCGACCCGTGGGCTGGACAGTTGTTGTTGTCGTCGTCGATCGGATGGGTTAGTAGGAGGAGAAGGACACGCCTGGACCCACGGGCCGTCGCGCTCGAGATGGCCTCCTCCGGCGGTGCCCCGGATGGGACCGTGATACAGGGCAGTACCACCACCCGGTCGAAGGTGCTCGGCTTCTCGGTCATCCTCAGGCCGAGGCCAGGTTCGCAGGTCCGCATCCTCGCACCCATCGCCACCTTCTGCGCTTCGGAGGGTATCAGGAAGGACACCGGCATAATCACCTGGATACGATGGCCCGACGAGGTTGTGGCGGGCGGGGAGGTGCTCGCGGCCACATCTCTATCCCTGGGAGGGTCCGTGGATTCTCCCTGGGCGGTGCTTGACTTTAGGATAAACCTCGGGCACCTGCGCCAGGAAGGCTCGACCTCCCTGAGGGATCTGCTCGGGGTGGACGTCGACCCGGACATGCTCCTGGCCAAGGTGATCGACTCTCTTTGGTGGATGCACTCGGGGTGGGTGAAGGAGATGTATCCCAAGATCCTCCCTCGCATCGCGTCGATGCTCGAGAACGCAGGGGGCAGGGTCGTCGTCGTGGACCGCGACGGCGTGGCAGCTCCGGGCGTCGTCAGGGGGGTTGACGAGACGGGTCGGCTGATCGTAGGCCTCCCCGGCGGGGAGGTGCGCCTCCAGGACCGGTCTGGCCTCCTCGAGTCCTGAGGATATCGTTTATCAGTAGGTCGGTTCCCTCCAGCCTCAATGCTGAACTCGGGCGGAGAGGCATACTGGTCGGAGAAGGCCCGTTCCCTCGATGCGAGGAAGAAGAGGAACGGCGAGGTCTTTGACGAGGCGACGCTCAAGGACATACAGAAGGGCATGCGCCAGTGGCAGGACCAGGTCCTCGGACCCTCCCCCCGCGGCGAGGCGAAGAAAGACAGCCAGACCGCCTCCGGGATCCCGCTCAAACCGATCTATACGCCCGACGACGCCAAGGACCTGCCCTTCTCCGAGCTGTCGTTCCCCGGAGTCTACCCCTACACAAGGGGGGTGTATCCCTCGATGTACCGTGGGAAGCTCTGGACGATGAGGATGTTCTCCGGGTTCGGGGCGCCGGAGGATACCAACAAGAGGCTCAAGCTCCTGCTCGAGCACGGCGAGACGGGGCTCAGCATCGCGTTCGACATGCCGACGCTCTACGGCTACGACGCCGATCACGAGAAGGCCGACGGCGAGGTGGGGAGGTGCGGCGTCAACGTCTCGTCCCTCAGGGACATGGAGGTGGTCTTCCGCGGGATCCCTCTCGACAAGGTAAGCACGTCGATGACCATCAACGCCCCCGCCGCGGTCCTGACGTGCATGTACGCAGGGGTCGCAAGGAAGACGGGCGTCCCCGTCGATGCGCTGAAGGGGACGGTGCAGGCGGACATGCTGAAGGAGTACATCGCTCAGAAGGAGTGGGCATATCCTCCCGAGGCGCACCTCCGCATAGTGAGGGACATGATGGTCTACTGCACAAAGAAGATGCCGCTCTGGAACTACGTCAGCGTGAGCGGGTATCACATCAGGGAGGCAGGCTCGAGCGCGGTCCAGGAGCTGGCGTTCACTCTCGCGGACGGTTTCGGATACGTCGAGTTGGGCCTAGAGGCCGGTCTCAACGTCGACGACTTTGCGCCGAGGCTGAGCTTCTTCTTCAACTCGACGATGGACTTCTTCGAGGAGATAGCCAAGTTCAGGGCCGCGAGGAGGGTCTGGGCCACGGTCCTCCGCGAGAAGTATGGCGCGAAGAACCCCAGGAGCCTCCTGATGAGGTTCCACACCCAGACCTCGGGGGCCTCGCTGACCTGGCAGCAGCCCTACAACAACGTCGTCAGGACCGCGATCGAGGCCCTGGCCGCGGTGCTGGGCGGCACCCAGTCCCTGCACACCAACTCCTTCGACGAGGCCTGGGCCCTCCCGACCGAGGAGGCGGTCCAGGTCGCGCTCAGGACCCAGCAGATCATAGCCGAGGAGACGGGGGCGACCAACGTGACAGACCCGCTCGGCGGCTCCTACTATCTGGAGTGGCTCACCGAGAGGCTCGAGGACGAGGCCTACAGGTACTTTGAGAAGATCGACTCGGCGGGGGGCCTTCTCAAGGCGATAAAGTCAGGGTATCTCCAGCGTGAGATAGCCGAGAACTCCTACCGGCTATCAAAGCGCCTCGAGAGCGGGGAGGACACGGTGGTGGGCGTCAACAAGTACTCCGTCCAGGAGGAGACGCCGATCAAGACCCTGAAGATAGACTTCAAGGCTCAGAGGAGACAGATAAGCAGGCTCCGCAGGGTCAGGGCCGAGCGGGATAACGCCAAGGTCAGGTCGCTGCTCGACAAGCTGGGGAAGGCCTACTTGGACCCCGGGGCCAACTCGATCTACCCGATGATGGACGCGGTCATGGCCTACGCGACGCTGGGTGAGATCATGCAGGTGGGGCGAGAGATCTTCGGTGGATGGAAGGAGCCGATCATCATCTGAGCGAGGCCGATTGCCATTGAGAGAGAAGACAAAGCAGTCGGCGGTCGGGGTCGAGAGGAAGATCAGGATACTCGTAGCCAAGCCCGGGCTCGACGGGCACGACAGAGGCGTCCTCGTGCTCGCCCGGACGTTCAGGGACGCAGGGATGGAGGTGATCTACATCGGGCTCCTCCCCACCCCGGACGAGGTGGCCCAGATGGCCGTCGACGAGGACGTGGACGTCGTCGCGCTCTCGCTGCTGAACGGGGCCCACCTCACTGCCTTCCCGGCTGTCAAGAAGGCCCTGGACAGGAAGGGCGGCAGGGACATCGTGGTGGTCGGAGGCGGGATAATCCCCGCCGAGGACAAGCCGAAGCTCATCAAGCTGGGGATCACGGGGCTGTACGGTCCAGGTACCTCGATGGAAGAGATAATCGGGCACATCAAGGAGAGGGTGAGGAAGGAAAGGTGGTCCTAGCCTGTCGGCGGACTTCGCCAACATCTCGAAGTTCCATCTCGACCTGACCGACGAGCAGGACCTTCTCCTTCAGCAGGTGGACAGGGTCTGCAAAGAGATACGGCCGATCGAGGACAGGTGCTACCTGGAGCACCGCTTCGACGGCCACGTACGGCAGCTCTTCGGGGAGGCGCACCTGCTCGGCCTGCCGATATCCAGGAGGTACGGGGACGGACAGGGCACCGACATGGTCACCTATGCCCTCGCCCTAGAGAGGGTAGGAAGGGAGGGGACGGGGGTGAGGACATTCTTCTCGGGCCACACCTCGCTCGGGATGCTAACGCTCCAGAAGTGGGGGGATGAGAAGCAGAAGGAAAGATACCTTATCCCGGGGACGAAGGGGGAGAAAGTTCTAGCCTTCGCGCTCACCGAGCCGGAGGCCGGGAGCGACCCGGCCTCCCTAAGGACAGGCTTCGAGCCGAGGGGGGACGATTTCGTGATAAGCGGGCAGAAGAT
>JAPCJS010000125.1 GCA_027886825.1 Nitrososphaerota archaeon
ATCTCGGCCTTCCTCTCTCTCGAGACCTTCTCGATCTCCTTTGGGGGGACCGGGGCCGCTGGGGTCGTTGCCGCGACCCCGGCAGAGTATACCCTCGACTGCTCCGCCAAGGGATGTCCCTTGACCTTGATCTGGAAGGCCTTGTTCCACCCGAATGGAGACCGATAGGTCTCGATCCCGGCCTCCTTCGCATAGCCCTCCATCGACTTCAGGACGGCGAGTGCCTCCTTCGGGCGTGCCAGGTCGCTGCTCAGGTGCGCGTAGGGGTAGATGATTATCCTGTTTACCTTCAGCTTTCCGAGGAAGTCCTTGACGCCCATGACCGCTTGCTTTGCGACCTCGTCATTGTCCCCCTTCTCCACCGAGGTGAAGAGGACGACTATCTCGTCGTATCGGTACTTCTTCTTCTCTGCCTCCTCCGCCTGCGAGATCTCCTTCTCCCTGGGCTCGTATTCTATGAAGTCGAGGTGTTGCTGGAGTATTCTCATCTAGCTCACGCCGTCGCTAGCTCCACCGCGCTCTCTCGACGTCCCGGTCCTTCTTGGTGGACTTCTTCCACGACTTGTAGTGCTCGTGGCACAGGTAGACCCTTCTGCCGTCCCCTCCAACTAAGAGGCCGCTGCCCGCGAGCTGGCCTCGGCTGATCGACCTCTCGCCTGGATTCTTGCAGCCCGTGACCGAGCAGCTGACGCCCTTGTCTATCTTGCCCAATTGGAGCCGAGGTCTCTCCCCGCATCCATGTTTAGAAGCTTGCGGTTTGCCCTGCGTCCAAACCCTCGCGTGGCAAATGGAGACCGATGGCCGGAAGAGCTCAATAAGAACACGGGACAGAGGCTGTGCGTGCTCGACAAGCTGAGGGGGAGGGTCGACGCGACCCTTCTCAGGTTGGGGCGCGGCGCGGCCAGGATAATGCCCTCGCCGACGTCCTGGACCGCGACGGGCCTCGTCTTCTCGCTCCTCGCGGCCTTCCTCTTCTCCGTCGGCCATCCCATAGACAACATCCTCGCCGGCATCATGGTCCTCGTCTCCGGGTTCTTCGATATCGTGGACGGAGCAGTCGCTAGGTCCACCAACAGGATGAGCAAGCTGGGCGCTTTCCTGGACTCGACGATGGATCGCATAGGCGAATCGTCCATCTACCTCGGCATACTTCTGGGGAGTTCCACGGCTCCCCTGATAGTCTTCCTTGCCCTCGCGGCGAGCATGCTTGTGAGCTACACGCGGGCCAAGGCGGAGGCCCTCTCCGTGAACCTCGCGGGCGTGGGTATCGGTGAAAGGAGCGAGCGACTGATCGCGATCACGATAGCGGCCCTTTTCGGTCTGCTGCCGATCGGCGTGCTCGTAGTGGCCGCTCTCGCGATTGTCACTATCTCAGAGCGTGTCGTCCGGGTAGCACGCTCCCTGAAATGAGACAGGCAAGAAGAAAGGCGCGGATGGATGAGCTGCAGGCCCGTGCGGTAGACGTCCCGAGAGGCCTGCATGCCTACGGCTGGGATGCGTCACGTTGTCCGGTAACTCTACTAGCTGAACCGTCTTTCGGCCTTCGCCCTGACGTTGACGATACCGTAGTGGACCGCACAGGAGACACAGTAGTACTTGACGGTCGTAGGCGCAGCGATGTAAGCGCCTGCCGCCCTGAGCTCCCTTGCGAGTTGTGGTTCAACCAAGCTCAGTCGAGTCGTCACCTTCTTTGCCTTGTCTCTGGGTACGTGCGAACCGCAGTTACTGCAGGAGACGACGGCCGAGCTTCCCTTGCCGCCCTTTGCTCGTCCTCGACTCTTCCTCTTCTTGGTCATATTAGCATAAGCGCTCCCGAGGGTGGCTTAAAAGGTTGGGGATGCACGAGGCGCTCCGACCCCCGTTTTCGCGACCAAGACAGCGGAAAGTTCTAAATATCATCAATTCCGCCGGAGGAAAGGTGAACTAGCAGGTGTCAGCGACAATCGTTCCTGCAGTTACAACAGATGGTCGACCGGTCCAGATTCTCCGGGAAGACTCGACCCAGTCCAAGGGGAGCGCCGCGCGGAGGAACAACATCCAGGCGGGCCTGATGATCGCGGCGATCGTCAGGAGCTCCCTCGGCCCGCGCGGGATGGACAAGATGCTCGTCTCGCGGGAGAGCGTCATCACGATAACGAACGACGGCGCGACCATGCTCAAGGAGATGAACGTCCAGCATCCGGCAGCGAAGATGCTCATCGAGGTCTCCAAGGCGACCGACACCACAGTGGGAGACGGCACGACCTCAGCTGTGGTCCTCGCAGGCGCGCTCCTCGAGAAGGCGGACGAGCTCCTCAAGATGGGGTTGCACCCTGTCGTGATTGTGAGCGGCTTCTCCAGGGCGGCGAAGAAGGCCGCGGAGGCGATGGAGGAGGCGGCCTTCACGGTCCCGAGACACGACCGGGCCGCTCTGGTGGAGGTGGCCAGGACGAGCATGCAGACGAAGGTGGTGGCCGGCCATGCGGCGGCGCTGGCCGAGATGGTGGCGGACGCGGTCCTGCACGTCGCCCAGGAGAAGGACGGGAAGTACCTTGTGGACATGAAGAGCATCAAGGTGGAGAAGAAGCAGGGAGGCGCGATCTCCGACACGACGTTCATCCGCGGGATAGTCCTCGACCAGAAGATCGTCCACCCAAACATGCCTCGAAGGATCGAAAAGGCGAGGATCGCGATACTCAACGTTGCTTTCAAGATCGAGTCCACCAAGTTCAACTCCATGATCACGATCAGGGATGCTACAAAGCTCACCAAGTTCCTTGACGAAGAGGTCAAGATGCTAAGAGACATGGTCGAGAAGGTCAAGGCCAGCGGAGCGACCATGGTGATCTGTCAGAAGGAGATCGACGACGTAGCGCAGAACCTGCTCGCCCGGGCAGGGATCCTCGCGGTCCAGAAGGCCTATGAGTACGAGATGCCGAAGATATCAAAGGCCACAGGCGCGAGGATAGTGGACAACTTCGTCGACCTCAGAGAGGAGGACCTGGGCTACGCCGACGTTGTGGAGGAGAAGAAGCTCGACAACGACAGACTCCTCTTCATCGAAGGCTGCAAGGACCCGAAGGCCGTGACGATACTCATCAGAGGAGGCAACAAGAGGGTGATCGAGGAGGGCGAGCGGTCGATTCACGACGCGTTGATGGTCGCAAAGGACGTGCTCATGGAGCCGTCCCTCGTGGCCGGAGGCGGGGCGGCCGAGGCCGAGGCATCCTACCAGGTCGAGAAGTGGTCCAGAGGCCTGAGCGGTAGGGAGCAGATGGCGGCAGAGAAGTTCGCCGAGGCGCTCGAGCAGATTCCGATAGCGCTCGCCGAGAACGCGGGCATGGACAGGATCGACACGGCGGCGGAGCTCCGGGCGAAGCACGCGGATGGAGGCAAGTACTACGGGATCACCTCGGGCGGGAAGATCAGAGACATGCAGAAGGAGCAGGTGGTCGAGCCGCTCGCAGTTAAGAGGCAGGTGATCTTCGCTGCCACGGAGGCGGCATCGATGATACTTCGCGTAGACAACATAGTGA
This sequence comes from Nitrososphaerota archaeon, assembly GCA_027886825.1. Classification (GTDB taxonomy): domain Archaea; phylum Thermoproteota; class Nitrososphaeria; order Nitrososphaerales; family Gagatemarchaeaceae; genus Gagatemarchaeum. Next base: position 3,516 of record JAPCJS010000125.1, read on the forward strand.
TGATGAGGCCCACAGACCCGCACGCGGCGAAGGCGGGCATGGAACGGACGCCCGAGATGAACGCCCCTCCGCCCATCTAGGCGATGCAGCCCGCAGACGCTACTCCCCTCGCAATGCGGACATGCTCGTTAGCGCTGCGAGATATGGACGGCTCTATCTCGTTCGCCCACACGAATGAAGACATAAGCCGCTGGGTCGAGGCGTGCCAGCAGGTGATAAAGAGACGAGGGCGATACGGTAGCCGAAGATCGCAATTCGGGTAATGTGCAGGCTGTTGGACCGGACCTCGCCAAGAAGTTCTCAACGTGAAAGAGCGACCCGAGCCTAACGGCGTGCGCGCGATCAAGCATCGTTGCCTATTTTCGCGTCGATATCCAACCAGGACTCCCGTCACGTAGATCCTTGAACCACCGAGACAAACTCTTACTTCCGGTTAAAAGGCTATACCTAAAGCAGGCCGATGGGTTCTGTTCAATCTACTGGAGACGGAAAAGGCTGTTAAGATACTGGACATAGTCTGAGGCGGTTGGCTAAGCGTCATCGCCGAGAGGGAACAAGCAGAGGTGCCCGCGCTATAGCATTCTTCAGGGGGCACGCCCACCAAGCAGTGTATGTGATTTACGTAATCGGCGTCCTCTTCATACTCTTCAATGCCATCTTTCCTCTTAGCAATGTCCTCGTGATTAGCATCAGCCAATACGAGATAGACCGCACTCCGGTCGCATGGTTGCAGACCGTGCCGCCGAGTGCCTTCGGAGAAATTGATGTCTTGCCGAACGTAACTTTGCAGATGGCAATCAAGATCAATGCAACAACGCAATTCGTCGATAATGCTCAGCTTGTTCTCTCGATAAACGCTTGCAGAGGCCCGGGAACAATTCAATACCTCTATGTGGGGTTCAATGGAGCATACTTTTGGCCTCCAGCAGCCGAGGGCTTTCAGGTCGGCGGAACTAGCGCGGGACTCGATAAAAGTCCTATTCATGGAACACTCTACAAATAACGGTTCTATTCAACCATTGGTTGGCGAATTCTTTATATTCGCAACTCCATAACCCATGACTTAATGTCTGACTCCAAGTCGTCAGATCAATCCAGGAGAAGCTTTCTAAAAATCGGGGTTGGCGTTGTCGGAGGTCTGGTCGTTGGAGGCGCTGTTGCGTATCTAGCCAAACCGTCGACATCCCCGACCACTACGTCTACTCAGACCGTGACTGGGCCGGGGAGTACCGTGACTTCGACGGTGACCGGACCTGGGAACACCGTCACCTCAACGGTCACCGGGTCCGGAGCCACCACGACCGTGACCTCGACGGCTGCCCCAAGTACCACCACCGTGACGAGCACCTCGATCTCGACCTCGATAGGTACGGCACCACAGGCTCTTCTTACGCTTGGTACGACCGAGTCGTCGCTCGTCGCGGCCATCGCCGCGACGATAATCCCAACGGACAGCAACGGTCCGGGGGCCAAAGAGGCGGGCGTGATTTACTTCATCGATAGACAGCTCGCTTCGGGCTACGGGGAGAACGCAAGAATGTACATGCGTGGTCCGTTCGTGACGCCCGGACTGGCTGGTCCAATCAATGTCGGCAGCGTGACGTACGCCGGAGGTTCCATGATATCCTCGCCCTATGCGAGTACATTTTACCAGTATTCGATGCTCCTCAGAGACTTTTGGAGGTACGGGCTTCAAGCCTTCGAGACCTACTGCAATAGCGCCTACGGCGGTAACTTCGAGACGCTCTCGGCAGCGAATCAGGCGAAGGCGTTAGCCGACCTCGCTAACAACGTCCCGACCAGCTTCAATGACATAGTTCCTTCAGACTTCTTCCGGGAGGTGTTCTTCATGACCTGGTGCGGTTTCCTCATGGACCCGGTCTACGGCGGCAACCAGGGGATGGTCGGATGGGCGCTAACTGGCTTCAACGGGACCAACACGGGGAACTTCTACGGCGAGGGGATGACCTCGAAGCAACTGATGGTCGCGACCAAGCCTACGCGTCTAAAGCCTGCTAGTCTCGCTCAATTCCAGCAGGCGGCTGGGGGCAGTTAGCGCGAGGGGATTGAGATGTCAACCGTAATTACTGAGAAACCAGTGGACGTCTGCGTCCTAGGGCTTGGAGTGGCGGGAGGAATAGTCGCGGGGGAGCTCGCGGTCAACGGCGTCAAAGTAGCCGGCATCGAGAAGGGTCCATACTGGGACTACGCGACCGATTACACCATGACCAAATACGACGAATGGGGTGTCGGGATGATACACAAGTGGGACAACCCCTTCTCGCTCAATACGTACACCTGGAGGAACAACAGCGACCAGTTCGCCATCGTCCGCAGGAGGCACGAGCCCGGAATGGCTCCACTCGGGCACGGCGTCGGGGGAGGCGCTCAGCACTACGCCGCGGCTTACGGACGGTACGCACCTTGGAGCTACACCCCTCTCTCGTCGACCTTGAGCAAGTACGGCCCGTCCTTCCTGTCGGGTATCGAGCCGAACCTCGACCTGATAGACTTCCCAGTCACATATGACCAAATGGTCCCCTACTACCAAGAGTTCGAGAAGGCGTTCGGCGTGACGGGGACGAACCAGAATCCGTTCATACCAATGTCGTCGAACTTCCCGCTGCCCCCCCATCCTGACACTGCCGTGGGGACGATGTTCCAGACGGCGACTGAAGCGATGGGCTACCATCCGTTTCCGAACGTCACTGGTCTGGCATCCCAAGCCTACGTCAACCAGTACGGGGTGCAGATTAATGCATGCGTATACGAAGGCTGGTGCGGCGCATTCTGCGCGTACCAATGCGAAACGGGCGCAAAGGCAAACTCTGCCTGCAGGACCATTCCAGCAGCCATAAAGTCGGGGAACTTCACGATGGCGCTGAACAGCTACATCTTCAGGCTCGATTCCAATTCCAACGGACAGATCACAGCCGCTCGATACTACGACGCGCAGGGGAACATCCACGTGCAGCCCGCCAAGGTCTTCTTTGTAGGTCTGTGGGGCATGTTCAACGCGCGACTCCCTCTCCTCTCAGGGGTGGGGGGGACGCCTTACAATCACACGACGGTATCGGGGACGGTGGGAAGGGGATCCTGCCCGCAGGGCGGGGGTGCCTCGGCGAGTGTAGCCGGGGTGCTCAACGTCGGCAACAACGCCTATCCCGCCGGCAACGCCTCGGGAGGAGGGTACAATATCCTCGACTGGGCAGATGACAACTTCGACCACACGGGTCTGAACTTCATCGGAGGAGCAGAAGTTAGCGCCGGGACGTATGCATATGGCATACCAGGGTATGGGAGCGGCCCCTACAACGCCTATAACATAGCGACTGGGTTTTCTGCAGCGAACATCGGCAGCGCATACAAGGCTTCCGTGAAGGACTACTACCTGCCCACGAAGACCGTGGTGGGCTTTTCCGCCTCCTTGGATGCGCTGCCCCAGACCACTCACTACCATGACCTCGATCCCCACTACACGGACATCTACGGAGACCCCCTCGCCAGGGTGACCACCGATGGCCCCGACGCGAACTCGTACAACCTGAACGCCTACATAACGCCGCGCCTCGCCCCAATCCTGACCAAGATGGGTGCTTCCAATGTGACCAATTACCCCGGTCCCGCCAGCGTGGCCGTCGCCGGTCATTGCCTCGGCGAGGAGGGTTCATATCACCACAAGGGCGGCACGCGCATGGGCCTGAACAGCAGCACATCGATGCTGAACCTGTACCAGCAGTCCTGGACAGCCAGTAACCTCTTCATCACGGGAGAGACGGCGATGCCGTTCGACGACAGCATAACCGCCGGGACCCACGCGATCGGGCCTCAGTGCTACCTTGCGGCCGAGGGAA
>JAPCJS010000181.1 GCA_027886825.1 Nitrososphaerota archaeon
CCCTCCGTCCTCGATCTATCACAAGCTCATCCGGAGCCTCGACGGCGCGACCAAGATGTCGAAGCGCAGCGCCTCCTCGTCCTTCACCCTGAGCGAGGACCCGTCCTCCGCGGCGCGCAAGGTCATGGCGGGGTTCACCGGTGGCAGGCCCACCGTGGAGGAGCAGCGGAGGATAGGCGGAGAGGCCGACAAGTGCCCCATCTATGACCTCTACCTCTTCCACTTTGCCCTGGAGGACGAGTACGCGAAGAGGGTCTACGACGAATGCTACGGCGGCATCAGGATGTGCGGCGACTGCAAGAAGGAGCTCGCCGTCCTCGTGAAGAGATACCTCGAGGAGCACCAGAGGAAGCGCGAATCGTTAATGAAGGACGCGGAAGAGCTGCTGGAGAAGAGCAGGAAGACATTGGACTCGATAGCAAGATGAACGACACAGCGGGGACCCCCCTCCATCCGATCGAGAAGAAGGTCCTCTCCGCCCTGAGCGGCCGTGGAACTCTCGAGTTCAACTCGCTGGTCGCTTCGACCGGCCTCCTCCCGGACCAGGTCAGGCGCTCGATCAGCTGGCTAAGCTCCAAGGGGCTCGTGGACGTCCAGGAGGCCTCCACGTTCACCCTGAACGCGTCGGACACCCCTCCACCGGAGCTCCTGCTCATCAGCAAGCTCGAGGAGAGCAAGGGGTCGCTCCCGATGGCAGAGATGAAGGCCCACTTCAAGTCGAACCAGGAGTTCTCTGCGGCCCTGGGCAGAGCCTCGTCCGCCGGATGGATATCGATAGTCCCCCGGCAGCAGTCCGGCCCCGTCATAACGCTCAAGGACCCTGAGGGCGCGAAGAGGCTCAGGGGTGTGCTCACGGAGCTGGCCGGAGGAGGCCTGGACGAGTCAAAGGCCGGACCGGATCTCAGAGCTCTCTCGGCGGACCTCCTCAAGCGGGGACTCGTGACCCGCAGGGTGGCGAGGGTCACCTCTATGACGATAACTGAACAGGGCAGCGATGCGCTCGCCTCTGTGGAGACCGAGAGCTACGCCGAGAGGCTCACCCCCGAACTTCTGGCCTCGGTCCGCTCGTCGGGGGCCTCCGTCAGGCTGAGGCCGATCGACGTGAGGGCGCCCGCAGCCAGCTTCTTCCCGGGGAGGAGGCACCCAGTCAAGGAGTTCATCGACGAGGTCAGGGAGGTCTACCTCTCGATGGGCTTCGTCGAGATAGCGGGGGACTCTATCCAGTCCTCCTTCTGGAACTTCGACGCGCTCTTCACCCCGCAGGACCACCCGGCCAGGGAGCTGCAGGACACCTTCTACATCAAGGGTGGAAGAGATCATGATCTCCAGAGGACCGGTGCCGTGGCTAGGGTTGCCTCGGTCCACGAGAATGGCTGGGAGACAGGCAGCAAGGGATGGCGCTATTCCTGGGACACCGAGGAGGCGCGACGCCTAGTGCTAAGGACGCACACCACGGCGCTAACGGTCAGGGCGACCATGGACTCGGCAGACAAGGAGACGCGCGTCTTCACCATCGGCCGAGTCTACAGAAACGAGAACCTCGATTTCAAGCACCTCGCCGAGCTCACCCAGATGGAGGGGATAGTGATTGGAGAAGGCCTGAACCTGCGTCATCTGATGGGTCTGCTTACCCGCTTCTACGGCAAGCTCGGGATGAGCAGGGTCAAGCTATGGCCCTCCTATTTCCCATATACGGAGCCCGCGATGCAGGTAATGATCTATTACGAGAAGGTCGGCAAGTGGCTCGAGATGGGCGGCTCGGGCATCTTCAGGCCTGAAGTGACAAGGCCTCTTGGCATCAGGAAACCGGTCCTGGCCTGGGGCCTTGGACTGGAGAGGCTGCTGATGCTGAGGTTAGGAATCCAGGACATACGGGAGCTCTATAACAGCGACATCGAATGGTTGAGGAGAAGAAGAGAGATTGCCAGTTCTCCAGATATACTTTAGCCGCTTCCAAAGGATGACCGGTCTCTCCCGCGAGACCATCGTGGACAGGCTGCCCTTCCTCGGCCTCGACATCGAGAGCGAGGATTCCGACTCGATCAGAATAGAGTATAACCCGAATCGCGCCGATTTCTCCACCGACTACGGCATCGCCAGGGCGCTCCGCGGGCTGGTCGGCACGGAGGTCGGTCCTCCCGAGTACCGCGTCGGCAGGGGCACGATCTCAGTCAGGGTAGGCTCCAACCTGGCAAAGATCCGGCCGTACATCGCCTGTGCAGCCGCCAAAGGGCTGAAGATGGACGACGAGACGATAAGACAACTGATCTCCATGCAGGAGGATCTCCACAACGGCATAGCCCGGAAGCGAAAGAAGGCGGCGATAGGCCTGCACAACCTGGATGCCGTCAAGCCCCCGCTCACCTATGCCGGGGTGTCCGCCTCGTTCGAGTTCGTTCCGCTCGGGTCGAACAAGAAGATGAGCGTCGAGCAGATCCTCGGAGAGACGGAGACCGGAGTACAGTACGGACAGATACTGAGTAACGCCTCTGCATACCCGATACTCAGCGACTCGGCAGGAATGGTGCTTTCGTTCCCACCGATAATCAACGGGAACGTCACCAAGGTCGACACGAGCACTAGGAATATCCTCGTCGACGTCACTTCCACCGATCAGCGGATAGGCGACGACGCTCTCGCAATCATCTGCGCGGCACTGGTAGACGCGGGCGCGGCGATCGAATCGGTCCGGGTGGAGTATCCGGATGTGGAGAAGGCGACACCCGACCTGGCTCCGACGAGGATGAAGTTCAACAGGGAGCTCGCCACGAGCATGATCGGGTTGGATCTCGATCTCTCCGAGATGTCCAGATGCCTAGGGAGGAGCCGGCTAGGTCTAGATAAGGAAGGCAACGCCATAGTCCCGAGGTACAGGGTCGACATAATCCACCCGGTCGACCTCGTCGAAGAAGTCGTGATCGGGTACGGGCTCGACAGGATCGAACCTCTCTACCCGCCAAGCAAGGAACCGGGGAGCCTCAACCGGGGGAACGTGGCCCTCGACCGCGTATCCGAGTCGGTATCCATGTCAGGATTCATCGAGACGATGAACTTCGACCTCGTCGACGTGGCCTCACTGTACACCAAGTTCTCGAGATCTCCTGACTCTAAGATAGAGGTGGAGAATCCCAGAACGGTCGAGCACAGCGTCCTGAGGGACTCGATATTGCCATCTCTGATGGCGGCGCTCTCCCGGAACGTGCAGGCTACATATCCTCAGAAGGTCTACGAGGTGGGACGGGTCTTCCTGAGGGAAGGGCCCAAGATAGTAGAGAAACCCAGGCTTTCAGCTCTCACGGCGCATTCTTCCTGCTCGTTCTCTGAAGCGAAGATGTATCTCGAGGCTCTGGTCTCGGCGCACCTAGGAGAGTCGATTCAGACTCGCCCTGCAGTTCACTGGGCCTTCGCCGAAGGGAGGTCGGCCGAGGTCCTTGTGAAGGGGCAGAGCATTGGATACATAGGCGAGGTGAAACCGTCCGCACTTGCCGCCTTCGGGCTAGATGTCCCTGTGGCGGGATACGAAATCGACCTTAAGCTGTTCCTCTAGAACTGATTATAACCCCCCCCGCAGGATTCCGCCTGGCTTCCGTCGGATTGCGCGAAAAACGGCCAACCGTGAAGGCACTAAAATGCTTTGATGAACGGATGGTTTACCCAGTCGTGCTACAGACGGAGGCCAGCTCTGTTAATTCTTCGGCTCATCGCCGGGATCAACTTCCATCCATCGCTCGGAGGATTGCCCGCGTTCTCCTGCCTTCGGGGTTCCCCTTCACAGCCTCCTCCGGGTGGCTGAACCGCACGAACCGGTGCGGCCATCACGATATTTCTTGATGCGTTCACGTCCCTATCCTCTACCTTGCCACAAGAAGGACAGACCACCGTCCGCCCTTCGAATTTCTGAGAGGTGCCACAATTCGAGCAGTTTCGGGACGTGTAGCGCGGGCTCACGTATGTGACGGGGATGCCCTCCCATCCTGCCTTGTACTCGATCTGCCGCTGGATCTCGTGGAAGGTCCACGAGTTCATCCGCCCCCTGTAGGATGCGCCTTGACCGTTCCACTTTCGATACAGCTTCATGATTCCCTTCAGCTTCTCCATGACGATGCCGAAATGGTTCTTCTTCGCGTGTTCGACGATCTACTTCGAGACACGGTGGAGGACCTGAACAGTGCGGTTCTTCTCGCGCCTGCCGTACTTGGCATACAGCTTTTTGCTGATCCGTCGGTCCTGCTTCGTCTTCTCACCAATCTTTGCCCGGATCGCCTTGTATCTCTCCTTGATCTCTGCCACCCTAGACGTATCGTGAACGCTGGTCTCGCCTAGAGACGAAGAGTTAACAAACCCTGCAGGTAGACTTTTATGTCGAGGGTGTCCGAATTCGGTTGGCCCGTTTAAAGAGGCTTGCCGATGTCGGCTATCAGCCGGAGGATGAGTCGAGCTGTTCAGAGGCGGGCCACATAGCGATAGATCGATAGATAGATAGATGGATGGATAGATAGAGCATGACAGGCCCAGGGAGAAGGTTCCAAGAGTTCATCGAGTTCCTCACCGTCTTCATCTACGAGCTGAACGTACTCGCCAGCGAAGGCGCGGTGGTCCTGGTCGAGGGGAAGCGGGACAGGGACGCGCTGGCGCAGCTCGGCTACAGTGGGCCGATTCTCACCAAGGCGGCGCTGCACTCCGGGAAAGGGGTGGC
>JAPCJS010000186.1 GCA_027886825.1 Nitrososphaerota archaeon
CCGCTCAGCGTGACCTTCAACGCGCTGGTCAGCGGAGGAGTGCAACCGTACATCGTGAACTACAACTTCGGTGACGGGACGGCAGCGCAGGGGCAACAGCTTATCCACGAGTTCACACAGGCAGGCAGGTACAATGTCACCGTCAGCACGACCGACCAGTCGGGCAACGTCTCGCTCGCGTGGATAGTGATCCAAGTGACCAGCCCGCCCCTGACCTCCGGTTTCGTCGCATTCGGCGGCTACGTCTGGAGTCTCTTCACCGGCGTGGTCGAGGGGATAATAGAGGTCGCCGCTGTCGTAGTCCCAATCTTCGCGGTCGTCTACCTCGGCGTGCTGCCGGCCTACAGGAAGGTATCAAGGTCGAGAGGATCTGACCAGGCAGCGAGCGCGACGGCAAAGCTACCCTAGGCCCACTCGGTCCGCCCGTAGCGCGGAGATCAGCCGAACGACTCTTGCAGCTTTCGTATCATCATACCGATCAGGAGGACCAAGATTCCGGTTGCGAAGAACGACGCTGCGCTCTCCAGCGTACCTATGGTTACCCCCGCCACTATCGGGGGTAACAATCCGATCAGGAAGATGACGGTCCCGCCGATGATGAACTTGCTCGACCATCTCAAGGCAGTCCATCGCGGACGAAACTCTGGATTAAAGATATGCCGCGCGCCGACCGTCCCTCGTTCGTGTAAGGTCACATTTCACCACAGCGGGCTGAAGCTCGGCATCGTGGATGAAGAGTACGAGAAGGTGACGGTGGCGGCGCCGTTAGTCCTCGCCGCCACATTACGGTATGATTCGCCCCAGCGCCAGATCACCTTCCAGTACGACTGGTCGCCCTGAAGGGTATCGGAGTGATTCAGGCACTCCCAGTTGCCGCCGACGAGGTAGGAGGGGCAGATGAAGCTGACGCTCCATCCAGGGTGTCCGATCGGATAGCTGCTCATCATCCCGTACTGGAAGAAGTAGAAGCCTGGAGAGCTGGGTGTGGTGAGGATGCTGAGCAGGGAATTGGGGAAGAAGGGGCGCGGCGGCAGAGGGGTGGCCGGGATGTTCCCCTGGGTCCCCACGATGAAGTAGGGATTGTTCTGCGAGATGGGCGTGAAGGACGTGAAGTCCGACGCAGGACCCTGGTCGACCGAGAAGGACCAGAACACCGTCCTGTTCTTCCACTCGAGGAAGAGGTGCAGATTCGAAGAGATCGAGACGTTGACCTGCTCTTCCGAGAAGAACATCATCTCCTGCCAGGAATGGCCCCCGCAAGCCATGTTCCAGTCGCATATCTCCCAGGCGGTTGCGACAAGCCCTTGACTTCCATCGTGGAAAAGGTAGACGTCGAACCTGTACGAAAAGTCGATCCCGTCCACGCAGCAGTGGGGAGAGTGGACACCCATGCCGGCCGAGAGGAAGTTGTCCGTCTCAATGTTAGAGGCGTTCGTGCCTTCAAAGCTCACCGTCACCGAGACTGCCTCGGGACGGACGATGGCCTGGGTCGCGAACCCACCCGCGTAGACCGTCGGTCCTATGGCGTAAGGAGATGACGCGCCCACGCCTGGTCGCTGCGGCGTGACGGCCGCCGACGCATCGGGCAGGAACGCGGCGGTCGAGAAGAGCAATACGAGTGTGACGTAGAGGAGCCTGTTTGACAGGACCAGGTGCCTTGAGATGCTCGCGAAGGCCGGTGACCGCGATCTCCTGACGACGAGGCGTCCGATGCCGGCCGCGAGCGTGGTGTCGACGAGAATCAAGGATACCAGAGACGATATCTGGGGAAGGTACTGTCTGGCGATGCCGGTGGTCATGGCGATCAGGATAAGGCTTGCCAGCACCGGGATCGCCATGCCGAGCTTCCAGCCGTTCGCCTGGGTGATTCTCCCCGCAAAGACGATCGAGGGCAGCGCCACGATCGCAACCACCGGGAGGGGGTCGAGCGGCGCGATGAGCCTCGTCCCAGCTATGGTGAACACCACTGGGTAGTACGCAGTCACGCTGATCGTAACAGCGCTCAGGATGTACAGTAGGAGGCCTCTCGGCTTGACCCTCGTCCGGGTGTAGTTCCCCAGCGAGATTCCCCCGATGCAGAGGCACGTGAAGAAGTAGCCGAGGCGGAGCGGTTCGAGCCCGTCCGTGCCGGTGCTGTAGCAGACCTCCGGAATGCAGAAGGTGTAGAAGAGGGAGAGGAGGACCACGATGCCGGTGTTGTACGCCGCGATCGCAGCCGTTATGCTCTTGGTCAGATATCCGGAGGCGATGGCTCCGATGAGGATCAGTGAGATGAAGATCGGAGTGCGGTCTCCAGACCAGTCGTAGAAAGCTACGGTCGGTCCGTTAAGGAAAAAGTACTCGGTGATCCGCTCGACGACATAGCAGGGAGCGGCCGCCAGCAGCGCTACGAGACCGAGCTTGACTGCAGTGCTGCCCTGCATGTGACGCGCTTGCGAATACCGAACCTACTAACTGTTTCTGGGGCTTTTCTGACGCCTTTCCGAGGCGCCTGATGGGAACCAGGCCTAAGCGGCACGAGGGCACGCCCGATTGGAGTGTCCTTGTTCGGGCCGCCCGAGAAGGGTCTGGACCCGCTCATTCCTGCCTGCGTAACTGATACATCAGGGGCAGGCATGAGAGAGCGATCTCCCTTCCCCTCGTCGTCAGAGAGTAGCCGACCCTTACGGGAGAGCCGCTCGTGACGCTCCTCGTGAGGATCCCTCTCCCCTCGAGCATCCTTAGCTTGTCGGTCAGCGTCCGGGAGCTTATCCCGGGCAGAAGGTCCCGGAGCTCATTGAACTTGAGACTCCTCATGTACAGTAGGAAGATTATCCCGAGAGACCATCGCTGGGAGAGCACGCTCAGGACGGAGACCACGCCCTCCATGCGCTTCTCCATCTCCTCGACGCTGTATTCGCGTTCCTCGTGCTCTGGGAGTATGCGAGACAGGTCTGCGAGGAAACCTTCGACCAACTCTCCTATCTCCCTCTCCAGTCTTTCGTGCGACACCGATCTCACGTACTCGCAGTTATGGATGCGGCTCCTTAAAAGATTATGATAATGCGCACTAAGTGTATTTTGCACACCAACTTTAAATAACGCACTACCATCGCGCAGTGTCATGAAAGTCAAGGTGGGGGACGTTGCGCCGGACTTCAAGCTGGCCTCCAACGTCAGCCCAGAGATCTCGCTCTCGGACTACGCTGGCAACAGGAGCGTCGTACTATACTTCTATCCGAAGGACGAGACGCTGGGATGCACGAAGGAAGCGTGCGCGTTCAGGGACAGTTACGAGGTCTTCAAGGAGCATGGAGCCGAGGTGCTCGGGGTGAGCTCGGACTCTGTGGATACGCACAAGAAGTTCGCGGAGAACCACCAACTCTCGTTCCCTCTGCTGAGCGACCCCCACGGAGATCTGAGGAAGGCATACGGGGTGCCCTCGTCGCTAGGCTTCCTGCCGGGAAGAGTAACCTATGTCATCGACAAGAAGGGCGTCGTCAGAGGTATATTCAACTCCCAGATTCATCCGGAGCAGCACATCGATGAAGCCCTGAAGATGCTGGAGTAGACCAGGGGTTGCCGGCGGTGCCATGAACCGCCATCCTCGCCGCTCGCTCAGCGCCAGGTCCACGCTTTCCGCTTTCTTCCTCGGTCCGCACGGTCCCTCCTCAAATCGGATGAGTTCCTTCTTTTGATCATATCGGACGCCCAACAGATTTATATCGGGTGACCAATATGGTATGTGCGATACTAAATGGCTACCGAAGTAGCGCGGATGAGCGAGATCCCCGTCGGGTCTATGAAGAGGATCACGTCCTTCAATGAAAGCGTACTCCTCTCAAATGTCAGCGGCAAGATATACGCCACACAGAACGACTGCGGGCACCAGAGGGCAAGCCTTGCGAGAGGTACCCTGGAGGGCAAGATCGTAACCTGTCCTCTTCACGGAGCAAAGTTTGACGTGACCACGGGGGAGAACGTCGCCGGAATACAGATGACAATGTCCCCGGAGCTCATGCACAAGATGCCACCGGAGGTGGTCTCCATGTTCCAGAGAATGGGAGACCTGCTCTCCGACATCGACGTCAGGCCGCTCAAGAGGTACAGAGTGGAGGTAAAGGGAGATTCGATCTACTTGGATAAGGCGGAGTGAGATTGTCCAACATTCAGAACCTGGAACTTGGCGCATTCATGGCGGTCGCCATGGTCGATGAGATTCACGAAGGTCGACGTTCAGCGTCGCGGTAGCCGGCAATCCCATCCTGCTGTCGAAGATTGGCGGCAGATCTATTCGATGGATGCAGTTTGCTCCCAGTACTGGGGACATTCGCCCAGAGGCGAACCTAAGGTCGAGTATCTGCCGTCGGGCCGGGTCGGGGACCACGAGGTCATCTGCCCCGTGCACAAGGCTCAGTTCGAAGCTACGACGGGGAGGGTCATAAAGAACGTCCCTGGCATGATCAGGCTGGCAACCCACAGGGGTGCGACCGGCCTACTCACCTACGAGGTCCAGGTCGTCGACGACACCGTCCGCGTTAGGGTCTAGGGGATAGAGATGAGTTTTCAGCCTTAGATGCCGGCTCGGGATCTATGTCTGGTCTACCAAGTTTCCGGGAGGA
>JAPCJS010000016.1 GCA_027886825.1 Nitrososphaerota archaeon
AAGACGCGATCTCACCACGGCGAACGCTCGCAGGAGGTCGTCCACCCCCTTTCTCGCGACCAGGCGACCCACGAAGAGTACGGTTGGCGGACCCTGGGCATCCTGGGAAGAGCCTGGCACCTCCTCGGCCGCCCCCAGAAGGACGTGCACCTTCGATCTGAGCTTTTCTGGGAGCAGGGACCGGGTGGCGGTCGAGTTTACGTCGATGGACGCGGCGAGGACCGTCGAGACGCGGAAGAGCACCCTGGGGAACGGGCCACTGAACTCAAAGTCCTCTCGTCCGAAGAGGCTGATCACGGGTTTGGCCCCGGTCATCCTGGCGAGCAGGAGCGCGCAGACACCGAGCAGGGTCGACGAACCGGTGAATACGTGGACCACGTCGGCCCTGGACTCGATGACGCTGCTTGTCAGCAGAAGGATGCTGTTCGGGAGCCTGCGCATCCCTCCCTGGCAGAGGACGACATCGGCATCGATGAGACCCGGGCGCACCGCAGGGTTGTGCCCGGCAACCAGGACCTTCACCCTGATGCCTCGCTTTGACAGCCTGTCGATGTATTTTGCTATCCGTGTCTGGATGCCGCCGACCTCCGGTGGGAAGTGATACGTGAGGAAGACCACGGAGCGCACTGCGGTCATTGGTCTTGACTGTCCTCCCTCACTCATCCGCTAGGGGACCTGAGACGCCGCGATCGTCTGGCGCTCGCCGTTCTCCCTCTCGACCGTCACGTCTATGCTCGACGGCGTGCACAGGACCTGGCCAGACTCCAACCTTGGGTTGATCTGCGTAAGGGCGCGATGCTGCCACCATCTGGCGCACTCCAGGGCCGTGGGGACCCAGTATCCCTCCGTCTTTGCGGCCTCGAGCAGCGCCCTGAACGTGCCGTAGACGCTCGGAAATGTGGCACGGTTCAGGTACGTGTTGTGAAAGTTGGCCACGAGGACACCGTGGTACCCTTCGACGACCTTCCTCGTCTTCTCGAGCGTCTCGAGCTGCTCTCGCGCTCCCTGCTTCTGGTGAAGGGAGGTCCAGTCCATGTAGCCCGTGGGCAGCTCGAGGATGGGGAGCCTCGAGCTCTGTGAGAAGGGGCGGTAGGGGAAGCAGGTGCCCGACCTGAACCCGAAGAAGCGGTTGTAGTAGAAGGTGGCATCGTACTCGATGCCCGCGGCGGCCTCTATCTCCCAGGAGTGGGGGACCTCGAACTTCAAGATGTGGTAGCGCAGCCCTTTCGGCTCGAGCCCGATCCGTTTCCGGAAGACCGCCATCTCCTGGCTCAGCGATTCAGGGTCCTTCTGCGAGGTCTGGGCTCCGTGCAGGCCCACCTCGAACGAGTGTTTTTTCAGGATCTCGGCGCTCTTCTCGAGGAGGTCCTTGCCAGGATAGGACATCTGGAAGAATGTGGTAGCCTTGAAGCCGTACTCCTGCTCTAGCGAGGTGGTCTCGGGTATGTTCCAGCCGTAGTCCCTCTTCCTGACCACGGCGTCGAAGGCCAGGCGCAGGAGTCTGAACGGGTTGGAGGACTCCCTCACGACCTGCTTGTGGAACGGCGAGTAGTCGAACCAGTCGATGTCGTGCGTGAAGACACAGCACACCTTCGCGGCACCGGGCCAGTACCACTTGCGCACGAGCGGCAGGTTCACTCCGAACAGACGCGCCCTGACGGCCGAGAGCAGCTTCTCCTCTTCCTTGTTGACCGCCAGATCGAAGTTGTCGCGCCTGTCTGCCACCGTCCCGCTCAGGAGGGGGAGCACGACGTCGAACGCGACGACCTTCTCTGCCACTATCACGCTGGACTCCGTGTCGCACGACCTGAGCGCGCGGGAGTACGGCTCCTCGGAGTTCTTGGATAACAGGACTACTGGATACTTGTGAGGTTCGCCGCCGGGCCCTATGACTCGATAGGCCACGCCCTGGTGGTCCAGCATCTCGCAGAGTATCTCGTCATAGATGGAGCCTTGCGAAACTACTCCGATTGTAAGGTCCACTTTTGCTCAGGGCTCCTACCAGACCAGCTTGGGTCTCGGCTCGAGGGGCATCGGACGGCTCAAAGCCCCCTGGCGTACTCCACGTACTGCTTCAGGCCGGCCTCGAGTGTGACCTTCGGCACGTAGCCTATGACCTCCTTCGCATGTGTGTTATCGGCCACGAGCCTCCTGATGTCCCCCGGCTTTGCGTCGGTGTAGAGAAGAGGTGCCTCGTACCCGCACGCCTTCATGGCCATCTGCGCCAATTCCTCGATGCTGACCTCCTCGCCCCCGCCCCCGATGTTCATGATCTGTCCGGCCGCACGGGTGCTCCTATAAGCGAGCAGGTTGGCCGAGACGACGTCGCTGACGTTCAAGAAGTCGCGCGTCTGCTTGCCGTCTCCAAAGATCCTCAGGGGCATCCTCCGCAGAGATCTAGAGACGAAGATCGGGATCACACCCATCTCCTCGTTCACGGTCTGCCTCGGTCCGTAGACGTTGAAGTACCTGAGCGCGACCACGTCCGTGCCATAGACGCGGAAGTACATGGAACAGTAGAGCTCGGAGGTCTGCTTGCTCACGCCATAGGGTGAGATCGGGTTGAGCGGGTGGTCCTCCGAGATGGGTATCTTGATCGGGTTGCCGTAGACGCTGCCCGACGACGCGTGAACCAGCTTCACGTCGTGCTTCCTGGCATATTCGAGCAGTCGTACCGCCCCGCCGGCGTTAACCAGCAGGTCCGTGACGGGGTCCACGAAGGATGGTAGCAGGGCCCTCGCCGCCTCGTTGAAGACTCCGTCTAGCTTCCCGAGAGAGTCGAAATCGAAGGTCCGCACGTCGCCCTGCAGCAGCTCGAGGGACCCTGCGTCGCCCGCCAGGTTGGCCCTCTTCCCGTTGGAGAAGTCGTCCAGGACGACGACCCTGGCGCCCAGGGCGAGCAGCCCCTCAGCGATGTGCGAGCCGATGAAACCGGCCCCTCCGACGACCAGGAACCTCCTGCCGCGGAACGTCTCGGCAAGATCTGAGTGCATCTACGCTGCAACCTCCCGATACAGGGACATGAGCTTGTCGATCATAGAGTCCAAGGTATATCGCTCCTCAATCGCCCTTCTGGCATTGGTCTCCTGAGTCTTAAGGTAGACGGGGTCCGTGGCAAGCTTCTCCAACTCGGAGGCCAGCTTGGCGCCGTCCTCGGGCTTCATCAGGATCCCCACGCCGTCGGCGAGAACGTCCGGGATCCCGCCCGGTACGTCGGTGGAGATCACGGCCTTGCCGCAGCTCAGGCCCTCCAGAACGGTGCACGAGATGGGGCCGCCCACGTTGGACGGAAGTACGACTATGTCGGACTCCTTGTAGAGCTCGAGCAGTCGGGCGTCATCTCTGACTGGTCCCCTGAACTGGATCGCGTCCCCCACGCCAAGGCCCTGCACGTACTTCTTGTACTCCGGGGCTCTCGGCCCGCTCCCGACGAGCACGAGGCGCATGTTCGGGACGTCCCCGTGGGCGACCACGAACGCGTTCAGCAGGCACGTGACCCCCTTGATCTCGGAGAGCGCCCCGACGAAGAGGACCTGCGGCGCACCGCCCTCCTTGGGAGGCACGTGGAACTTCTCCTGGTCGACGCCAGTGTGCACGATCCGGATCTTCTTTTCGAGCTGCCGACCGTAGATCCTCAGCATGTACGCCTTCACGCCGGGGGACTGGGCGATCACCACGTCGCAGTGATTCAGGACGAACTTCTCGAAGATCAGGATGAACATCAGCGTGCGCTGGCCCATCCACCACAGGTTCCTCGGCCAGAGCAGTTCGGTCCCGTGGGTCGTGACGATCAGGGGGACGCCGAAGATGTACTT
Organism: Nitrososphaerota archaeon; assembly: GCA_027886825.1. Classification (GTDB taxonomy): domain Archaea; phylum Thermoproteota; class Nitrososphaeria; order Nitrososphaerales; family Gagatemarchaeaceae; genus Gagatemarchaeum. The sequence continues at coordinate 3,816 of JAPCJS010000016.1, forward strand.
GCAGGGAAGGGCGGCCAGGCCCGATGTGAAACCGTGCACGTGGATAACGCTGAAGTGCTCCCTCCTCTGGAGCGTTATGATCATCAGCATCTGCTCGAGCATCAGCCGGACCTTGTTGAGGAACGTACCGCCGCGGAACGCGTACGCGGAGCGCCTGACGTGGATGCCCTCGAACTCCTCTTCCTGCTTGACCCCCTCTATCCCCCTGGTGACGAGGTAGACGTCGTTCCCTCGATGCGCGAGCCTGCGCGCGTGGTCATAGACGCACCTCGTCGACCCGTCTATCTTGGGGTAGAACGAGGAGGATACGAGCAGGACCTTCAACTGCGGACCCCCTCTTCAGCCGGGCTCATCTGGCCAGGACCTCGCCGTAGATCGAGTCTATCCTTGCTGCCACCGCCCTCCACGTGAAGTCGCGGACCACCTTCTGCCGTCCCGCCCTCCCCATGCGGCGCGCCAGTCCTTCGTCCTGGAGGACTGTGACGATGGCCCTCGCCAGATCGGCGGAGTCGGCGAAGTTCACCAGGTAGCCGTTGACGCCGTCCTCTATCGAGTCCTGGGTCCCACCCATCCGCGAGGAGATGGCCGGCCTCTCGCAGGCCATCGCCTCTATCAGCACCTTCGGGAACGCCTCATAGTACGACGGAAGGACGAGGACGCTCGACATGGAGTAGTAGTTCGGAAGCCGCTCGTTGGGGACGCGGTCGAGCAGTATGACCTTCCCGGCCAGCCCGTTCTGCTCGACGAGCCCGTTCAGGTAGGACCAGTAGTCCCTCTTCGGGAGCCAGGCGGGGACCCCTCCAACGCAGACGAGCACCGAGTTCGGGACCTCCCTGGTCACGGCCTTCATGGCCTGGATCAGGAACGGTATGCCCTTCCTGAGTCCGAAGTGCCCCACATACAGGACGACCTTCTTCCCCTCCACAGCGGACTTCTCAGGGAACTCGGGGTTCTCGATAGGCCTGAAGAGCTCCGAGTCGACGCCGTTGTAGACGAGCCTGATCTTCTCGTCGGATATCCCGTACCGTACTTTGAGGTCGGACTTCACGGACGTGCTGACGGCCGCTATCCGGTCCGCCGCGGACCAGAGCGCCTTCTCCCTGAGGTAGGAGGTCGTCACCCCCCAGCGCGAATATCCTATCGTTATGCCTCCGAAGGCTAGGACGATGGGGGTGGCCACCGAGTAGGTCGTGCCGTGCACGTGGGATACGATTGGAGCGCTCACCGTCCCTTTGGTCGCGGCCAGGAAGGCGCCCGTCGTCGAGTGCGTGTGGACCACGCTCGGCGAACCGCTGTTCGTGAGCTCGCGGAGCTTGGCCAGCGCGTTCAGCGTGAACGGGCTCCCCACCCTGTGCACTATGACGCCGTCGTCCGTCTCGAGGCCCGGTTCTCCCTGACGCCTCCGCCCTATCACGTGGACCTCGTGCCCGTTGATGGCCTGGACCCTCGAGAGGTTGTAGTAGACCGGCTGGAGACCGTAGGACGCCTTGGCGCCCCCCGCATACTCGGGGACGATCCGGACGACGCGGGCGGTGGAGACCGTGCGATGCTCGGGCCGCTCTAGACGTTGTTCCAAGCTGTCTCCTTCCCCTCGATCTTCCTTACGAGAATCGTGACCAGGGCGATCGAGTATCCCATCGCCATGGAGAAGTTCCGCGTCATCACGAACAGCGGGTAACCGAGGAAGGTCCGCCTCCTGCTGACCACGGGCCAGGAGATCCTCATCACCCTCAGCGTGGTCCCCACGAAGAGCAGCGCGACGATCAGGAGGACGAGGGCGCCCAAGAGCGGCGACCATATCAAGAGAATGACCCCAAAGACGGTGACCCAGAACGGGGCCACGGTCTTGAGGATATCAAGTATCCGGCGGTGCTTTAGGGAGAAGAGGACCCTCGTCCTCCCGCGGGTGAACCACTTCTTTGCGAGCTGGGGCGTTGTCTGGTCCCTCCTGTGCCACCAGTTGACGCCTGGTACCCAGGCCACGGTGTAGCCGGCCCTCTTGACCCTGCTGAAGAGGTCCTTGTCCTCTCCCTGGAAGAGCTTCTCGTCGAACCCGCCCAGCTCCATCAGGACCTCCTTCCGGTAGACCCACGCGTAGAAGGGCTTGAGCTTCCCCTGGTTCAGCAGCTGGTGCTGGACCTTGTTCTCGATGTCTATGCTCTGCGTGGCTAGCGTCGACCGCGTTATCAGAGGGGCTCCAGTGAGACAGACGGCGCCAGCCTTTGGGTCCGCGTCCAGGCTGTCCACCGCCCTCTGCAGATACATCGGGTCATAGACACAGTCGGACTCGGCGAAGAAGACGATCTCTCCTCTGGAATTCCCTACCCCGGCGTTCCTCGCGTGGGACGCGCCGCCATGGTTCGTCTCCACCACCCTAACGTCATCCCGGCCCGATGTGAGGTCAGTCGCCACCTTTCGCGTCGCGTCGGTAGACCCGTCGTCCACGAGGATTATCTCCCTGTCGCGATAGGACTGCCGGTCCAGCTCTGCGAGGACCTCTGGGACATCGGCCGCAGAGTTGTACATGGGGAGGACTATCGATACCTTGGGCGTATCGTTCAGCTCCTTGACCTTGCGCTGTTGTGGGATCATCTTTGGTCGACTCGCGTTCCTGGCCAACTAGCTGCTCGATCTCTTCCCGTCGGGACCGACTACATTCTCGAAGATGGTCTGTAGTTGTTCGGCCACGATGCTCCAGGAGTAGTTGGCTATCACGGACCGCCTTCCAGCGGCCGCTATGGTTCCTGCCGCCTCCCTGTCCCCGAGCACCCTGAGGATGGCCGAGCTCAGGGCCCTCGAGTCTCCGGGCGGTATGAGATAGCCGGTGACCCCGTCCTGGATGGGGTCGGAGATTGGTTTCACGTTCGTGGTTATCACCGGCTTGCCGACCGACATGTACTCGAAGACCTTGAGCGGCGAGCCGAGACCGTGCTTGCGGACCTGCTCGGTGGACTCGATCTTCTCGGGGTTGTAGGGCGCCACCAGCACGTCGCTGGCGTTCATGTACTTCGGGACCTGCTCGTACTGTATCGGGCCCGTAAAGATGAAGGACCCGGCGATGCCAGCCGCTGCGACCTTCTCCTCGGTCTCCTTGTAGTAGGGGCCCACCATGAGGAACCTGACGTCGGGCCTTGCATGTAAGACCTCCTGTGCGGCTGCGACTAGCTCGGTCAGGCCGTGCCACTCCTGGAACGTCCCCACGTACCCGACCACGGGCGACTCACCGAATGCGTACGTCTTCCTGACCTCCTCGCGGGAGGCCGGGTCGGGACTGAACCTCTCCGTATCGACGGCGCCGGTCACGAGCACGACCTTCGAGGCCTCCGCCTTGCCCTCGAACATCCCCGTCGTGTAGGCGATGATCTTCTTGGACCGGCGCACCTGGAGCCGGGTGACGCGGTTGCCTATCACCTCGAGGACGAAGGGTTTCCCGGTCAGCTCGCTGGCCATCGCTCCCGCCCCGAAGGATGTCTCCCTCTCGAAGATCAGGTCGATCTTGTACTTCCTGACCAGCCGCGCGACCTCTATGGCGATGTAGACCGGGAAGATCGTCCTGAGATACGCCTCGTACGATCTCCACAGCAGCGTCGAGGTCTCGCCCCGGTACGAGCCCCGGGCCCCGGTGTCGGAGGAGAAGCTCGACCGCCTCGACGAGAAGAAGATCCCCCTCTGGTACCGGTGGATGATTATGCCGTCGAGCGTCTCCAGCTTCGGCTGGGACGAGTTGACGCGGCGGGCGACGACGTGGACCTCGTGGCCGAGCTTGGCGAGGTTGCGTGCCAGCTCGTAGACGTGGGTGGACGAACCCCTGTAGTGGGGGACTGCGACGTCCGCCGCGACATAACAGATCCTCATGTCTTGGTCTACCCGCCTGCGCCTAAAGGAATGGGGGACGGTAGTTCCCTGGCGAGTAGTCGAACGGCTGCTTCTTCCTCTCGCCTATGACCTTCGCCGGATTGCCGCCGACTACAGAGTATGGGGCGACGTCCTTGGTCACGACCGCCCCGGCAGCGACGACCGCTCCTTCCCCGATGGTTATCCCGGCGAGGACGATCGCGTTGGTGGCGATCCATGCCCAGTCCTCGATCGTTATAGGCGCGTACTTGGCCTCGAACGTTGGCGAGTTTACGTCGTGCTTGGCTGTTATTATCACGGCGCCGTCAGAGACATTGACGTTCTTCCCTATCCTTACCCCCCCGGTGCAGTAGAGGCTGGCCCTCCCCAGGAAGCTCCCGTCTCCCAGTTCGAGCTCGTTGGGACTCCCCAGGTAGACTCCCCGGCGGATCACGCACTCCTTCCCGACCTTCATGCCGATCCTTCGATAGAGGTAGAGCCTCAGCCTCAGGCCGTGGAGACGGCCGATGTTGTAGGCCAGCTTCGTCGCGAGGTATGAACGCCTCGTGTTCCGGACGCGAGGGGGCGCGGTTTCCGTGGTCGGGATACCGTCAGGAGACCCTATCGTGCGTTCGGATTCACTCATGGCTCATGCACTGTGCGAAGGCTTTCGGAAGCGATCATAGGCGAGGAGGACGATCGTCAGGATGGGGATGACCAGAGGGATTGGAAGGAGCTGGTTGCCAGGCAGGATGGTCTCGACGGAATACGCAGACAAGACAATAGCGACGCTCCAAGCGATCGTGTAGAAGAGCCTCTCCAAAAGGCTACCTGTGTTCCGGAGGAGCAGGGTGACGAAGTATCCGGGCACCACGAGGAAATATGGCAGGGTGACTATGTTCGAGACGAACGTGAACCCAGGAATTATGGTAGCGATCACGGCGAACGAGTAGAGCAGCACGATCGCATTGCGCAGCTGCTTGCCTTCGATCTTTAGCCCCGCGATTTCCAATTTCCTCTCACGTATTTCTCCACGGCCGCAAGCCCGAGAAGCATCGCCGCGAACGCGAAGCCGGCGACTATTCCGGGCAGCACCGCTATCACGGTCTTGTCGGGCGTCATCTCGCCCACCCTGACACCTCCGTCCCCGATCATCAGAGCGACGAACAGCAGGGCTATCACGGTCGTCGTGCGGCCCATCCTCTTCATGTAGGCCAGAGGGACCAGGCCGGCGAAGAAGAGGATCTTTCCCGCAGACAGGAGGTAGACCTGGCTGGCGTCTCCTCCCAGCGCCGAACCGAACCCGTAGATGAAGCCCTTGAACGAGAGCGAGTTTGTGAAGGCGGTCCCGAACGCATAGTTGCCTATGGGGAAGAGCAGCAGGATGCCCTGATACACGTACTGTCCGATGAACAGTGGGTTGGCGAGAAGTATCAACCCAACACCGGCTATCAGGGCAAAGTCCCTTTTTTTGAACTGCAGCCCTCCCTCTGCGCCTACGGCTCCCAACATGATCCCTATGAATCCTGCAGCTAGCCGCGGAGTGCTCCCTCCCCCGAAACCGAGCAGGCCGATTGCCGTGACGTCGTGGGCGTCCGAGTTCACGGCGTGCAACGAGAGAGGGACCGCGAGGGTCGAGCTGGTGACGACGTATATGGTCTCGCTGAAGAAGAAGACGAAGACACCCGCTCCGATCAACAGGACTAGATGGGAAAGGTCCGACATTGTGCGCGACTCTGAGGTCAGAGACCCGAGATAGGCCCACCCCAGCAGGACGAGAACCATGGAGAGGACCGCCTCGACCTCCAAGAGGACCTTGAAACCGCCGCTGCTGACGTTGAGCCCCAGGATGTTGGTTCGCTGATTGAGCGAGATCAGGAGCCTCAGCTGGGTCTGCTCTGGAGACGTAAGGTTCCCCGCATTCGCAACATGGAAGGCCTGGTCAGGGTAGAGAGTTTCTATCGATGTGGTGATATTGGTATCACCATGGTTGTCAACTATGATTATGGGGACATTCCCAAGGTTCCCAAGGACGAAGGGTCCGGCCTGTTGAATCTGAGCCTCCGTATAATTGGAGAGCACGGCTACGTTGAACTGGCCCACGCTCGACATCACGTTAAAGTCCGTGAAGTCTTGACTGGGTGTAAGGACGAGCGCGTTCCCACTTATAGCCCCGAGCTCCTTCTGTATCGCCTGTGTGGATGAAGGCTGACCTATGACGTAGGCCTTCAGCCTGGGGTCTGGACCGCCCAGGGCGCCCAGAGCTGCCATCAGCAAAGCGCATAGGATGAACATGGCGAGCAGCTTCCGCGGCTGGAGGAGGCTGCGGAACTTGAAACCCTTGCCCGGTCCTCCCACGAACGCGACGACCCTGAGCAGCGCCCCCCGCAGCGCTCTCAGCTGTCTGAAGACAACGTCGAACAGTTGCCTTCCCTGCGCGAAGAGGTTGAGCGCGCCGAGCGCGACCAGAACGAGCGCCGCTACCGTGATCGCGACGCTGGCCGGCAGGAACGAGGTCGACTGGAACACGAGCAGACCTGCGGTGGAGGGAATGCTGTATGTCACCTGACCCCCTCCGCTCGTCGACGACACGGAGTTGAGAGGGAGAGTTCCGCCCTTGGCGGCGTACATCTGCGACAGGATGTTTCCCGAAGGAACGACGATTAGGTACAGAGGATTTCCAGCCAACGACAGACCGTTGACCGTGGCGAAGGGGGCACCGGCCAGGTATCTCCAGAGAAAGCTCGCCCCGCCCTCGGATCCAAAGAGGGTGACGCTGAAAGAGGGGGCACCGGTGTTGAGGACGAAGTTGACGTTGTAAAGGCCGCCCCCCAGGGGAGCTAGGCTGCTCTCGCTAGCGTTGACCAAGGTGCCAACTGTGGGCTTGAAGAAGGTGGTGATGGTGAACGATGAACCCGAAATCACCGAAGCAGAGTCCCCGGTGACCAGGACGGTAATCTGATTCGAATTCCCCCCGTAGACGTCGTAGAGCGGCTGGATATTCTCCGTCACCGTGACCGTCGCCTGCCCGGATGGCTGAGCGTGAGCGGGGTTTGCAGAAGAGAAGAGGATGATCAGCACCAGCACGGAGATCAGCCCGAGTGTGGCACGTCTGCCGGTGGTCATCTAGACTACCGTCCTCCAGACGGAGATGATGTCAGCGCCTCTCTCGATCAGCGACCTTCTGACCAGGCGTCTCTTTTCCAGCTCGTTCAGGGAGGAATCCATCCTCTCGACGTCTGCGGGCTTCGAGATGTTCTCGGCCAGTGCGAGCTCCTGGCCGGTCCCGGCGTGATGGGGCCGCTTGAGCAGACCTGTGAGGTACCCCCAGTTCTCTTCGGTCTGGGCAGATGCCATCGTAAGGAAGCGGTCGAGCCGGTCGTCCAAGATGCTCGCTCGATAGGCTACCCATATTATGGCTATCATGAATGAGGCGAGGACCAAGAACGTGCTCGTGAACAGGCTTCCCTGGTCCAGCGCATATAGGAAATTTGTATAACCGGAGTACGAGGAGTCCCTGGTGATTCCAGGAAGCCAGAGCGCGTTCAGGTCCCCCAGGAACTGTGAGGTATCCAGGTTCACGTTGGAGTTCTTGAACTCCCGGATGAACCCGATGCTCACGAAATATCCCTGGAACGCGCCGCCGTTCAGGAAGAGCATCGACGTAATTCCCTGATACGCCAGCAGCACCCTGTTCGAAGCCACGTAGATAGTCAGATGACCCTGGAACGGCCCGAGCTGGACGTAACCATTTGAGGTTATGTTCCAGCCCGGAATGTCGCTTCCAAAAGTGCCATTCGAGTAGGGCGGCGAGACGCCTGCAATCTCATAGTACATCGTGTAGTTCTCTGTCTCCGGATGATATTGCGGCACGTACACCTGCTTTATGGCGTAGGTGTCCGTCGTGAAGTTGTGATTCGAGACGGAGCCGCTCTTGTAGACCGCGGTGGAATTGATCTGCCACTCCGACGGCGTCGTCGGAGTGATCGTCCCGCTGTAACCGTGCGAGGTATAGTACGCGTCGTATGGCACGTCATCAATGAGCACGAGCGCGGGCACGGCGCTCAGGATGATCAGGGCTGCCACGACGACGACCGCCAGAAAGCCCCAGATCCCGACGTTCTCGCCCGTCCTTGCGCGCGAGAGTTTTGACCCGCAGATGGAGCAGAAACCATCGGAGCGCAGATGGTGCTCGTGATACTTCACAGCGGGCGCGCCGTTCGGCAGTGAGACGAGACCACGAATCCTTGGGACCAATAAGACCAGTAGAGGCGCCGGGACCAGGAGCACCAGGTCGAGCTGACGTCCGAAGATCGGGGAAGTGGACTCGTTCCACGCGAGGATTCCGAGCACGATGACAGCGACGGGGATCAACATCGCATTCATCCTCAGCCCTACGAAGGCCAGGAAGAAAACGAAGATCAGGTCCGCGCAGAGGAAGGCCACGACAGCCTGATCGGTCAGGCCGGGGAAGAAGCTGACCGGAGGAAGGGCCAGGACCAAGATCGCCAAAAGCGGCGCAAGGGAACGGAGGACGCCTGTCCCCATCCTGAGCGCGACATAGCCGACGACAAAGGCGAAGAGAGACTCGTAGTGATACCATACGACGTCTGACGAGTAGGATCCATAGAAGTACAGGAAAGCAGCCACGGCGAGGAGCGGAAGTCCCCAGGTGATGCTTATGCTCGAGAGCTCCAAGCGGGCTCTCAAGATCTTTCGTTTCAGGAACGCGCCAAGCGCGAACAGCGAGATGGCGACGAAGAAGAACGCCCCCTGGCCGGAAGACGTGAGTACAGCGAAGAACTTCGGAAAATCGAAGAAGTAGACGGCCGCAAGAATCGGGAGGAGCGTCAGCAGCTTCGTGACTGTCCCGGGAAGCGTATTGCCCATTAGCCGCTCACCGAAATGCTGCTGGTTGGAATGTCAGTGGCCGGAATGTCACCAGCCGGAACGTCGCTAACTGGAATATCATTCACCGGAACCTCGCTGGCTGAAATGTCAGGCTTCAGGTCCATGGAGACCGTCCACTCGTCAGCGCTGACATCGTGCACACACGGTTCGAGGGTGAGTGGCCTCTTCGTCGCTGCGCACACCAGGACCGCAAGGAAACTTGCCAGGGTGCATCCGATCGAACCCTTCGACGCTGGACGCGTCTGATCCGTCTCGCAGGCACAGGTAGTTGACGCCCCGTGGAGGGTCACCTTCACGCTGTCATTCGTCGAGACGATATCCGTGTAGTCGGCCAGCCCAAAGTTCTCCTGCATCGTCCCCGATAGGGAGGCGCTCAACGCATCCATCGTTATCTGGGTCAAGCCCACCTCGCGTACGTATAGCAACGCGAGTCTCCGTCCGGGAGGCGTGAACGCCTTGAAAGGCGTATCCGAGTGGTGGTCGCCATCCGGGACGGCCGCATCCTCGAGTTGCTCCGGGACCACCACCACTCCCCCGACGCCGTTTCCCGTCTGCAGGTAGGTGAACCCCGCGTCGGAGAAGGCCGAGAGCTCGGCTATTGACTCGTCGGTGGACTCCATGATGGCATCGAGGACCCTCACCTGGGCTCTGGCCCGGGGGTCTCTGAAGAGCAGGAATATCGCCGCCAGAAAGGCCACTATCGAGTCTATCTCGAATACGATGAACTGGTCGCTGACCGCAAGGACTAGGAAGACTACGCTCAGTGCTATGAAACCCAGACCCGCGTACCTGGAACTGCGTCCGATGCTCCCGTAGAGCCTTGAAAAGACGTCCGGGTTAGCCATCCGATCTCAAATCTCCAAATATTTCCGGCTATTTCGTTTCGCCCAGGCAATCTCAGGGCGGAGAGGGCCTTCTTGCCGCCTCGTCCACCCTGAATGTCAGCTCGGTCGCCGAGAATACCTCCTCGGAGGTTATGATCGAGGAGCTCGAGCCGTGGAGGAACTTTGCCAGCTCTGCGAACTCGGTGGAGTGCCCCTTGTCCGCCCTGCCAAGGCTCACTGTCTCGGGCTGGGCGCCGTAGACGTGAAGCTCTTTGAAGTCGTCGAGCACCATCGAGTTCCCCTGCCCGAATATCTCCATCCGCTCCCTGTCCATGTCCTTGCTCCCCATGGCGACGTAGAGGAGGGTCGCCATCGAGCCGTCCGGGTAGTCGAGGGTGATCGAGAGGTTGTCGCGGGCCACGGAGCTGGATCCGTTTATCCCTGCAGAGCGGACCACTATCTCCGGGTCGTCCCGACCGAGGAGGAAGTTGAAGAGGTCGAAGAAGTGGCAGCACTCGTGGATGATCCTGCCCCCGCCGACCGAGGGGTCCTGAGACCATCTCGACGCCAGCACGAACCCGGCGTTGACCCGGTAGTTTATCACGAACGGCCCGTCGATCTTCTTCATCCTGTCCTTGATCTTCAGGACGAGCGGGGCGTATCTCCTGTTGAACCCGACGATCACCGGCTGGTTCAGCTCGGCGTGGAGCTTCTTGATCTCCTCGAACTCGTCCCGGGTGATGCAGAGTGGCTTCTCGACCAGGGCCGTCTTGGACGCCTTCATGGCGGCGGCCAGCATGGGATAGTGTAGGTTGTTGGGGGCGGTTATGACCACGAGGTTCGTTCCGGGGTCATTCAGGGCGTCGTTGTACTCACAGGTGCTCTTCTCGAAACGATACCGGTCGGCCACCCTCGTCGCATGGGTCGGGTTCGATGACACGACCCACCTCAGGTTGTATTCGGGGCTGGCCCTCATGAGAGGTATCAGTATCTCCTTTGCGAAGTTTCCAGGGCCGACGACCGCTACGTTGATCTTTCCAACGACGGGGACCGTGGTGGCTGCAGCCGGCTGCTGCTGCGTTGTCTCATCTGCGCGCCTCCCGACCGCCTTTTGGATGTCGTACGAGAGCAGGACCGCCGTCTTGGTCTGCTTCACCAGAGAGTCGTACGCCTCGGGGGCCGAGTCGAGGGGATACTCCGCTCCCACCAGATCGGCGACGCGGACGCGCTTGGCCGAGAGCAGGTCCATGAACGCCTCCATGTTCCTGTTGAGGGTCCACCTCACGTACTCGATCGGATAGTCGATGCCCTTCTCCTCGTAGAGTGGATCGTACCGCCCCGGACCGAGAGACCGGGACATGAGGAGGCTGAGCTCCTTCTGGTAGAAGTCCTTCCTCTCTATCTCCATCCCCACCCTTCCCACTACGACGATCCTGCCGCGGTTCCTTGCGATCCTGGCGGCCATGTTGAGCGGGTCGCTGCTCGCCGTCGCGGCGCAGACCAGGACGTGGTCCAGGCCGATCCCCCTGGTGAAGTTGGAGATGTGAGCGACGAGGGTCGGGTCGTCGGCCTTCAGAGCCAGGTCGACCCCGAGCTCGACCGCGAGGGCGAGCCTAGCGTCCTTGAGGTCGATGCAGACTACCTTGCATCCGGAGGCCTTCGCTATCTGCGCGACCAGGTTTCCCACGAGACCGACGCCGATGACACCCACGGTCTCACCCACCTGGAGCTGGCCGATCCTTACCGCGTGGATCGCTATCGTCCCTATGGTCGCGAAGGCCGCCTCCTTCATCGACAGCCCGGTCGGCACCTTGGCGGCGAGGTTCCTTGGGACCGATACGAGTTCGGCGTGGCAGGCCTTCCCCTCTCCCGCGCACGCCATCCTGTCGCCGACCAGGACGTCCTTCACGTTCCTCCCTACCTCGACGACGATCCCCGAGGAGCTGTAGCCGAGCGTGACCTCCGGGTGGCGCACGTAGTCCGCATAGTCGATGAGCCCGCTGACGCCCTCCTGCCTGAGCACCTCTCTCGAGAGCTTGAGCGCCTTGCTCGCCAGCGAGGAGTCCTTGATCAGGTCCGACGTGGCGAGGGGGTCGGTCGAGTCGATCGTCCAGGACTCTGTCCCGGTGCTGATCACCGAGTAGTTGGTCCTGATCAGGAGCCCATCCTCCCCACAGACGGGGCTCGGGACGTCCGCTACGACTACCTTGCCTGCTCGCGCTATTACCTGCTTCAACGCGCCTCACCCTTGACCGTGGTTGACATATTGAACCAGTCCACGAACATCTTCAGTCCCTCGTCCAGGCCCACCTTCGGCTCCCAGTGGAGCATCTCGCCCGCCTTGCGGTTGCTCGCCTGGGTGTGCGGGAACTCGGCGGGACCCTCTCCGACGTACGTGGGAGAGATCTTGCCGTCGGGCCTGATGATCCTGATCAGCTTCTCTGCCAGCTCCAGGACCGAGGCCCTCGACCCGAAGCCGATGTTGAACACCTCTCCTCCCAGACCTTCGTCGCACTGAGCCGCCGCTAGGTTCGCCGCGACGATGTCGGTGACATAGGTAAAATCGCGCGTGTGCGAGCCATCTCCCTGTATGATTGGCGACTTTCCTGCCATAAGGCTCTTTGTGAACTTGTCTATCACCTGGTCCGGACGGCCCCTGGGTCCGTACACCGAGAAGTAGCGCAGCGAGACCACGTCCGTCCCGTAGACCCTGTAGAAGGCCCTGCCATACTGCTCTGCCGCGAGCTTTGAGACGCCGTAGGGGGATGTGGGATTCGTCGGATGGGCCTCGTCGATCGGGAGGTACTCGGGCTGGCCGAAGATCGAAGAGGAGGACGCGTTGACGACCCGTCTCACCTTGTGCCTCCTCGCGAGCGAGAGGACGTTCAGCGTCCCATCGACGTTGACGAGGTTGACCTGCCTTGGATGCTTGACGCTGAAGCCTATCCCCGCCTGTCCGGCTTCGTGGAAGACCACGTCCACCCCGTCCATGACCGAGTCGAGCTTCTCGGCGTCGAGGATGTCTCCCTTCACCAGTCTGAACTGCGGATGCTCGGCCACGCCGGCGAGGTTCCTTTCCTTCCCCGCGTAGAAGTCGTCGAAGCGGTCGTACACCGTGACGGACGCGCCCATCCCCAGCAGCCGCTCCGTCAGGTGGGAGCCGATGAAGCCGGCGCCTCCGGTGACGAGTATCTTGGAGCCGTCGAGCTTCAACTAGCTTCCCGCCTCCACGCCCTCGTAGATCTTCTCCAGGTTCGCCGCCAGGATGGAGTAGCGGTTCGCCCGTACCCTCTCCTTCGCTCGCCTCCCGAGCTCGGCGGCCAGCGCAGGGTCCCTGAGGAGCTCGGCGATCTTCGCGCCGAGGAGCTGCGGATCTCCATATTTGACCAGGAACCCGTCAACGCCGTCCGTGATCTGGTAGGGTATGCCCCCGACGTTCGTCGCCACGACGGGCTTGGCCTGGGACATCGCCTCGAAGATGGCCTGGCTCGTGCCCTCGTAGGTCGTGGGCAGGACGAAGACGGTGCAGGACGCGTATGCCTGCATCTTCTCTTGAAAGTCGTAGATCGGCCCGAGGAAGTGGACGGCCGAGGTGACCCCGAGCTTCGCCGCCTGTGCACGGAGCGTCTCGGCGTATCCCGACTGCTCCGCCCCGACGAAGACGAAGGCGGCATCCGGAAACTCCCTGAGGATCGAGGGGGCCGCCTCAATCAGGTGCTGCGGGCCCTTGAGCGGGTTGAGCCGTCCCAGGAAGAGGATGATCGGCGAACCGGTGATCTCGTACTTGGTCCTGAACGCCTTCACATCGAACTCTCCCAGAGACTCGTCGCGGATCCCCGAGGGGGTGACGATCATCTTGCCTTCTTCGCCGCCCAGCTTGAGGAGGGGAGGGATGAGGTTCGGGGCTCTCACCAGGACCTTGTCGGCAGAGACCAGGGTCCCCCTGCCGAGGTACCCCTCCATGAGCTTCATGGGGAACTGCTTGTACCAGGTTCGGGGTATCATCGAGTGCACGTCGAAGACGGTAAGGGTGGACCCGGTATCCGTCTTCTTGGCGACCTTCAGAGCGACGCGGCTGTGCGGCTGGGCATAGTCGTAGGTGTGTATGACATCGAAGGGCTGGGCTGAGAGCGCCTCGCCGAGGCCTTTCCATACCTTCATGCGATAGGACCAGTCTATCGTCATCGGAAACCTGTGCACGTTTATCCCCTCTATCACCTCGCTGGCCGGGGCCTCCTTCCCGTTGTACCCGGCGGCCGTGAAGACGTGCACCTCGTGCCCCATCAGCGTCAGCTGCCTCGAGACGTTGTAGACGTACCACTCGGCGCCTCCCACCATGTAGGGGTTGAAGAAGACGTTTACCTGCGCAATCTTCAATTTCTCTGCCTCACGTGGAATGCCATGGAAATCGTCTCTCAGCTGCCCGAGCCTGGCTTCATCCCGGTGGTTCCGACCGCATCGAAATGGTCGGCAAGGTCGCCCATGGTGCATACCGCCAGGTCGCCCCGTCGCTTCATCTCGCGCAGGTGGCTGAAGACGGGGTCCAGCGTCCTGAACATGGGGTCCGGATCTCCGGCCGTGACGAGGCTCCACGGGTGCGTCCAGAGGTGGAAGACGGCCGAGGTCTGGGCGCACAGGTCGGCGTACTTGATCATCAGGGACTCAGCGCCATAGGACTTTTGGTCCACGTAGTAGACAGGCCTCTCGTTCCAGAGCCCGTTGCTGCTGTCCGGGGGTCCGATCACCCTCTTCTTTCCCCGGTAGGTCCTGAAGCCCATCCTGCGGATCACTTCGAAGTGATTCTCCCTGTTCCATGGGAAGATGAAGGTCCTCGGGGCGGACTTTAGGCCCAGGGCGTCCAGGCACTTTCTGATGTCCTCTTCGTACTCGGCCGGTCCGGCCTTTTGCGCGTCCATGTGCGAGTACGTATGGATCCCTATCTCCTGCTTGACTGGGGAGTCCAGTATCCGCTGGTAGCTCTTCTGGTCTTCTACCGCCGTCTTGCCGCAGATCGCCCACGTCAGCGGGATCTCGTACTTCTCCGAGAGCTCGAGGAGCTTTTGTGTCCCTGCGCCGTTCGGTCCGTACCTCTCGGGCTCGGTGACATCAAAGTCCACCGAGATGCACGTGGCTGCCTTTGCGTCGCCTGGATAGCGGATCCCGGGCGGAGAGGCTTCATAGTCCAGCTGTATCTCCCTGAGCACGCCGCGGGTGACGAAACCGGCGCCCATCGAAGCGGAGATCCTCGCGCCGTCCACCGCGACGTTCTTCATCGTCCTCTTCAGGTTGAGTCCCAAAGCTCAGGTCACTGGTCCGACCGACCCAGCTTTCATGAAGTTGAGAATCATATGAGTGAATTTCGCATCCATTACACTTAAATTGGAAAAAGCACGAAAAACCCCTAGGTGTGTGGGGGCTATGGAAATGCCTCCTGGGATAAAATCCGGGGGGCATTTCCGCACACCGTTCAAGAGGTTCTCCCGGAAGTTCAAGTGAAGAGCCTCTGCTTGAACAGCTTGTACTCCTGCAGCACCTTCAGGCCGTCGCTCGTGGCCTGATAGTACTTTCCGCCCAGCGTGGCCTCGGTGCTGATCAACCCCCTTCTCTCGAGGTCGTCGATTATCGTCTTCAGCTCGTTGTAGGAGATGTTGGCCGCCTTCATTATGTGGGTGGTCCTCAGCGGCCGCAGGGAGGAGGCCTGGATGATATCGATCCGGATCTCCATCTTTGACCTCCGTCTGAGCGTCGCCTCCTCGCGCGGAGTCTCGTATATCCCCCTGATCTCGTCGATTATGAGCTTCACTGGGTTGTCCATGTTCTTGACGATGAGGGACGCCTTGTCGCTGAACAGCTTCTGCTCTCCCTTGTCGAGATAGGTGTCGACGTACTTTGCTATCTGGACCGGGTCTATCGAGTGCGGTATGTAGCGGTGTAGCTCTAACACGGGCTTTGAGGGCTCCCAGTATATCGCGCTCACCGCGGGCTTCCCGAGGGTGAACGCCTCCATGAGCATGGTCTCGGCCGCCCCCAGCGCCACGTCCGCATGCGCCACCGGGCTGTCCTGCATGGATGAGTCGAGCACGTGGATGCCCTTCATAGCGGTGTAGTGCCTCCGCTGTTCCTCGGTCCGCGGGAGCACCGCGACCGTGGCGGCGCTGTTCTTCGCGACGAGCTCCACCGACTTCTCAAGTATGGGCAGGCGGTCCGGGAAGAAGCTCGCGAACTCTGGCTCTGGCCGGACGAAGACGACTGGGTTGTCGATCCCCGCCTTCTTGAACGGGTTCTCCGTGTCAATCTTCGTGTCCTTCAGGTATCCGGTGTGGAAGCCGTTGAACCAGACCACCTTGTCGAGGTCAGTGACTCCCTGGTGGTACAGCTCCTGGAAGGTGTAGAAGCGCGGGATGAAGATCTTGTTGGCGAGCGGGAAGACCATCTGGTTCACGTGCTTCTCCCTCTCGTCGTAGAAGAGGGCCCACGAGGGGACGTTCATGCCGAAGGCGACCCGCACGGCCTCCGGCCACCTCTCCGTCAGGAGGAGGTCCGGCTTCTCCTTCTCCACAAGGGGGATCATCTGCTGGATCGTCTGCGCGTACGCCTCGAGTTTGTTCTCGAGCCGCCTGCCGCCATGCTTCCCGGTGGTGACGTAGTCGATACCCTTCGATTTGAGGATCGACTGGATACCGTCGTGGTCCCTCGCGGTCACGAGGAACTGATACTCACCCTCCAGCTCCTTGATCAGGGGTGCGAAGAAGTTGGCCTGGAACGGGGTGCTCATCGCTACCCAGATCTTCTTTACCTGTTTCGGGTCCTTTGGTTTGGTGCTCAATTTTTTCTACCTTGATAGAAGCGTAACTGCTATCGCCAGAACTGCGTAGACGGCCTCCATGCCGAGCACCGAGACGACCAGCCCGCGCTCGGTGGTAGGCTCGGCCTTCATGAACGAATGCACGAGCGCAGGATAGCTGGCCGCGTTGAGGTGTCCCTCCTCGTCGATCCGGGTGTTCCCGAAGATCTTTCGACCCGAGAACGGCCTCCTGGCGACCATCTTCAGCGCGAAGTCTATGCCCGCCGGGATGCTGACGATGATCGCGGCGAACTCGAGACCGGCGAGGACCGCGATCGACGCGATCCCGGCCCCGGCCATGAGCGTGCCCGTGTCACCGGGGAAGATCTTCGCAGGGTACCAGTTGAGCTTCAGGAAGCCCAGATAACCGCCCACGAGGATGACGCCGATCACGGTAGCGGCGAAGCTGCCCTTGACCACCGCTAGCAGGGTCAGCGCCCCTATGGCGAGTATGGCGGAGCCGGTCTCCAGCCCGTTGAAGCCCGCCAGCATGTTGGTGAAGTTGGCGGAGATCGCGACAGCGAAGGGCACGACGGCGAGCGGGAAGATGTAACCGACGGGCAACGAGCCTATCAGAGGTATCTCGATGTTGTGGGGTCCCCACAAGACGTACATGAGCGGGATGGCAGCGGCGGCGATGAGGAACGGCTTGTACCTCTGTTTCATGTTTGTGAGGTCGTCGGCCACGCCGACCAGGCCCGCTCCCGCCACCGTCGCGACCCCGGCCACGAGCGTGATCGGGTCGTCGCTCACTATCATTATCACCACGGAGCCGATCAGGAACGCGAGGAGCACGGAGAGGCCGCCCATCTCGGCGGTCACCGGCTTTCCGGGCTTGTGGATGTCGTTCCCGGTTATCTCCATCTCCACGAACTTGACCGAGAGGTAGCGCGCCACCACGTAGGAGAGCAGCCCGCTTAAGACGCCGACACCGGCCAGTATCAGCAGGTTCATCGAGCGTCTCCCGGGAAGGCCCTCTGTATGATCCTCCAGAACACCTGGGTGCTGAGCCCGAAGCCGACCACCCATCCGAGGATGGCCGTCAGGGACCTGATCACGGGGTCCAGCCCCCCTGTTATGAACCAGGCTGCGAGCCCGATGGTGTTCGGGATGATGAACGTGACCAGGCTTGCGGCAATCACGAACGCGTGTCTGATCAAGGGAACTGTACCTTCTGTTGTTCAGAGTCCTTGATCAGGGCCTCGTCGTTGACCCTCTCAAAGTCTGTCATCGAGCCGACGTCGGCCCAGTACGCCTCTTCGTAGAACGAGTTCATCCGTTCCCCCTTCGATATGAGGAGGGGGAAGGTCTCCGTCTCGAGGCTGCACGCCCTTCCCGACGGGATGCTCTTGAAGATCTCGGGCTCGAGGATGTAGATGCCGGCGTTCGCCATGAAACTGAGCGTCGGCTTCTCCTCGAACTTCTTGATCCTCTGCTGATCGTCCACGGTGATGAAGCCATAGGGGACCTTGACCTCATACTTCTTGAGCGAGATCGTCCCGATCCCTCCGAGCCTCTTGTGGGTGTCGTAGAGGTTCCGGATGTTCATGGAGGTGACGATGTCCCCGTTCATGGCCAGGAAGGTGTCGCCGTCGATGAACCGCTCGGCTGTCTTCAGCTGGCCCGCTGTGCCCAGTGGTGACTCGGACTCGGCGTAGTGTATCTTGAGGCCGAGCTCGCTGCCGTCCTTGAAACCATCCATTATCTGCTTCTTCAGGTACGCGACGCAAACGACGAACTCGGTCACGCCGTAGGAGCTGAGATACGTCATGGTCCTCTGCAGGAGAGGCTTTCCGGCGATGGGCAGCATGACCTTCGGTATGACGTACGTCAGCGGCCGCATCCGGGTCCCTGCTCCGCCCGCAAGTATCACGGCTTTCAGTTTACACTGACCCCGGTTATTTTTCTCATTTGTCTCGACCTATTGTTCAAGATTGGAAGAACTTGCCTAGGAAGTCTATGTAGGATCTGTCTGATCTCCATCTTCTGGCGCCTCCATTGCCCCAACTGACCGCCGCC
This sequence comes from Nitrososphaerota archaeon, assembly GCA_027886825.1. Taxonomy (GTDB): domain Archaea; phylum Thermoproteota; class Nitrososphaeria; order Nitrososphaerales; family Gagatemarchaeaceae; genus Gagatemarchaeum. The sequence goes on from JAPCJS010000016.1 coordinate 22,248, forward strand.
TCCGAGAATGCCAGGGCAAGCCTGCTCCCCCGCAGGAGTCTGATGTTGAAGGACCTGCCCGTCTCCCGAAGCTTCTTCAGGATCGAGACTATAGCCCTCAGGAGCTCGATGCTTCTGAACTTGACCTTCAGGTTCAGCGATAGGTCGATGATCGATCGCTCCTGGAGGTTGAGCCTGAACCAGGACCCTAGCCTTTTTGAGAGTAACATCTGTTTCTTTACAAAGAGACGGATGTATTCACTGGCGTCATTATCTGCCAGAGATTTTGAAGTGAAGTCTTCAGACTGCCATTGGGTGTGGGGGCTACCCATGTATTAAGGAGCCGAATCAAGAGCTTATATAATTTCCTCAGTACATTAGTTATTACGGAAATGATTTTTTAAGAATAAATATGTAGCATTGTTGGATAAATCATGTACATATCCAAGCTATGACACAAGCTTCCAGTGGAAAACTGCGCTTTCTTCAATGATTTTGCTCTTGCGCTAGAAACCCGGTTTCCAAAAGAAAACGGCCTGAACCTAGGACCGTGCTTTCCAGAGAATCTAGCGCGGAAACTCGGGTGTTCGAGATAGAACAGCGGCGTTTCATGTCCTCGATTTGGGGTGATTCCCAAAAAATGGTTCTCATCGAAACGGACATATCACGGCTGTCACGCAACCAGCGGCCGAGATATTGGCTACACCGATAGCCTCGCCTCACGAATCCCACTATGACCTGGTGGCGGCTGCCATCGCGACGGCTGCAGCCACTATGCTCACCCTGCTCACGACCCTCGGCAGCTCGAACAGCTCGATCGAGAGCAGCGTTCTGCTGAGGGCTCTGCTGGAGGTCGAGCTGCTCGTCCTGGAGTTCGCCCTGCTGGTCGGCGTGGTGGCACTACTTCAGCGGAGGGAACTCCAGAAGAGAAGGTACACCTTCGCTTCGGCCTCGCTCCTGATCCTGGGAACGATCCTGCTCTGGCTCAGCGCTACCATAATAATCGCCGCAGCGTGAGGGTGCAGGAACGACGGTATTCGCCATGATACGCCCCTCCCGCGTCCCACAAGCCCGCCGGGCGGCACATGATTTTTGGGGTGATAACAGCTGGTCGACGAAGGAAGTAGGTCGTGCATAGCGAATCTTAACAAGAAACTGAAGGACAGACTCTACGGGGCGGCTGTCTGAGTGTCGGAGTCAGGACGGTGATGACGAAGAAGAGGAGTGAAGACGCGATTCCAACTGCCGAGAGCGTTCGACTCTTTACCTGACGGGCGCCTAGGGAAGGCAAGGTCCTCTCCCGTTCAGGCCCTTGGCATAGACGAATCCGGAACTGTCCACGGTGAGTTCAATGGAGGGCAGGGGAGTCTGGGCAGGCCCCCTCACCACTCTTCCCGTCGCATCGAAGACAGAACCATGGCAGGGACAGAAGATCACGTTGCTCGAGGACTCGTAGATGCACTGGCAGCACACATGTGTGCAGAGCATGCTGAGCGCGGTCAGCGTCCCGTCGCTGTTTTTCAGCAGTATGTTAGGGTAGCCGCTGGGATATTCGAAGTAGACCGGCGAGCCGACCTGAAGTTGGCTCGTGTCAGCGATGGCGCCACTCGGCAGATTTGACTGCGATGTCTGTGTTGTCGTCTGCTGCTGTGGTGGTGGTATCTTCACTGAACCCGCGACCACGGCTCCACCGATCAAGACAGCGAAGGCGACGAACGACTTGAGAAAGTCTCTCTTGGTGTAGCTGAGCTGCTTTCTTCCTCTCCCCGTCCTCACTCTGGCCAGATATCTGGCGTAGTTGGTCCCAAATACGCCCGCGACGATCACGGCTAGCTGCAGCGCGAGAAGGAGATCATAGGCCCAGAGCCCAAAGAGATAGGATGCGAAGTAGGGGATCGTCATATTGTACTGCGGCGCCGTGACTATGTCGCCGACCTGCAGAAGAAAACCCAGAGTGCCCGCCGCAAGGCTCGGAAGGTACACGTTCCTCCGTCCCAGGAGGTTGAGCACGCCGAGTACAGCGTCTATCATGACGATGATGATTAGGCCCAGTGCATGAGAGATCGCGAGGTTCCACAGGGACCCGTCTGTGGCCAGCAGATAGGCGCCCGCGAACGTGGAAAGGAGAAACGAGACGCCCATGATGAGCTGAAGTCTCTTGAGACCAGATCTTGCGTCGGGCCTGGAGAGCGACATCCCTCCGGTGGGCCGACCGGAGGACTGGACCTGGCGCAGTCTGCAGGGGATGCATGCGGCCTCAGGAGATGACCGAACGGCCGTCTCTTCAACCGTCTTGGGAGAATCGAGATGGGTGTTCACCTTCTACGCCCCCTAGTTGATCCTAGCCGTCGTCACGAAGAGGTTGCCACCGCTGTCCACCAGCACGCCGTACTCCGGCAGGGGTCTGGGAGCCGGTCCACCCAGCACGCTTCCGTTGTTGGTGCTGAACGTCGCGTCATGGCACGG
>JAPCJS010000003.1 GCA_027886825.1 Nitrososphaerota archaeon
ATGGCCAGACCGATGGGGCCTGCGCTCCATTGTGGAACCATGGCAAGAAGTGGTCTCCGATCCACACCGACTCGTACTCGAACTCTTCAGCAACCTTGACGGACTCTATGTGCTGCGCCGGCGTGAGCCAACCCCCGTCCAGGTCGAAGCCGAAATTCAGTTTGTTTATGGTCAACGCCCTTTTGATTTTGAAGGCGCAGACAGCAGCACCTTCCGGAGCTGAAGCCTGAGAGACTCGCCCAACAGCCTGACGTCCGTGCTCCCCAACGTCCGGACATCGATCACGATGACGTTCTTGTCCTTGGATACGTCCCCCAGAGGCCTTGTCCAGATTGGCGGCTCCTCCTTCTCGAGGGCGAGCCTCACTTTCTCGGCTTTGGCCTCACCGTCTGGCGCGTCGATGTAGATGACGAGCCGGGGTATGGGTTGCGGGAAGTTCAGGTTCCAGGGGAAGAACACCTGGGTTCTTACCGACTCAATCCCGGCGACGGAGTCCTGGAGCTGCTTGACCCGCTTCTGCCATTCATCGATTACGGCGTCTCCCTCGTGCGCGGCCATCTCGACCGCGATCAGGAGGCCCACGATCTCCTCCTTGCTGACTTTCATTCCGCGACCAGGGCCGTAGTTTGGAAAGGAGAGCGATCTTGCAAGGGCGATGGGCCCCCTCCTACCGATCAGCAGGCCGGAACTGTTCGGACCGTTGAAGCCCTTGCCCCCGCTCACGGCCACGAGGTCCGGGTCGTAGTTCAAGACCTCTTTGATACCCCTGACGGCAGGATCAACGACCGATGCATCAACGAGCACCGGAATCCCGCGGTTTCTGCACGCTTCCACGCACTCGGCGAGACTGAACTCAAAATCGGACTCGTTCACCACGTAGGCTACCGCGATGGTTGATTCGTCGAAGTGATCGGAGAGCGACTCAGACTGCGAACTGCGAGCTATCTGCTTGAGCTCTACCTCGCAGGTCCGGAACGCATCTGCGTACTTGGTGACATGTGACCTCTGGATCAGAATCCTGGGCGTCGCAAGCGAGGCGTGTCGGTCTTTGGCCATCTGCACAGCCGTGCTGGCAGCAATCACGTTCGAGGCGTAGGCTCCAGATGTTACGATACCATCTTCGCAACCGACCAGGTTCGAGAGTATCTTGCCCGCGTTCACCTCCAGTGCCGCCATGTCCACCCAATGAGAGGAGACATCGGCCATCGCCTTCACGACGCGTGGATGCGGACAGGAGCCTCCATACTTCGTGAAATGGCCGGCACCGTTGATGACCTTCTTGAACCCGAGCTTCTGAAGCATAGTATCTACCATCTCAAACAGCCTGCCGCGTCAGGTTTCATTTTTTTATTTAGGTCTTTGTCGGGAAAGGGATTTCCAAGTCTTGAGCGCTGGAGACGGCTGACCTGAACCTGACAACCTGTTTAAAACCGGAGCGGAAGGCCTAGCTCACGATGTCGGCCAGACTTCGCTCGGGATCATATGAGGCGGACCTCAATCCCTCTCTCGGGCTTCCCATCTCAGGTTACTATCAGCCGAAGATAGCGACCCAATTTCACGACAGACTCTATGCCAAGGCAATCTCGCTAAGCTCAGGCGACGAGCGGGTACTCATGGCATCCCTTGACCTGGTGGGCCTCGCCAAGCGAACGTGTGACGAGATTAGGAAGGAAGCAGAAGACAGGCTCAAAGTGCCGAAGGAGAACGTCGTCCTCCTTTCCACCCACACCCACTCGGGCCCTGAGACCTTCTCCTCGAACGCTTCGCTCTCTGAAACCCCGCCCGAAGTCCCAATGCGCACCGAACTCGAGGAGAACATAGGTTGGATGAAACGGATGATAACATTCGCGCTCGAGCAGGCGATGAAGGACGAACGTCCAGTCGACCGTACATCGGTCACGTCGACCCCCGTCAAGGGGATGTTCTCGAATCGCAACGACCCAGCCCGCACGATAGATAGGACGCTCACCACTCTCAGACTCGGGAGGGAAAAAAGACCGCTTTTTCTTGTCAACCACAACTGCCACCCCACCGTCTTAGGGGCGAACAACGTCTTCTACTCCGCGGATTTTCCCGCCTACCTATCCCGATCGCTGGCTGAGAAACTGAACGCCGAGCAGGTAAACTGCGTCACGGGTTCCTGCGGCGACGTCAGCACTCGTCTGACTCTGGGGAACGAGTTCTCTAAGAGGAGGAACCTTGCGAATACTGTGAGGTACGGGGAGACTCTTGCAGACCTTGTCGTCGCTTCTCAACGAAATGCGAAGACTCTGGAAGACAGCAGCCTCTACGTTGCCTCGAGGCAGCTCGAACTCAAGGTCAAGAAGCACCCTGATGCCTCAGAGTCGGAGCGGTTGCGGCTCGACCTTGAGAAAGAGATCAAGCGGACCCGTGAAGCCACACGGAGGAGCAAGCTGGAGCTCGCTCTTGAAGGGATCAAGATATGGGAGGAGACTCTCGCGGCCAACCCACGCGGCCTGCCAAGCACGATGGGCTTCGACCTCGGTGTCGTCGCTCTCGGAGAAGAGTTCGCGCTCGTCTGGGCCTCTGGCGAGCTGCTCTCAGAGACGGGGCTCATGCTGAAGCAGAAGTCAAGGTTCGGGACGACGATGGTCTCGGGTTACGGCAACGGGGACATCGGGTACATACCGCTTCCTCAGTCGTATGAGAACCTCGAGTATGAGGCTGTCGTGAGTCCCCTCGAGGAAGGGGAGACGAAGCGGGTCGAGGGAGAGCTTCTGCGCCTTCTCGTGTAGCTGCCTGGAGCCTCAATCCGCCCGGCTACCTGAATCTCAGACTTCAGAGAGCTTCTGTGCGCATCGAGGTATCGCGGGGTGTTCCTCCAGGATAGCGGATTGCGAGCTATCCCCTCGAAGACAGTCACCTTCGACCCGAGGATGCGTCCCGAATAACTTCCGAGTTCTTCGGACCCGTCGAGACGCAGGACAGTATCGACATCACTCGATCGCGTCCCTATTTCGTGTGCTAAGCAGTATCGGCAACTAAGCAGGGCAGCTTGGCCGGGATGCCGACGTGAGGTGAACGGCAGCGAAGCGGCGGCCCCTCCGATCGCCGTCCAAACGCTGAAATGTGGGCAATCGACTCAGTAGGCGCGCTTTGGTCTCCAGAGTATCGCGTCCTAACTACAAAGTGAAACTCGTGAAGAACGTCATGATCCCGATGAGGGATGGCGTCCGCTTGGCCGCAGACCTCATTATGCCAGACTCCGACGAGAAGTTTCCAGGGATAATCCAGTATCACCCCTACAGGAAGGACGACATTTCCATAGGAAACAATGGTGCCCACTACTTCTTCGCGGAGCGCGGGTACGTTGGGATCCGCCTCGATGTGCGCGGGACCGGATCCTCCGAAGGCAACATCAGCGACGAGTATTCGGTCCAGGAGATGAGGGACGGCCAGGATGCTATCAACTGGCTCGCAAAGCAGAGCTGGTGCACCGGCAAGCTCGGGATGTTCGGCTATTCCTACTCCGGTACCTCGACCATGAACGCGGCGATGCAGGCCCCCGAACCACTGAAGGCGGTCGCTGCGGCGTACTTCGCCGATGACCGTTATCGCGTGGACACACACTACGCAGGCGGCTCCCTGATGCCGATGATTGACTGCGGCCTCTATGGGCCGTTCATGACCTGCTTCAATGCAATGCCGCCGTATCCGGAGTACTCGAGGGAGAAGTGGATGGACATCTGGAAGAATCGGCTCGAGAACTCCACTCCCTGGCCTCTGGTCTGGCTGGACCATCAGGTGGACGGGCCCTACTGGCGGGGCGCCTCCGTGAAGTATCACTATGACAAGATCATCGCGCCCACCTTTCTCATTGACGGCTGGAGGGACGGATATCCCGGGGCGGCGACCAGGGTTTATCAGAACCTGAAGTGCCCCAAGCGGCTGCTGATAGGACCCTGGCTGCACGTCGGTCCAGATGCGGGTCCACCAGGTCCCAACATTCACATCAACCATGAGATTCTGCGATGGTGGGACTACTGGCTGAAGGGCATCGACACCGGGGTGACCAGCGAACCGCCTATCTCGATCTACGTGCAGAAGTACGACGAGCCAACCGCGAACAGAAAGTCCACGTCTGGCTACTGGAGATTTGAGAATGAGTGGCCAATAAGGCGGAGCGTCGACTTGCCCATGTTCCTAAGGGAAGGGGGGTTACTCTCGGAGGAGCCCGACAAGAAATCTTCCTCGGGAACATCGTCAGACTCCTTCGAGTATCAACCTCAGGTCGGTCTCGCAGGCGGTTTCTTCAGCAGCGTCTCGCCGAACGTCCTCCCGACGGACCAGCGACCCGATGAAGCGCTCTCGCTCGTTTATACGACCGAGGCGCTCGAATCGAATCTGGAGGTCACGGGTTCTCCGAAAGCATTCCTGCATGTCTCGTCCTCTGCAAAGGTGGCGTCGTTCGTCGTCAGACTGTCGGATGTGGCCCTGGACGGGACCTCAGCGCTTGTGACCAAGGGGGTCCTGAACGCGACCCGTAGGAACTCCTTCGAGAGGCCTGAACCTCTCGTGCCTGGAAAGCTCTACGAGCTCGTTATACCCCTGGAATCGACATCTTGGACTTTCGAGAAAGGGCACAGGATCAGAGTGGCTGTATCGAGTAGCGACTGGCCGAACATGTGGCCGACGCCGGAACATGCGACCAATACTCTCCGCAGAAGCAAGGACACACCTTCCCGAGTCCTGCTCCCCGTGGTCAAGAAGCGGAAGGACGCGCTGCCCGAACCAAGCTACCTGGCACCAGTCCCGCTCTTCCAGCCGGCGGTGGTCACGCCAGGCGCAGACCAGTTCAGCATCCTGCACGAGCCCTATTCCAAGCGGATCCTCATCCGTGCGATACCCGGACGGCCGCTGAAGATCGGGCTGATAGACATCGGGGTCGAGGTGAGCATCAGGGGGGAGGGGGAGGCGGGTCTGTCCACGGAGAACCCCGCGTCGGCCCATGTGAAGGGTCAGCATCATGTGAAGATACAAAGATACGATTCGCTGGTGGAGGTCCTTGGTCGGAACCTCGTTTTCAGCACGGAGGAAGACTTCCACCTCCTGGCGGACATAGAGGTGAAAATCGACGGGGTGCCGTTCTTCTTGAAATCCTGGTCAAAGGTCTACAAACGGGAACTCATGTGAGAGTGGGTGGTCATCTGCCTCTGTACGTAGGTCCTCTCTTACCGGAGAAGGCCGCCGCACCCTCTTTCCTGTCCTCGCTGGAATAGATCGCAGTTATACTCTCGGTCTCGAGCGACATCGCCGTCTCGAAGTCCGTGTCCAGCCCCCGGTCAATGAGCGACTTGGTCAGCATTACCGAGAGCGGCGCGTTGGCCATTATCCTTCGCGCAGTCTCGATCACGGCCCCGTGAAGTTCTCGCTGGGGGAAGACCCTGTTGATGAGACCGATCCTCTCCGCCTCGGCGGCTGACATTGTCTCTCCGGTCAGAGCGATCTCCTTCGCCTTTTTCTCTCCGACGAGCCTCGGTAGCCTGTGGAAACCCGCGTTGGTGATCAGCTGAGCGACCTTCACCTCGGGGAAGCCGAACTTCGCGCCTTCAGAGGCGTAGACGATGTCACAGGAGATTGCGATTTCTGCCCCTCCGCCAAGGGCGTATCCGTTGACCTCGGCCAGGACCACCTTCTTCATGTTGTGGATGGTCCTCGTGAGCGCCTGATAGGCCAGAATCTTCTCCCTGAACTCTAGCGGGGTATATTCGATGAGGTCTTCCCTGAGATCTTCCCCCGCACAGAAGGAAGAACCAGCTCCCGTGAGTATGACAGCTCGGACGGTCTTCTCTTCCTCAGCTCTCTCGAGGAGATTGGTTGTTTCGATGACCATCTCCTTGGTCAGGGCGTTCAGCCGCCCGGGGCGGTTGAACATGATCGTCGCTATCCCACCCTGTTTGCGATAGAGGGCCGTGGTACCCTGTCCCTCCTTGGGAGGCATTCTGTCTCAGGTTCCAGAAAACCGGGCGTTTAAACCTGTTTCAGGAAGTCCTGGAGTGACGCTCGGCGCAGGCCTACGATTCGAGAAGGGAGAATGACAGCATCCACGATGCGGTCAGCCTAACCCGAACTTCCCTGCATATTACGCTGCGGACATTGACGCGTATGTCCTTCCTGGTCGGCGCAGGACACTGCTGGCATAGACCACCGCGATGAAGACAGCCACTCCAACCATCGCCACCGCAGTGCTCGTGTTGATGGCGGTCGAGGACGCAGAACTGCTCGTAGTCGAGGACGAGGAAGTGCTCGTAGTCGAGGACGAAGAGCCAACGCTGGCGGGTGCCAACGACGTCAGCACCTGCTGACTGAGGACCGGGTAATAGAACACGTCGAAGCTACCCGCGTTGTTCAATGCCGGTTGCCATCCGTTGAACCCCTGGGAGTTGTACGCTGCCTCGAATGGCTCATACAGGACACTGTTCGTCACAGCGGAGTTCGCGAGAACGTTCAGCGCAGACTTGAGCTGTGTAAGCGCCTGAGCAGGGTCCGGGTTAGAGAGCGCTGCAGCGAAGTCAGCCTTGAACGTGGAGTTTACCCACGCGGTTGGAAGATTGACTGGGTTCCTCATCCACTTGAATGGCGAGGGGAAGTAGGAGTCTGGGAAGAGCACTATGTTGTAGGTGTTCGGGATGTTGTACTTGTCGTTGGTGACCGTGTTGTAGTCCGTTATCTGCAGGTTCACCTTCAGACCGACATTCTGCATGGAACTCGCAATCTGCTGCGCGGCTCTCACGACGTCAGGGTCGCTGTTGGGTGCGACGAACTGTACGGTCAGAACCGTACCGTTTGCCATAGCCCAGTTCCCGGCGCTGTTCTTGGTGAGGCCGGCAGCCTGGAGACGGCTTATCGCAGTAGTCGGGTTATAGTTGTACATGGGGGTGCTGCTGCTCGGCCAGTAGGTGTTGTACGCCAGCGGGCTCAGCAGAAGCGGGTTGCCGAGCGTACTCTGGTTGTTGTAGAGCAACTGGTTGATCTGGGCCTTCGGGACTAGATACATCATGGCCTGCCTGAATGCCGTATTGTTGTACGGGTAGACTGCCGGGTTGATGAAGAACTCCATCTGCGTGTTGCTCGGAAGTCCGGTCTCGGTCAGCGATGGCACGGAGGATAGAGTCTGAGCGTCGCTCGACGTGATCATCCCGCTGTCGACTTGGCCGGATGCCAGCGCATTCACAAGCGCGCTGTCCGTCGTGAATATCTGGTAGATGACCGTATGAATCTTTGGCGTCGTGCCGTTCCAGTCTGGCGAGTACGGATTGGCCACGGCTGTCAATGTCGGGCTGTTGGCCGTGTAATCCTGAGGCACATACGCACTGTCGCCCGGTCCACCGAGTATGGGGGTCGTCTGGAGCGTGTTGTTCCCGGTGAACTGCTTGAAGTAGTGATAGGGATAGACAGGGTAGAGCCAGGTCAGCATCGCGAAGAGAGGATCTGGCTTTGCCGTGTTGATCTGGATCGCGGTCGAGTTCATTACCGAGATACTGGTGACCGTGCCCCTCAGGTTGCCCCAGATGTCGAAGGCGGACAGGTTCGCATACGGCCCATGAGGCAGGTAAATCCCAAATGAATACGCCAGGTCGGTTGAATTCATCGGCACACCGTCAGACCACTTCATGTTGGGCGACTTTAGGTTCACAACCCATTGCTGGTCGTTGCTGCCAGTAATAGCGGACGGTGTATCACACACGTCCTGTTTGACGACGCCTGCGAAACCGAACTGATAGCAATAGAGGTAGGGGAACTGGGTCCAGGTGCCGAAGCCGGTTGTACCCGACTGCATGAAGGTCGTTTCAGGGAGGCCCACGATACCAATGCGAAGCGTCGAGTTCGTTTGCGCTCCAGCGGGCAGAAGACCGGGCAGGACGAGAAGAGCTGACATGCATCCAATCAGGACGAAGTTCCGAATATTCAAAAGGTAGGGTTTAATGGCGTGCGAGTCATATAAAAGCGTTGATTCTAGCGAGGTTCGGACCGGCCCTGACCAAAGCCGGAGAGTCTCCACGCCAGTGCAGAGAGCCGCGTCTTCATCCCATTCTCGTCCATACAGGAATCCGTAATGATAGAAAACCTTAAGCAATGAACGCGGATGTTGAGGACCAAGGATGCCAGGGTGCGTCGCTTACACTTCCCGACCAGGCTGAAGACGGCGTACGTCCGCAGAAGAATCATCACGACCGTCATCATCTTCTTGGTGGTATACCTTCTCAACTTCATCATCCCCAGGCTCGAGCCGGGCAGCATCCTCTCGGCCATCCATGGTGCCGACCTGCTGCCTGCACAGCGTGAGCAGCTACTGCAGATGCTCGGAGTCAACACCCCATATCCTCAGCAGTTCGAGAACTACCTCAAGGACACCTTCCTGACCTTCCCTCCAAACTTCGGAATCTCCTTCGCCCGCTACCCGCTCCCTGTGTGGGCTCTGGTCACTCAGGCGCTTCCCTGGACTCTCTTGCTGGTGGGGATATCCCAGGCCATCGCCTGGACTTCCGGCGTCCTTCTGGGAGCGTGGCTGGCGTGGCACAGGGGCTCGAAGGCGGACTCGGCGATGTTCAGCGTCTCGAACTTCATGTGGGGGGTGCCGAGCTACTGGCTGGCCACCATCTTCATCTATGTCTTCGCAATCCGGCTCAAACTCTTTCCGGCGGCATTATCGAGCAGCGGCGCCATAGGATTCAATCTCGGTTCTGCGGAATCGATCCTGCTGCACTCTTTCCTTCCCATACTGACTCTTGTCGTACTCAACTTCCCTCAGCACGCACTGGTGATGCGAAACACGATGGTCGGAGTCCTCCAGGAGGACTTCATCAAGGCCGCGGAGGCGAGGGGGTTGAGGACTAGGACGCTGGTCTTGGGGCACGCCGCGAGAAACGCCCTGTTGCCGAGCATAACCAACCTGGCACTGGGTTTCGGGGCGATTCTCTCCGGTGCTTATCTGGTGGAGATAATCTTCTCCTACCCCGGGCTGGGTTACCTCATCGAGCAGTCCGCGATAGGAAGGGACTATCCCGTCCTCGAAGCCATCTTCTTCTTCTCCGCGATGCTGGTGCTGATAGCCAATCTGGCCGCCGATATTGCATACACTTTCCTTGATCCGAGGGTCGAGAATGAGTAGCTCGAGACCTCGCCGCTGGATCTCCTCGCTGTGGTATTATCTTCGCGCCCTCCTCGGGACGACCCCCGGGAGGATCGGGATCGGCCTCTCACTGGGGTTCATACTGGTGGCGGTACTCGCACCGTGGATCGCGCCCTACTCGCCCACCTCTTTGTCGGGGCAGCCATACCTCCCCCCGAGCATGAAGCACATCCTCGGCACCGATGATGCGGGCGAGGACCTCTTGAGCCAGCTGATCTGGGGGGCTCGGGGTTCGCTCTTGGTGGGGCTTTCTGCGGCCGCCATCTCGGTCTTCCTGGGCGTCTCAGTCGGACTGCTCGCCGGATTCTATGGCGGAAGACGGGGAGAGACCCTGATGAGAGTGACGGACGTGATCCTGGTTCTGCCCCTGCTTCCGCTCCTGATCGTCGTCGCCGCGCTCGTCCCCGGAAGCGTGCTGGTCGAGATCGTGGTGATAGGGATACTTTCTTGGCCACCGACCGCAAGGGTCATCCGTTCGCAGACGCTCACCCTCAAGGCGCGTCCGTTCGTCGATGCCAGCAGGCTCAGCGGGATGAGCGACAGCGAGATCATGACGCAGGTTCTCCTCCCCAACATGATTCCTCTGGCCGTGCTCTATGGCGTCTTCTCGGCGGTCTCCGCTGTCGTGATCGAGTCCGGCTTGGACTTCATCGGTCTCGGCTCCATCAACAACCTAAGCTGGGGGATAATGCTCTACTTCGCCTTGGCACGCAACGCCCTGCTCCGGGGTTCCTGGTGGTGGTTCCTGCCCCCAGGCCTGATGATCGCTCTGCTCGGAACAGGGTTAATACTGGTCGGATACTCGCTCGAGAAGGTAGCAAAGATAAGGTGATGGCGGCGAAAGCTCAGGACTCGCAAGACAATCTGGTCGAGATCATGGATCTCGTCGTCGAGTACCCGAACCAGGGCACACCCTTGAGGGCGGTCGACCACGTCAGCCTTGAGGTGAAGAGAGGAGAGGTCCTGGGCCTCGTAGGAGAGTCCGGATGCGGCAAGACTACCCTCGGCCTGACCCTTCTTAGGATGAACGCCCCGGGGAGGGTCACGGGGGGCAGCGTCCAGGTCGACTCTGTGGACATACTTTCTCTCGGGAAAGAAGAACTGAGGAGGTACAGATGGGAGAAGACCTCGATGGTCTTCCAGTCGGCGATGAACGCGCTCGACCCTGTGAAGACGATCGAGTCGCAGATAGTCGAGACTATGGTTCAGCACAGCAACACGAACAAGGAAGCTGCGAGGAGGAAGGTTCGGGACCTGCTCAGCATTGTCCACATCGACCCTACAAGGGCGACTTCTTACCCGCATGAACTGAGCGGAGGGATGAAGCAGCGAGTCGTCATCGCCATGGCGCTCTGCCTGTCTCCGAAGCTGCTGATTGCCGACGAGCCCACGACCGCTCTCGATGTCGTCGTCCAGGCGGGCATACTGAGGACAATCAAGAGGCTGCAGGAGGAGATGGGGCTCTCGGTCATCATCATCACGCACGACATCTCGATAATGTCCGAGATGAGCAACAGGATTGCGGTTATGTACGGAGGCAAGATCGTAGAGATAGGGCCCACCAAAGACATCCTAGAGAGCCCGATGCACCCCTACACGCAGGCTCTCCTCCGAGCCATACCCGACCTCGGCGACAAGGCGACTATCAAGGGGATACCGGGTGCACCCCCGAACCTGGCCGACCCTCCCAAGGGCTGCAGGTTCCATCCTAGGTGTCCACACGCCTTTGAGAGATGCAGGAACGAGTCGCCCGAGCTCATCGATGCAGGTCCTACCATGGCCGCCTGCTGGTTGGTGGAGAAAGACGGTGTCTGAAAACGACAGCGTCCTCAGGGTGGAGGACCTCCGCGTCCACTTCCAGGGAAAGAAGCTCGTAAAAGCGGTGGACGGCGTCAGCCTAGAGATCAAACGGGGCGAGGTCATCTCAGTCGTCGGAGAGAGCGGGAGCGGAAAGACCACGCTGGGAAGAACCCTCGTCGGACTGACCCGGCCTACCTCAGGAAGAATCCTTCTCGACGGCAAGGAGATCAGGATCAGGGACAGGAAGTCCCTGAAGGGGCTGTGGCGGAGGGCTCAGATGATATTCCAGGACCCGTACAGCACTTTCAATCCGCTTTGCTCCGTCTATGACGCAATTGCCATCCCAGTTCGCAAGTTCGACATCGCCGATAGTGACGCGGAGGTGCGCCGCATCGTCGAAGAGTCCTTGGAGAAGGTTGGGCTCAACCCTGCGGAGATGCGAGGCAAGTATCCGAACCAACTGAGCGGAGGTCAGAGGCAGCGTGCTTCCATAGCGAGAGCCCTCGTGATCTCTCCCGAGATAATAATAGCTGACGAGCCGGTGTCGATGCTCGACGTCAGCATCCGGGCCGGAATACTGGACGTTCTGAAGAACCTCAACGAGAAATTTGGGGTGACGATCATATTCATCACCCACGACCTTGCCGTGGCAGACTACATCAGCGACAGCATCGCCGTGATGTATCGCGGAAAAGTGGTCGAGCTGGCGCCCTCCGACGCGCTAATCGAAGCGCCGATGCATCCATACACCGAACTGCTCCTTCGCTCGGCACCGCGGCTGAAGGGAGTCCGAAGATGGTCCGAGACCCAGGATCTCATGCTCAAGGAAGTTCCCTCCGAGTTCCCGGGGTGCGCGTTCTATCCGAGGTGCCCGATCTCGCGCGAAGGGTGTACTTTCACGGAGCCCGACCTTGCAGATGTGGGGAGAAGCCATCTTGCGGCCTGCTTCGTTCGACAGGACGAGGCAAAGAAAACTGGAAACAGGTAGAGTTCGGAAATCGCTCGATCCGGAGGCCGCCAATTATGCGCGGGAAATCTGGAGCAGGCGCGGCTGCCCTCTTCCAAGGAGATAGACGTATTCTTCATTAATTTTGGGTGAGACCGTAGTCTGCCAAGTCGATCATCAGTGCCTGCAGCTCATCGTCGGAGCTCGAAACCGGCAGATCCCGAGGGAACCACGTTCAGCATCGATACCTTGATGTGCTGAGCTCCAAGCTATCGAGATCAGAACCAGCTCCCCCTGAAAAGCCGTGTGTCGAGACCGAGCAGAAGGCTCGGGGAGCCGCGTCACCGTTTAATGATGGTCTCTTGTCTAGTCCGTGTTGTACGTCAAGCTCAGGAACTGCACTATCGTCGAAGCCTCGTCGGGACAGCAGTCGCTGGTCGACATCGGGATTTCCGACGGCGTGGTTGATTCGATAGGCGAGGTCAGCGACTCGAGGGCAGACAAGACCATAGAGGTGGGGAAGCGGTTCGTGTCGCCGGCATGGGTCGACCTCCACACACATGTTTACGAGCTGGGCACGAGCTTGGGAGTGGACGCCGACGCCATTGGGATGCGGTCCGGAGTAGGGGTCTTCGTGGACGCAGGGAGCGCGGGAGCTGGGAACTTCGCAGGATTCAGGGAACACGTAATCAAGCGGGCGGGCGTGAAGATATTCTCGTTCCTGAACATCGGCTATGGCGGCATCCCGTTCTTTGGGATCAAAGGCGGCTCGCAGGCGAGCGAGCTGTCCAAGATCGAGGTGGCTGATCCCGATGCATGCATGGAGTGCGCCAGGCTCAACAAGAAGTACGTTGTGGGCATCAAGGTGAGGTTGAGCGCCAAGGCGAACGGTGAGTTCGGGAGCGCTCCTCTGAAGATAGCCAAAAAGTGCGCAAAGGCCTTGGGGTTGCCCGTTATGCTGCACATAGGTAATCCTCCTCCCCCGGTCGATGAGCTTGTCGGGCTCTTGGAGCGAGGGGACATTCTGACGCACTCGTTCAGGCCGTTCCCCAACTCGATACTCGACACGGATGGGGTGGGCAGAGTCTCAAAGGTGCTCAAGGCGGCCAGGAGGAGAGGGGTGCTGATCGACATCGGGCACGGAAACGGGAGCTTCTCCTACAATACAGCGGAGGCAGCACTGGCGGATGGGTTCCTGCCAGACACGATAAGCACCGACATCCATGCGCTGTCGCTTGAGTCTCCCGTCCACGATCTGCCCTGCACGATGACCAAGCTCTTGAACTTAGGAATGAGCGCTGAACAGGTGCTGCTGGCGGTCACGCACAACCCCGCCGCTGCAATTGGGAGACCGGATCTGGGCAGGATTCAGAAGGGCAAAAGGGCCGACCTGGTGGTCTCCGAGGTCGCGACCACGAGGACGCGCTTGAGTGATTCGACCGGGGAAGAGAGGACGTTCTCCAAAGTGTTCAGGCCGCTGATCCGCGTCAGAAGCTCTGAGGTCAGCAGAATACCCTGGAGAGCACCGCCACCTTGATGGCAGAGCCCTGTCTGCCCTGCAAGAGCCCTAGGGGAGGTCTCCGTGGTACTTGTAGTCGTCGCTGTAGTAGTCCACGTGGAGCTTCTTGTAAGGATACTTGGAGAGAGCTTTCTCGTTCACCTCTATTCCCAGACCAGGTAACCCGCTCGGACGGAGATACCCCTTCTCGATCTCGAAGTAGTCGGTTATTAGGTCGTGCCGAACCGTCTCCACGTCCAGCCAGAACTCAAGAATCATGGAGTTCGGCATGGCCATCATTGCGTTCAGGCTGGCAGCGGTCGCTATGGGACCGTTTGGGTTGTGGGGTGCAACCGGGATATAGTTGTTCTCAGCCATGGAACCAATCGTGCAGAGCGCCCGTATCCCTCCCACGTGGCAGACATCCGCCTGGATGATGTCGGCAGCTCGCTTGCTCAGGAGTTCAGCGTACCTCTGCTTTGTGACGACGCGTTCGCCGGTCGCGACAGGGACCGGAGACCTCGATCTGACGTACGCCATGGCGTCGAGGTCCTCCTCAGGAATGGGTTCCTCGATCCAGAGCGGGTCGAACCTCTCGATTGCGCGGGCGGCCTTGATCGCCGTGGAGGGATCGAACCTTCCCTCGGCCTCAACGAGGATGCCGACCTCTGGTCCGACGGCATCCCGGATCGCCTTCACCCTGGCGACCGCTTTGTCCAGTTCACCGGGGGTTATCGCAGGCCCGGCGCCTCCAAATGGGTCGATCTTCACGGCGTTGAACCCGTTCTCCACCTGCTTCGCTGAAGCAGCCCCGTACTCGTTTGGGGGGGCGGAGCCCGAGATGAAACCGTTGGCGTACACCTTTATCCTCTCGACAGCCTTGCCTCCCAGCAAGGCGTAGACCGGCTTGTTCATCGACTTGCCAAGAATGTCCCAAAGTGACTGTTCGATTGCGCTTATCGCGGTCATGAGGATCGGACCCCCCCTCCAGAAGAACCCTCTGGAGAGGAAGTTCATTATCGACGGTATCTCGATCTCTCTGCCGATCAGATGGGGCCGGTAGTCGAGAATCGCTGCCTCGATCGTCTTCTCAAAGTCCCCCATCGTCCCTTCGCCGTAGCCGATGATTCCGTCGTCGGTCTCCGTCCGGACTATCACAAAATTGCGCCACAGGGCGTGGACAAAATGCACCTGGATGTCTTTGATCTTCAAAATCGGTCTGCTCCGAAGACTTCTGACCGGGGCGTTATTTATGCGTGAACCGGAGCCCGCAGACACTGACGTCGAGCGGCCCCGCCGCAGGGACTAGTCTAGTTTTGAGACCGAGGCGACCATCGTCGTGGTCAGTGACTTGCCTGCTCCCAGGAAGAGGAGGTCGTTGGAACTCGACTGGACCGCCAGACCAGCCGTCTTGGAGGTGGATGGCTCGAGTGCGATGAACCTCGACCTACCGTAGAAGGGATAGCCTGTTGCGTTCAGGGAACGGTAGTACCAGAGATAAGGAAAGACCGTCTTGTCCCAGGACATTGAGAACCTCAGGGCGAGACGCCGGTTGATTATAGAGTAACGCCCTTCCTCGATGCCACTCAAAAGGAGGGTGCTGTTGACGACCGTGTCCATCGGCGGGACCAGACTGACGTCGCGTTCGACGCCGTCAGAATCGAGGTAGCGTGGGAACCGCCATGGCTTTCCGCCGCTATCTTCCATCACCGATATCGACGAGGCCGAAAGGTCGAGGGAAGCGCCGCCGACGAACTCAGAGGAGAACGTTGGGTGGACCAGCCAAGAAAATGGGAGTTCCTCTTTGGAGGCATTTTCTACGGTCTCTGTTATCGTGAGCCGGTTTTCAGAGTCCAATGTGACGAGTTTGTCCACGGCGAACGGATACCTGTTCAGCCTTACCCGGAAACGTGCAGATACCCTCTCGTCGGACACCTCCTCCACGTCGGAGGACCAGGCAAGGAGGGGGGTCTCGTCGTGAAGCCCGAAGCTCGCTCCCCTGAACTCGCAGGGGTCGCCTGCGTTCGGAAGGATGTCGCTCCAGCCGCCCCCTGTGAAATCTCTAAAGGTGGAGGAGTGCGGCGATACGTTTGGTACGAGTGACGGGCTGCGCGGCCCCCACGGGTTCCGGAAAAGGAGGTTCAGACCTAGGGGCTTGTAGACCAGCTCTGTGATGTCGGTTCCCTTCCCGTGGAGAATCGCCACCCTGAGCTCTCTGTTCTCCATCACGGTAGTGTCAATCCCGCGGAATCGCCACTCGTTCGAGATCGTGGGGCGGTATGCGGGGCTCATCCCAGAGGGCCGCCGCGCTCAGGTGAAGTCGACCGGCTTATCCGCCGGAACGGTCTTCAGGGTTATGATCGAGTTCTCCTCTGTCTCTCTCCTGAGAATCAGGTTGAATTCGTCGTGCAGAAGGTATCCCTTGTCGTTGAAGGGGCTGTCGTGTCCGGGTATGATCATGGAGGGCTTCATCTTCTTTATCTTCGTGACGCTGGCTCGTGCGTCACTCTTGTTGTAGAATATCAGATCGGGCATGTTCCGAAGGTACGCGCGGTAGTTTGGTATGGCGTCGCCTGCTATCACCGTGGTGGATCCGTCATCTTCTTTGATTGAGACGGCGACGTGCCCCGGGGAATGGCCGGGGGTCAGAACCGCTCTCGAGTTGTCGGAGACCTTCTCCCCGTCCTTGACGCTCCTCACGCCTATCTTTTTGAGAAGTTCCTTGAAGTAGCGGGTGTGCCCGTCCTTGATCCCCATCATGTATCCCAGGCGCAGCTCGTCCCTGCCGGCCAGGATGGTGGCCCTGTCGAAGAGGTCGACGTTTATGCAGTGGTCCCAGTGGATATGCGTCAGGACCACCGTGTCGATGTCCCTGGGTTGGAGGTTGGCCGCCCTCATGGCCTGAAGCAGCTCATCCCTCCCGCCGAAGTGCCCAACGTCGACAAGGATGTTCTGGTCGCCGTCCCGAATCAAGGTGACAGCCGCGACGCCCATCGTGCCCGCGTTGCTTCTGATTCCTCTCCCCGGCTGGAGCCGCTCTATTTTCATGCGATTGGACCTGACCTGTGGCATGAGCCCATGAAGATTTAACCTGAATGGTGATCAGACTTTGGGTCCTTGAGAAAGCCGTTCGCGACCTCGTCCGGATCGGGCTTCCTGCTGATGCTTCTCCCGCCGTCGATGAGAATCGTGTTACCTGTCATAAAGGAGTTGAGATCGGACGCAAGGAACGCCAAGAGATTTGCGACTTCGGCCCTCCTGCCCATCCGTCCTAGCAGTGTGGCGGCCTTCCTGTCGAGGGAGGGCGGAGCATCCTCGACGCCGCTTCCGAGGGATGTGTAGATGGGCCCCGGCATGACCGCGGTGACGCTGATCCCGTGAGCGCCCAGGTCCACGGCCAGACTCTTTGCCATCGATATCATCCCTCCTTTGACTACCGAATACGAGAAGGAAGAATGCAACGGAATCCAAGCTTGGACCGCGCTGATCAGGATGATCTTCCCGCGCACCTTCTTCGCTATCATCTTCTTCGCGGCGAGACGCGAAAGGAGGAAGGAAGCGGTCAGTGAGAGTGCAATCTCGTCGTCCCACTCCTCAAGCGAGGCGTCGAGGACGGAGTTCCGTCGTGGCACGATGGCGTTGTTGATCAGCGCGTCGACTCTCTCGAGATTCTTCTCAGCCCACCTGTCGAATTCCCTGAGTTGTGCCCGGTTCGTGAGGTCTATCCTCTTGAAAGTGATCCGGCCGCTTCTGGAGTTCTTCTGGAGCCGCCTTCCCCGTTCCCCGTCGATATCGAGCGCCAGCACTTTGGCGCCCAGCGAATCGAAGATGATGGCCGTTTGCTCGCCTATTCCAGACGCGGCGCCTGTGATGATGCAGGTCTTGCCTTCGAGGGTCAGCATCGGGTCAAGGTAGTGTCCTTCAGTAGATAAGGAGAATCTATGCCTGGTGGATGCTCAGGCTCTTGGACCGTGGTATCGAGTACAGTGGGGATATACAAGGCGGGGTCATCCGACATTGATCCCGCTCTTTTCGACCGCGCCCGTGAACGAGAACATCCCCTCCGGAATCTATTCGGCGGGGTCCCAATCAGGGATTCTTATTGACGGATTTCGCTACCGAAAAAGGGATAAATCCGAGGTGGCCGCACGAGGATGAGTTGTCCAAGCTCAAGCTCTCCATACCCTCAGAGAACTTTGAAACGACCATAACGCTCCTTGACGATGAGGCTCCGGTCACCTGTGGTTCGATTATGAGGATAATGCCAGTGGACGGGCGGCTGATGCACTGTGCGAGTTCTGGTCAAGAGTCGGTGATCGAACTCCAGGGAGAACAGAGGGTGAGGATCGAACCGGAGAACTGGGTCACGAACTACATTCCGGGAGACGTCGTCTACTGGTTCAGTCAGTGGGGGGACATGCAGTACTTCAAGGGGAAGCGGATAAACGCCGAGATCAGTTTCATCTACGGCAGACACGTCAAGCTTAGGGACCTGAACCTTCGGGAGACATCGGCCAACCTCTTCGGAAGGATGGACTCGAAGCTAGAGGAATTCGCGGCCATCAGCAAGAAGACCCGCATCGAAGGGGTGAAACAGACACTCATCCAGGTCCTGCCATAGCCGGTCCCGACCGAACGCCCCGAATAAGCCGTCAAAAGAATTAATATTCGCACGGGCCCGTCTTTCGAGAATTGTTCGAGAGGCTATTCTCTCCTCTGCAGATCGGAAACGTGACAATTCCGAACAGGATACAGGTCACGCCCCACGAGCTGCAATATCTCGAAGACGGGCTGGTATCGGATGCCCTGGTGAACTACTACCAAGAACGGGCGATGGGCGGTGCGGGACTCCTGGAGGTATCGCAGCTGGTCGTGTCACCGGACGGCGACTGGTGGCAGGACAGCGCAAGAAGGCACCCGATGCAGAGCAGGCCCGAGATCGTCCCCGGGCTCAGGAGGCTAGCCGATGCCGTGCATGTTTATGGATCCAAGATCTTCATGGAGGTTGCCGCGTGGACCCGCGTTCTCGGACCCGTCTCGAGCGTCCCCTTGGAGACCGGAGTGCAAAGGGACGAGCTGAGTGAAGATGCCATCGAGGAGATCCAGCGGTCGTACAGGGTCGCGAGCGGGTACGTGAAGGACGCAGGACTGGACGGCGTCGACCTGCACGGGACGCACGGCGCGCTGATTGAGCACTTCTGCTCGCCGCTGATGAATCGTCGAACTGACAGGTACGGCGGAACGGTCGAGAGGAGGCTCACCTTCCTCCTCGAGCTTGTCGAGATGCTGAGGTCAGACCTCGGGGACGGGATGGCCCTCGGCATGAGAATGTGCGCAGACGAGAAAATCGACGGGGGAGTCACGCCGGACTACGCCGCCAAGATGGTCGAGCTCCTCGACGGCAAACTCGATTTCGTCAACGTGGACAGCGGTTCCTCGGGGCGGTTCGAGGCGATGAACCAGTTCGCCTTGCAGACTCAGCCGCTGTATGTCGAGCAAGCCTACGGACTGTACATGTCGGCCCCCGTGATGAAGGCGGCCGAGAAGACAAAGATCGGGATAGCAGGGCGTATCATGGACCCGGTGATCGCCGAGAGCATCCTGGAGAACGGCCAAGCCGACTTCGTCGGGATGACGCGGGCCCTGATAGCCGACCCGGAGCTGCCGAAGAAGGCGAGAGAGGGAAGGCTCGATGACATCCGCCCGTGCATCGGCACGCTGCAGGACTGCTGGGGAAGGTCGGTCGCGCACGAGTGGCCGATGCACTGCACGGTCAATCCGACCGTCGGGTTCGAGGTGACGAGAGGGCGGCTGCGCCGGGTCGCCCTGGGCGCCGCGCAGAAGCGAAGGAAGGTGCTGATAGTCGGCGCAGGAATGGCCGGGCTCGAAGCGGCCCGCGCCTGCGCGGAATCCGGTCACGAGGTGGTCGTGTTCGAGAGGTCGGCCGAGATAGGCGGGCAGGCGAACATGGCGAGGATGCTGCCAGGGCGAACGGACATCGGCGCAATAGTCTCGTGGTACAAGGTACAGCTGAGGAAGAGCGGGGTGAGGGTCGAGACGAGAATCGAGATAGGATCCTCCGAGGAGGCCCGGTATCTTGTCGACGCGGAGAAACCGGACACGGTGATCATCGCCTCAGGGTCCGTCCCGATCAGGAGCGGAACTCAGATGATCACCTTCCGCGAAGTACCCGGGTGGGAGAAGAAGCACGTCAAGACGGTCGACGACGTCCTGGGGGACCACGGAGTATCTGGCGAGGTGCTGGTAGCGGACTCCACAAAGTACATCGTTGGTCCGGGTATCGCCGAGTATCTCTCGAAGCGTGGGGCTCACGTGACGCTCGTAACCCCTCACCCGCATCTCTCACCAGACCTATCGTATTACAACCAGTTGGTACACGTCTACAAGAGGCTGAGGGCGAGCGGTGTGGACGTTGTCCCGTTCAGCTGGGTGAGGAGGATCGAAGACCACGAGACGGTCGTGTATGACATTCCGACCAGCAGGGAATGGTCCATCAAGACAGACACAGTGGTTTTGAACACAGGAAGGGGACAGGACGGCAGGGTCATTTCGTTCTTCAGGGGGCTGGTGGCGGACACCAGGCAGGTGGGAGACTGTAGGGTGGCTGGGCGCACAATCAGGGATGCGATCGAGGAGGGCTACGTAGCCGGGAGTTCTGTCTAGTCAGGTCCGGGCTTTCGCCGTTACTTCCTATATCGACGAGCGTCTCTTCCCGAGGCAGAACCGCCTAGAGCATAGTAGTGTTTGAGGGATCTCTCAATGGAAGCGTATTTACTGCCCCAGCCAATCACCTTCAACCTTATTTCGTAGTCTTTAGCCAAGGTCGGATTGTGGGTGAAAAGCCCAACTAAATAGAGGTTGGCGACAATGGGGGCGTAGCCTAGCCAGGTATGGCGACAGGCTCCAGTGGTCAAACTACAATACGTTTGATGACACGTTCGCGTGGATGATTTCCCAATTGGAGCGGCGAAGAAACCTGTAGGCCGCCGGTTCAAGTCCGGCCGCCCCCACCATTTCAGCTTCCTTTTGCCAGAATAAGCTTGATTTCAGCGTTAATTAACGGTAAAAGGGATTTGCTGGTCATTTTAGACAATCGATTGTTTGCGCGGGGCAGTTGTTTCGAAAATATTGAAACGAGGAAACATCACTTCCTTGCATCCGTCCTCAATAACTCCATACCCCGGGCAGGTTGCATCAAAATGTATTCAGCTGAAGTACCGGGTTCTCGCGAGCCCGGCTGCCCCCACCACAACTTCAGGAATTAATATCGGCCAGAGCGAGTCCACACCGTGCTAGACTTTATCCCGATGACCTCGGCGCAGTACGATTCATGGAGCCAGGCCTCGGTCGCGGGCTACGCCGAGGAGAACGTCGCCTCGGGCTGGTGGACCAGAGAGGAGGCCCTCCCGAATTCGAGGCAGGAGTTCGCCAAGCTGCTCCCGAACGGCCTGGCGACGCCGGAGAACTACCTCTTCTCGATCGTCGATGACGAAGAACCCGGACCGGTCGGGGTGATCTGGTTCGCCGTGCTGTGGGAGGGGATGAGGAGGCACGCCTTCGTCTATGACTTTCAGATCTTCGAGGCGTACCGCCGAAAGGGATACGGCATCCGGGCGCTGGAACGTCTCGATGAGTGTGTGAGGGAGATGGGGCTGAACGTGATCTCACTGCACGTCTTCGCCCACAACCGGGCCGCCAGGGACCTTTACGGGAAGGCGGGTTACAGGGAGACGAACGTCATAATGTCCAGGGAACTGCCCTGAGTCCTCTCACGACCGTCCTTCCTTCGCTCCCTGCTGCCCGCGCGCCAGCCTCCACAGCTCGTTGGTATCGCTGACGTAGACGGGTAGCAGACCCAGACAGATCAGGTCCGTCTGATCGTACCACGGCCCTTCCCTCCAGACGGCCGCCCTGCAGACCACGTCCCCGCCGGCCTTTCCCGCTGTGGCCTCGAGCGCCCTGAGCGTGGACCCCGTCGAGACGACGTCGTCCAGGAGGCAGACCCGCCTGCCCGAGATGTACCCCGCCTCCTCCCTGGTGAGGAGCAGCTGCTGGACCGACCTCGTCGTGATCGACTTCACCTCCTGTGAGATATGATCACCCATGTACGCCTTCAGCGTCTTTCGCGCCACCACGAACCGGTCATGGCCGAGCAGGCGCGAAAGCTCGTAGGCGAGGGCTATCGACTTGGCCTCCGCGGTGAGCACGACCTCCGGATCGAAGCGCTTCACCCTCTCCGAGAGCAGCAGGGCGGACCTCGACAGGAACTCCACGTCGCCGAGGATGAGGCCGGCGTCGGAGGCAATCCACATCCCGGGCCCGATCTCGACGATGGGGAGATCGCGCTCGAGGCCCGCGAGCTCTGCCCTGTGGAACCGCTCGCCCGCGTATAGCCTCACCGCCTCGCTTTCCAAGGGTGTACAGTGCGTCCGAGGGCCGGATATGTCTTCGCGGCCCGGGCCTCGCTCACTCTGGAGGTATCTCTTTGTAGGCCAGGGTGACGTCGACGCCCCTCTTCGCATAGTACCACTTGCATCCGAAGTACAGGAGCAGACCCGCTAGGAACGAGGCGACGACGTACGCGTACGCATAGTCGTATCCTGGCAGCCCGTTGACCACCGCTGCAGTTCCCCAGATCTGGGGTGAGGCGAGGAACTGGTAGGTGATGTAGGCGAAGACCACAGACATGAGCGCCCCGCATCCCACCAGGGCAGCCCTGATCCTGCCACGTTCGTTCCTGGACCCATGGATAATGGCGGTGATCCCGATGAAGACAAAGTAGATCATAGCCGCGACGACGCCCGCGAAGAGAGCCTGGAGGGTTCCGTAGAGGAAGGAGACGGCCGCCACGAGCGACACCGTCAGGATCAGCACTATGGCCTGCGTTATTATCGGCGCGCCGGTCCTGGGATTGACGTAGGCTATCCTGGCCGGAAGGAAGCGGTCGAACGCCTGGGCGAGAAGATAACGGGAGATGACTATGACTCCATAGGCGAGTATGCCGACGTTCCACAGGATCCAGGAGAGACCGATGAAGAGCTGCAGCGCTGCGTTGCCGCTCACTCCCATCGCCAGGGTCCAGAAGTTGAATGAGTTGTCGAAGACGAGCGTCGGGTTCGAGAGCGCCGCGTTCGTGAACGGAAGGCCTCCCACGTAGTACATGGTCGCGAACGCGCCCGTCAGGAGCAGGAGGACCAGGATCGATGCGAGCGGCACGTTCCACTTGGCGGTGCCCGTCCCCTTGAGCTCAGAGCCGACCGCTGGCCCGGCGTTTATCCACGGATAGACAAAGATCGCGAAGAACGGAAGGATCGAGATCGTGGCGCCGAGATCGAACGACGAACCGGTATAGGAGCTGGCGAGAGAGCTGTAGGTGATGGGATTGTTCGAGAAGTCCAACAGGTTGAGCCCGTTGATGTAGCTCACGACGCCACCGTGACCCGCCGAGAGGAGCGTGACGATCGCGGTCAGGATGCCCACTATTCCGATGACTATGGCGAAAGTGACTATCTTGTATCCCACCTTGGGCCTGATCATGTTCGCGAGGATGAGCACTATGAATATCCCAGCCCCAACGGCGAACTGCTCGGTCGGGGCTGATCCGGAGACGTTGCCAGGGAGCGCCAGTCCTAGGAAGCTGGAGTTGCCCATCGCAAGTCCCACGGACCCGATGGCGAAGACCATCGAGAGCACGATGAGCGCAAAGTACACCTGAGTCTCCAGTACATATCCCATTAACGACAGCGGGCCGCCGAACGCCCCGCCGAGGGAGCGGGTGATCCAGACGTAGTCCCCTCCCGTCCGCTTGATGCGGCTACCCATAAGGGAGTAGACCACTATCTGTGGGACGGAGAGGGCGAAGGCTATGATCGAGGCATAGACGAGGTTCACCCCGAGACAGAGGTCAGCGAGGCCATGGTGAATCCGATGGTCGCGAGAGCCGCGCCGGCCGACATGTTCCCCATGTTCAGGGTCAGGGCATCCAGAAGGGAGACGTTCTTGACGAGCCCGGTGCTCTGTCTCACGAAGACCGCTGGCTTCACCTTATCCGCCATCAAGATCGTAGTGAAGGAATAGCGTATTTAATCGTGATTTCATACCAATATGTCAAAAGTATCGTATTGTGCTAAGATACTGCTAGGTTTGGAGGGCTGTGACACCCGTTTTTGGCACATCCATGCCACCCACCCAGGGTGGGATTGACGACGGCGACCTGAATAAATAAACAGCCGCGGTCCGATCGAGCCTTGACCCGGGTCGACCGTCCCTTCTTCTCAAGATATACCCCTGACGTCGCAAGAGATGTCCTGGGGTGCGTGCTCGTCAGAGAGATGGACGGTCTGGTCCTTCGCGCCCGGATCGTCGAGGTCGAGGCATACCGGGGTGCCGACGATCCGGCGAGCCACTCCTACCGAGGCATGACGAAGAGGACATCGGTGATGTTCGGTGAGCCGGGCCACGCCTATGTGTACTTCACGTACGGCAACCACCACTGTCTCAACCTGACCACGGAGGCCGAGGGCGAGCCCGGAGCGGTACTGATCAGAGCAGTCGAGCCGCTCGAGGGGATCGGGGAGATGCGGAAGAGGCGGGGAGTCGAAGAACTCACGAGCCTTACCAGCGGTCCGGGCAAGCTCACAAAGGCCATGGGCATAGATCTTCACCTGAACGGAGAGGACGTGGTGAAGTCAAAGGAGCTCTTCGTCCTGTACGGACGACGGATCGAGGAGGTGGCTGTCTCGACCCGGATAGGGATCAGCTCAGGCCAGGAGAAGCTCTGGAGGTACTACCTTGAGGGCAACGCGTTCGTCTCAGGTGCCAGAACGCATAACTACCGCACTCGCGAGTCTGTCAGGTAGAAGAGGGGTCGTCGGCTAGTCTGGTCCAGGCTTCAATCACATGGGAAGAAGCCTTGGGCGCTTGAGAGCGCCGGTTCAAATCCGGCCGACCCCATCACGACCGCGCGTCTCAGAGCCTTTCCGCTATTTTGCCTCGGGGGCCATGGTGGTCCCCGACTCCTCGTCCTCCGGATAGGCGACCTCCCCGTGTATGGCAAAGTCTCCAATCTTGAGGACCGACTCCGTCTCCTGGAGCTTGGTGATCGCTCCGACCGTCTTGAAGATGACGAACGTCACCACGAAGCTGTACACGATGGTCACCCCGGCAGCGAAGGCCTGGATCTCCAGCTGGTGTATGTTCCCGAAGATCGCGCCCGTAAGCCCAGGATAGACGTACTGGCTTACGTTCGGATCGGCCAGGACCCCGGTCAATAGTCCGCCGGTCAGCCCTGCGACTCCGTGACCCGGGAAGACGCCCAGCGGGTCGTCCACCTTGAGACGGGGCATCAGCTTGTACATCGCCAGCCACGGGATGATCCCCGAGCAGATCCCAATCACGATGGCGCCCCAGCCGCTGACGTAGCCTGCGGCCGGCGTGATCGCCACGAGACCAGTTATCGCTCCTGTCATGGCTCCGGTCAGGGTCGGCTTGCCCAAGCCCTTCATGTCCATGCACATCCAGACGATCGCGCTCACCGCGGTCGCCAGGTCGGTGTTCAGGACGGCTATGGAGGCGTCGATGGAGCTTCCGTAGGGGTCCCCGCCGTTGAACCCGTTCCAGCCGAGCCAGACCAGTCCGCAGCCCACGAGAACGAACATCAGATTGTTGGGCCGCATCCCCCTCTTGCCGATCGCACGCGGGCCGATGGCGAGCGCTGCAGCCAGGCCGGCTATGCCCGCATCAAGGTGTATTACAAAGCCGCCCGAAAAGTCGACCGCACCCATCTGGTTCAGCCATCCCCCTGCGAACATCCAGTACGCCAGCGGGCTGTAGACCAGGAGCGACCAGACCGGGACTATTATGAGCCAGGCCTTGAAGCTCATCCTCTCGATGATCGCGCCGATGAAGAGGATCGGCGTAATCGCCGCGAAGACAAACTGGAACCAGACCACCGTCGAGGTCGGGAGGTTGAGCGCAAGCTGCATCGGGCCCACCAGCGCCTGCGAACCTTCGGTGAGCCCTGGAGCCACAGAACCAAGAGTACCCAGGATACCGTAGCCGTCAATCGTTATCGAGGCGGCCCCGAAGCCCAGGTTGTAACCTGCAAGAATCCACACGACCATCACCGCCGCGAAGGCGTAGAAGGTCATCAGCATGGTGTTCAGCGCGAACTTCTTCCTGGTGAGCCCACCGTAGTAGAGAGCCAATCCGGGCACGCTCATGAGACCGACGAGCGTCGCCGCGGTGAGCATCCATGCGTTGCTCCCCGTGTCCAGCCAGGACGGGACGGAGGCGGGTGGGAAACTGCTGAGGTTCGGCGGAGGCGTGGCCTGAGCCGCGACCGTGTGCGCTCCCAAGACGATCACGGCTAACATGAGCAGGCCGAGGAGGGCGACCGTCCGCCAATTACCGAGAGTTTGAGATATCTTACTGGTCGTGCTCTCAAAGAGAGAGTGCGATCTGTTCAATTGCGTCGGCCTAAACTATCAATATATTTAACTATTACAGGTCCATCTTAACATCTGTTAACAAAACTACCCCATTCTTTACACACATGTGTAAGCGTGTTAAATATGATTTGTGCAACGCAAAACAAGGAAATCGACCGCCAGGAGACATGCCAGTAGCATCAGGTAGGCATCGTCTCAGAGAGAGAGAGAGAGAAAGAGCGGAGGCCGACAGCCGCCCGACACGGACTGCCGGATCCGTCTTCCCTCTGCTATCGCCCAGGTCGTGTTGCTACTCGCACTTGCTGTATCCGCAGCTGGAGCACTTGTAACAGCCCCCTTCGAAGATTATGGCGTTCTCCCCGCAGTCCGGGCAGGTCCCTCCCTGCACCAGGGGAGAGGTGGTCTCCTTGGTCACCCTCCCGGCGACCAGCACCTCCAGGGCCTTGGCGACAGCGTCGGGGATCGACAGCAGCTGCACGCCCTCGTCCCAGGAGACGTACTTGCCCCTGATCCCCTTCAGCATCTTCACGACGTTCTGGATGTCTCCGCCGTGCTGCAGGTAGAGGCTGATGAGCCGGCCTATGGCCTCGGCGTCCGCCTTCTCGTCTCCGCCCAGCTTGCCGAGGGTGACGAAGACCTCCTTCAGCGCGCCCGCGTCGTCAGTGTTCGCAGTCACGTACAGGCCCCCCTGAGGGAGCTTGAGCTTCAGGGTCCTGCCGTTCAGCACCTTGGGCCTCTCGAACTCCGTGGCGGCCTTCTGTTCTGTCTTCTTCTCGACGTTGTCCGTCTCGAGGATGCCCTCTCTGCTTCCCTCCCGGTAGATGGTTATCCCCTTGCAGCCGAGCTTCCACGCGAGGAAGTAGATCTTCTCGACCTCTTCGGTGGAGATGTCCTGTGGCAGGTTGACCGTGCTCGAGATGGCCGTGTCTATGTGCTTCTGGATGGCCGCCTGCATCCGGACCCTCATCTCTGGCTTTATCTGGTGGGACGTGACAAAGTAGGAGGGCAGCTGCCTCTCGTCGGTGATCCTGTTCACCTGCATGTACTCCTTGACGAGGGGATGGAAGACCTTGAACTTCCCCTCGCTCAGCGATTTGCTCCTCCTGGTGTAGGAGAGGGCGAAGACAGGCTCCACCCCGCTGGAGCAGGCTGCAAGTATCGAGCCGGAGCCCACAGGGGGGACGGTCGTCACGGCCGAGTTCCTTATGCCCTGGGTCCGGATCTTCTCCTTTACCTTGGAGTCGAGCCTCTGGATGAACGGCTGCGCGAGGTGCTTCTCCGCCTCGAAGGCCGGGGCCGGTCCCTTCTCCGTCGCCAGGTCGGTCGAGTAGTCGTAGATTATGTTCTTGATCCGCTCGAAGAGACCGTCGACGAACTCCACGGTCCCCTCCTCGTCATACTTCAGGCCGAGCTTGATCAGCATGTCGCCCAGACCTGTTATCCCCACACCGATCCTTCTGCTCCAGAGGGAGGCCTGCCGCTGCTGCGGAAGGGGGTGCCTGTCGGCGTTGTAGTCCAGCACGTTGTCCAGGAACCTGGTCGCGTACTGGGACGCTCGCACCAGTCCGTCCCAGTCGATGCTCGCGCGCTCCGTGAACGGGTCCTTGACAAAGTAGCTCAGGTTCACGGAACCGAGGCAGCAGCACCCGTAGTTCTCGAGCGTCTGCTCGCTGCACGGGTTCACTCCCTGGACCTCCATGTTGTTGTACTCCGTCGTCGAGTCCCTCTTGATGGTGTCCCAGAAGAGCAGGCCCGGCTCGTCGCTCTGCCACGCCGCCTTTATCAGCTGGCTCCAGACCGCCCGCGCCTTTACCGTCTTCCGGAAGTCCACACGCTCGTTCTTGAAGTGAAGCTCAAAGTCTGTGTCGCCCTCCACCGCCCTCATGAACTCGTCCGTCATCTCGACGGAGATGTTCGCGTAGTTTACCTTCTTGAGGTCCTTCTTGACGTTGATGAAATCGAGCACGTCCGGATGGTCGACTCTTATCGTGATCATCAGCGCGCCCCTCCTCCCGGCCTGCCCGATCGTCCCGGTGGTCGTGGAGAGCAGCTCCATGAAGGAGACCGAGCCTGTGCTGTAGATGGCCGAGTTGTTCACGGGCGAGCCGCGCGGCCTGAGGACCGAGATGTCGGTCCCCACGCCTCCTCCGAAGCTGTACGTCCGCGCCGCTTCCTTGCACCACTCGAAGATCGCTTCTATCGAGTCCTCCTTGATCTTGAAGAAATAACAGTTGAGAAGAGTCGCCCTCCTCGACTGTCCCGCCCCAAACATGATCCTCCCTCCGGGAACGAACTTGAAGTCTTCCAGAAGCCAGTAGAACTTGTCGGCCCACTCCTGTTTCTTCTGCCCCTCCTCGACCGAGGCCAGCTCCCGTGCCACCCTCAGCCAGAGCTGGTCAGGAGTCTTCTCGACCTGTTTCCCGCTCGCATCCCTGAGCGCGTACTTCTCGTAGAACACCCTCGACCTCAGCTCGTCTCCTCCGAATGCGGCGAGTGTCTCCTGAGGCAGAGGGACATCCACCTTCTGTGCCTTCTCCGAATCTTCCGGTTTCTCTATTGCAGTCATTCTATAACACTACGCTAGTTGCATCTTTCGCCGGACGCAGGTATATATCTCTAAGACGGGGAATCGAAGTTGACCAATGACATTCTCTGCCGTCCGAATCGGGAGTCAGTGAGACGCTCATGGGTGAATTAATATTGACCGGTAGTCAATTAGGTTTATCATAATTCATTCGGATTTATTGTAATTCATTCGGCCGTCGAGTACTGGGTCGTCGCGGTGGACCTGCACCTCTTGCATCTCCCCGAGTCGGGAGGCAGCTTCGCCCCACAGTTCCTGCAGAAGGAGACCAGCCTGTGGACGCGGAAGAACGGGATGCTCGCGGAGGCGGCCGACATCGCCTGGTAGGTCCCGCGCAGGTCCGCCGCCGAGGCGTCCAGTATCGCCGAGAAGCCACCGCTGAGGCCCTCGGAGAGCTTCTGGACGTAGCTGATCTTCTCCGGGCTCTGCAGGTCCTCCGGTGACAGCCTCGGCGAGAGGGAATACCCCTGCCGGCCCCCCGCCTGGAGGCTCGACCTGCCGTACTTCTCCGCGTCCAGGGCGGCCAACCTCTGCGAGCCTTCCTCTTCGATTATGGCCACGCCCAGCCTGTCGTTCTTGCCCGACTTCTCCGAGGTCACCTGGGAGGCGGTCTGGATTATCTTGTCAGCTAGGGAGGTCCTGACGGTCAGCGATGGGTCCTTCGTCAGGTTCGAGAGTGCCTCCTCCAGGCCCACGAGGTTCATTATCAGAGGCATCGCGTCGGAGCTCATCCCCTCCGAGCCGAAGCTCAGCGTCGGGAGCAGACCCTTCTTCATGACCCGTTCCAGGACCGTCCTCCTCGTCGTCAGCGCGTCCGATGCGACCCCGATGAGCATGGCCAGCTTCGCCCTGAAGTAGGTCTCGTCCTGGTTCGAGTCGTACGAGAGGCGCGGAAGGTTCAGGCTGAGGTTGTGGAGGACGCTGATGTGGTCCCCCTGGAACTCCGGGGGCAGCACGTCGGGGTTGACGCCAAGGAAACTCCTCTTCTGGCCCGACGGGAAGAAGGCGATTCTGCCTCCCGCGAAGATCGTGGAGGCGGCGTCCTTCAGGAACCTGCTGTCGTCCTCCCTGAGCTTCGCGAGGATCAGCCTGATCTCGGGCCTCGGGACCTGCTCCACGAGGGCTCTGTACGCGTCGAGCGTCGCGTCGAGCACCTTCTCGACCAGCTCCCGTCCCGACTCGTCCTTGACGTAGGGGTCTAGCTCGAGGCAGATCATCGGCCTCTGGGACGCGGGGAGCTGCGAGGAGGCCTGGTCCATGAACCTGAGCACCGCGTCCACGATCTCGTGCTTCGTCTTGGAGCGCGTGAACGGTGCGAGGTACTGGAGGAAGTTCCTGTACACTATCTCGACGGAGGCCTCCCTGCTGATCAGAGAGGTTATGTTGGCGATTATCGTCATGGCGCTCTCGAGCCCCTCGGGGCTCGCGATTATCGGGGCGTAGGGGAGGCGGCCCTTCGGGTTGAAACCGGATGCCCTCACGGAAAGCAGGTCCACGAAGATCGTGTCGGGCGTGAGCCCCCAGCTCCCCGCGTCCGCTATGTGTATGTCGCCGGCGAGGTGCGCGTCGGCGACGTCGCGCGGGATCTGCTCCAGGAGGAGGTACTCTGAGAAGACCGACTTGCCCGTCTGGTGGAGCAGGGACTCCACGTCGCTCCCGTCGTCGCCGGCCTCCTCCAGGAGCTGGGTGACGTCGAAGACAGGGAGGCCGAGCCGCGTCAGCTTGTGCCTGTACTCCTCGAGGTTGTGCTCGACCAGGAGAGAGTTCACCATCTCCCGGATTAGGGGCGCGGTCAGGTACTGCGTCTGGAATTTGTAGAGCCGCGACTCTGTCTCGCTGGTGATCTTCTGGGCCAGCTCGACGGGCATCCCCGCCTCCTTGACGAGCGATTGCAGGATCTTGTCGGCGTTGAACTCCTCCATCGCCTGTCGGGAGGTCCTCACATAGAGCTTCCCGCTCTCCACAAGCGACTGCTCCTCTATCTGCCGGGTTAGGTTCAGCACGAGCCGTCCGAGGTTGGTCACGGTGTACTTCCTCTCCTGCCTGTTCAGCTGGATCAGCAGCTGCCTCACGAGCTTCCTCAGGTGGTACGCGAACTTCCCTGACTCCTTCTTGGACTTGAACCCGGCGAGTGTCTTCAGGGCGCTGTAGGTCAGCGGCCCCTTGACGTTGAGGATCTTCAGTATCTCCAGCCTCTGCGGTGACGCGATTACGCTGTAGATCGTCTTGACTCTGCGCGGCGCGGCTTGCAACTCATCGGTGGCTGATGGTCAAAAGTATTTAACTAATAATCCCCGTCTCAGATTTGGAGACCTAGGTCCTGGGCTCCATCAGCTCTGTCTCGGTCAGGGTGTGGGTCCTGCTGCCCTTGAAGGGCAGAAACGGTCTGCCTCCCCCGTGCAGGAACTTTGAGAATGTCTCGACGTAGAGCAGCCTCGCGCCCTGGATCCCCGGTTCGAGTATCCCGAGCACGAGGTTGAAGACATGGCCCACGACCAGCAGGACTACCCCCGCAACTGCGAAGCCGATTCCTCCATAGACCAGGCCCGGGACCTGCGTCGTCCCGACCGCCTGGTTGTCGATGACCAGGGCTAGCACGACGGAGGCCAGGAGTATTCCCAGGAGCCTAGTGAAGGATATGATGTGGCTGACGATCGAGGGCAGCTCTATGATCGCCAGCACCCCCTCGCCGTAGATTATGAGGCCAACGCCGATGACCACCAGGCCGATGTACCCTCCGGCGATCGGATTCGCCGAAGGATTCACGTTGCCATGTCTGAGAAGCGTGAGCCCGACGAGAGAGATCCCCCAGGCGACGGCGAGCCATCCAATCTTTCCGACTATGTGCTTCCTTTCCTTCATCCAGTATGCGTTGAGCATGCCCAGGACGAGCCCGAACGAGACCATGAAGAGCCCCGCGTACCCCGAGTAGAGCAGGAGCGTCTTCAGCCCTTTCGTCGAGAGCGGATCGAGGAACGTCCCGTCGGCGGGCAGCCCGGCGTGGAGGTTCGTGTTGAGATACGCGAAGAGCTGTTGGTTCTCGTGGAACCCGAAGTATTCGTTGAGCAGGAAGCCTACGATGATTCCGATGACCGAGCCCAGGATCATCGCCCTGGCGAGTTTTCTGAACTGGATGGGCTTCAGTATCCTCCCTGCGAAAGACCTCAGAGCTCTGGGGATAACCGTCCTCCCTCCGGGGTGGTCCACCCTTCTGATGATCCAGATCGATATGAATATGATCAGCACCGCGTATCCGACGTCCCCCAGCATCAGCCCGAAGAAGATCGGGAACACCACGGCGAATATCATGCTCGGGTCGAGCTCGTTCGATCGGGTCACCGAGTAGAAACGGATGAAGGACTCGAAGAACTTCAGCCTCTTGGGGTTCTCGAGGAGGGTCGGAGGCGAGTCCTCTCCCTCGATCCTGAAGACGGTCGCGGTCTTCGAGAGGCGCGTGAGTGCTCCTTCCAGGGAGCCTAGCTTATTGACGGGGACCCAGCCCTCTACCACGAACGAGCTGTCCGTGAAACCAAAGTTGTTCACGACCTCGAGCTTCCTCGCCTCTATCGAGAGCTGCTCCTCCACGGACGAGAGCACTCCATAGTACCGCTCCGAGATCTCACCCAGCTCCCTGTAGACGGCCTCGAGACGTCCCTCCGCCTCGCGCTTCTCGGCCTGGAGCGCCGAGAGAACCTCTGCGGGTCTGCCCTTCATGGGGGGGATGCGCTGCAGCCGCAGGTCTCCCCTCTGTATTATCGACCCGAACCTCTCCAGCGCCTCGTTGGGGACGACCACGACAACGCTCACGGGGTCGGTCCCCGAGGAGTAGGCCATGGCCTCTGGTATAGAGGCGAGGCTCTTCGTGAGCTCCTGGTGCGCCTCCACGGGGAGGACGCCGAAGAAGGACGATGCCGAGGCGAGGTCGAAGATGCTGAGATCCTCGCCTATGAACCCCAGCTTGGTGACGAGGTCGATCCTGTTGTTCAGGTCGTCGAGCTGAAGTCTGAGCTTCTCCTCGTCCTGTTTGAGCCTCGAGACCTGGCCGTCGATCTCTACCGACCTCGCTGCGATGAGCACCTCCTGGAACGAGGCGAAACCCTTCCTCGCTCCCGCGGGGCGGTAGGGGAGCGCAGCCCTGAGAGACCGGACCCGGAGCAGCTCCTCCGAGACCTCCTTCGAGTTGAGGGAGTCGGCCCCGGTCTTGAGCAAGGGCGCGGCAGACTTTGAGAGCGGCTCGATCTGGAGCACACCGATGTCGTACAGGATGGAGACGACCCTCTGCCTCTCGTCCTTCGACCCGACCACTGCTATGCGCTGCATCGCGGCAGGCTTCAGCAAGAGCTAGTCCTCTTTGAACTCCGCCAGTATCCCGTCGACTGTCTTGGCCAGGGCCTTCTTGTCGAGCTTCTTCGCCGCGGTCGCCTCGGCCTCCTTGGCAGCAGAGCTCAGGATCCGGTCGGCATCTGCCTGGGCGGAGACCCTCGCGCCGTTGACCTCCTTCGTGACCTGCTCCTCGGCCTCGGCCTTGGCGGCGGCTATGGACCTCGCCGATTCCTCCTCGAGCTGGCGCAGCTCCTCCTCGAGCGCCTTCTTCCTGGCCGACAGCTCCCTGGCGCCCTGCTCCTCCGTCTCCTTGATCTTCTTCAGCGTGTCCGTGTAGTCGGTCGATGCGGCCATAATCTCAAATCCTGCCGAAGATCAGAAGGAAGAACGCGATTATCGCGACGACCTTCGCTATCGTGAAGGCGCCGATGACGAACCGGAACGTCCTCTGCTCGCCGTTCAGGGCCTTGGTCTGATAGGGCGCGGGCTTTGGAGGCTTCTTCCCCCAGTAGTAGTACTTGGGCACGCCGGGGCGCCTCTTCTCGGGCTTATCCTCACTCAGCGTCCTTCTCCTCCCTCTCGGCCATCTTCCTCTTGACCATCTTCAGCTTGGTGAAGCTCTCCCTCTCCATCTCGTCGAACCTGAACTTTATGTATCTCGCATTCGCCTGGAGCCTGGGTATCAGGACGTTCTCTATGGCGTTCGAGCGCCTCTTGGTCTTCTCGATCTCGAGCAGGAGCTTCCTCAGGGCCGTCTCGCTCTCGGCGATGTCCAGGACTATCTGGTGCACGTCCTGGAAGGCCCTGATCGTCTGGTTTATCGACGGCGGGACCTCCAGCAGGTACTCCTGGCCGGCACGTCCGGAGACCTCCGACATGAGCTCTGGTATGCGGACGCCCATGATGTTCTTGCTCTTCAGGCTCAGCTCGTGGATCCTCGGGATGCGCATCGATTCGTACTCGAGCCGCAGCTCGCCGACGAACATCTCGGTGCTGTGTATCCCGTCGTATCCCTTGATGAGCTTGGCCTGAAGCCCGCTCCTCAGGTTCGCCACCTTCTTGCTTAGGCTGAAGAACTCCAGGATGAGTGCCGACCGCTTCAGCTTCAGCAGCTTCAGACCCTTGCGGGAGGTCGCGATCCTGCGGACCGTCTTCAGGTACTCCATCCTCGTCGGCCGGACGTTGCTCGCGACTGGCAGTGCTCTTGCCCCTCCTCTCTCCCTACTTGGTTGCGGTTCGTCCTCTGTACTTCTCGACGAGCTCCGGCTTTATCCTCTTGATCTCCGTGTCCGAGAGAGGTTCTATCACCTGCCACCCGATGTCGAGCGTCTGCTCGATGCTCCTGTCCTCGTTCACTCCCTGCTTCACGAACATCTTCTCGAACCTCTCGGCGACCTGGAGGAACTTCCTGTCGGTCTCGCTGAGCGCCTCCTCGCCCACGATGGCCGAGAGGGCGCGAATGTCCTTCCCCTGGGCGTATGAGGCGTACAGCTGGTCCGCCATCCCCCTGTGGTCCTCCCTGGTCCTCTTCGGACCGATGCCCTGGTTCATGAGCCGGGAGAGGCTCTCGAGCACGTCGATCGGCGGGTAGATCCCCGCCCGGTCGAGGTCCCTGCTGACGTAGATCTGTCCCTCGGTGATGTACCCGGTGAGGTCTGGGATCGGGTGGGTCTTGTCGTCCGCTGGCATGGTGAGGATGGGTATCTGTGTGATCGAGCCCTTGCGCCCCCTGATCTTCCCTGCCCTCTCATAGAGGGTCGCCAGGTCGGTGTACGTGTAACCCGGGTAGCCTCTGCGGCCTGGCACCTCGTCACGCGCCGCCGAGATCTCCCGGAGCGACTCGCAGTAGTTCGTCATGTCGGTCAGGATCACGAGCACGTGCGACTCCCGCTCGTAGGCCAGATACTCCGCCGTCGTGAGGGCGAGCCTGGGCGTGAGGATCCTCTCCATCGACGGGTCCGACGAGAGGTTCAGGAAGAGGACAGTGCGTTCGAGGGCACCGGTGTCCTCGAACTGGCGGATGAAGAAGTTGGCCTCCTCGCTGGTTATGCCCATCGCCGCGAAGACGACCGAGAAGTTCTCCGACCCGCCCAGCACCTTCGCCTGCCTCGCGATCTGTGCCGCGAGGAGGTTGTGCGGAAGGCCGGCGCCCGAGAAGAGCGGAAGCTTCTGACCCCTCACGAGGGTGTTCATGCCATCGATGCTGGAAATCCCGGTCTGGATGAACTCCGAAGGCTCCTCCCGGCTGTACGGGTTCATCGCCGAGCCGACGATCTCTACCTTGGTCTTCGAGACTATGGCCGGTCCGCTGTCCCGCGGGTTGCCCAGGCCGTCGAAGGTCCTTCCGAGCATCTCGTCCGAGACCGATATCCTCGCTGTCTCTCCGAGGAAGCGCACCGAGGTCCCGGTCGTGCTCAGCCCCAGGGTCGAGCCGAAGACCTGCACGATTGCCAGACCGGCGCCCGAGTCCAGGACCTGCCCGCGCACCCGTTCGCCGAGCGCGTTCGTGACCTCGACCATCTCCCCGTAGGCCGCATGCTGTACCTTCTCGACGAAGATGAGCGGTCCCGAGACCTGGGTGACCGTCTTGTACGAGAGCGGTTCTGACATCAGGCCATTACCTCCTTGGCGAGCGAGCCGAACTGCTGGGTCATGTCGCCCTCTATCTCCTTGATTATCGCTTCCGTCTGGTCTTCGGGGGTCCACTTTATCCTCGATATCTTCGTCTTTACCGGGAGAGAGGAGATCTGCAGAGCCTGGGCCCCGGACTTGATCGCGTCCGCCTCCATCCTTCCGAACGTGAGGATCGTCTTCATCATGAGGTACTGTTTCCGGATCGAGGTGTAGGTGTCCACCGGGTCGTATGCGCTCTGCTGGAGGTAGTCCTCCCTGATTATCTTGGCCAGGTCCATCACACCCTTCTCCGACTCGGGGAGCGCGTCGTAACCCACCAGCTGGACGATGTCCTGCAGCTCCGCCTCCTTCTGCAGTATCCCAAGAGCCTCAGTCCTCATCTCGGGGAAGTCCTTGGCGACGTTCTCCTGATACCAGGCCCGCAGGTCGCCGGTGTACAGCGAATAGCTCGTCAGCCAGTTGATCGACGGGAAGTGCCTGCGCGC
The DNA here is from genome assembly GCA_027886825.1 of Nitrososphaerota archaeon. Taxonomy (GTDB): domain Archaea; phylum Thermoproteota; class Nitrososphaeria; order Nitrososphaerales; family Gagatemarchaeaceae; genus Gagatemarchaeum. The sequence goes on from JAPCJS010000003.1 coordinate 35,895, forward strand.
AGCGAGGCTCGCGTCCAGCGCCCAGAAGACCCTGGTGACGCGGAGCGTGTTCTGTGAGACCGGCTCCGAAAAGTCTCCGCCCGGGGGGGAGACGGCCCCTACGACGGTCACCGAGCCTATCCGCTCTTCTGGCGAGAGTGCGATGACCTTACCCGCCCTCTCGTAGAACTCGGCGAGCCTGCTGCCCAGATAGGCCGGATATCCCTCCTCGCCGGGCATCTCCTCCAGCCTGCCCGAGATCTCTCTGAGGGCCTCGGCCCACCTCGAGGTGCTGTCGGCCATAAGGGCGACGTCGTAGCCCATGTCCCTGTAGTACTCTGCGATCGTGATCCCTGTGTAGATGCTGGCCTCCCTCGCTGCGACGGGCATGTTCGAGGTGTTCGCGACGAGTATTGTCCTCTCCATGAGGGGCCTCTTGGAGATTGGGTCCTCGAGCTCCGGAAAGGTGGTGAGGACCTCCGTCATCTCGTTGCCCCTCTCCCCGCATCCGACGTATACGATGATCCTGCTGTCGCTCCACTTTGCGAGCTGCTGCTGCGCCACGGTCTTGCCCGAACCGAACGGTCCGGGGATCGCGGCCGTCCCGCCCTTTGCGAGCGGGAAGAAGGTGTCCATGACCCTCTGCCCCGTGATCAGAGGAGAGTCTGGGGCGAGCTTGCGCGATATGGGCCGCGCCGTCCTGACCCTCCACCTGCTCGCGAGGAAGACCTCGACGTCCCCCTCGGAGGACTTGACCGTCGCGACGGGTTCCCTGATCGTGAACTTCCCCTCCCTGATCTCCTTCAGCTCGCCGCTGACTCCGGGGGGCACCATTATCTTGTGCGAGACGAGCGGGGTCTCCTGCACGGTGCCGATGATCTGGCCCTGCACGACCTTGTCGCCCTTCTTCCCCACGGCCACAAAGTCCCATTTCTTCTTCTCGTCGAGAGCGGGTATCACCAGTCCCCTGGTGATGAAATCGCCGCTCTGCTCCCTGAGGATGTTGAGCGGCCTCTGGATCCCGTCGTAGATCGATGTAAGCAGCCCGGGACCGAGCTCCACCGAGAGGGCCCGACCCGTGTTCACGACCTTGTCCCCCGGTCTGACGCCCGTCGTGTCCTCGTAGATCTGCAGTGTAGCAGTGTCACCGCGGAGCCGGATGACCTCGCCGATCAGACCCAGGTCGCCGACCCTGACAACGTCGAACATCTTGGCGCCCTCGAGTCCCTGCGACGTGACCACGGGGCCGCTCACGTTGATTATTTTTCCGTCTTTCATTATGCGCTCACCTTGAGGTCCACTCCGAGGACGCGCCTGGCCAGTATCGAGAGCGATTCCTCGTGGGCCTGCGAGTCCAGGGAGGGCATGAAGACCACGAGAGGTGTGATCGATGACTCGAGCTTCTCCTTCACCGAGGCCGACAGGCCGGCCCTCGCCTGATTGCCCACGATTATGAGGGCGTATTCGTTCGAGTTAAAGAGGTCCATCACTATCTTCTGGACGTCGTCCTTTCCAGCCTGGAACGCGTCCTGGACACCGAGCAGGCGGTAGCCGAGCACAAGCTCTCGTTCTCCCACCACGGCGATCTTGCCGCTTTGCGTCGCTGTTCTTCCGCTCAAGTCAAATCACCCAACCAGAAGTACTGACTTTATGTAGTCTTCGGTCATCCCGTACTGCTTGGCGTACGTTATCCTCCTGATGTTCTGCCTCTCGTACTCTGCCTGCAGCACGAAGGCGAAAGAGGAGGTGAGAGATATGGGAAGGCTGCGGAACCGGGTAAGGTACCTCGCCACGACCAGCTTGTCGAAGGCCACCTCGACCTCGGTCAGGTTGCCCGACTTGCGATAGCTCTCGAGTGCATCCGAGAGGTCAATCCATGGCTCAAACCTCTTTATCGTCTCGCCGAGCTCCGGCGAGCTGTAGGCCTCGAGGAGGCTGGAGGTGGCTATCAGGCCACCCTCGACGAGGTGTCTCGACAGGACCTCGCGGTCGAGGTTGGAATCCCTGGACTTGAGTAGGTTGAGCAGGTTCCTCTTTGTTATCTCGGCGCGCACGTACTCCCTGAGGACGCCTTCGTCTCCCTGAAGGAACCTGAGCTCCCAGAGGAGCCTCGTGTAGTACAGGTTCTGCAGCGCTGCCGTGAAGACCCCCAGGTCCCCGGACTTTCTGAACTCACCCAGCTGCTGCAGGAGGATGGCCCCGTAGCCGTACTTCACCAGGTAGTTAATCGCCGACTCCATGTCGGGCTGCTGCAGGAGGAGGTTGAGCTCGGCGAAGGGTATCGCGTTGAACGACAGCGTCAGCGGGATGTTCCGGGACGAGACCAGGAACGCCTCGGTCTGCTCGAGCCCCCTGCCCAGGCTCTTGGCGGCCAGTATCACCTCGATGTTCTCGATGTCCCACTTGGAGAGGTACGCCATCAGCGCGCTCTTTCCGAATAGGGGGGCGGTCTGTACAGCGATGGCGTTGAGCTTGACCAGATGACGGTTTACGGCCACCTCGATCAGCTCCGGGGGCTTGTAGACGGTCGCCAGTGACTCGATCTCATCCTTGTACGCCGTCTGTGCTAGGCGCTGGACGACCTCGGCGACGTCCTTCGCCCTCGCGAGCTCGTAGAGCTGCTCCCGGGTCAGAAAGTCAAGCGAAAGGGCCTTCAGCCTCCCGAAACCCGACGCGTAGGAGGACTTCATAGTTCCTCAATCCTTGCCGAGGATGGATGCACGGACCTGCTCTTCGTGGTTGCGGAGGACCTCTTCGAACGTCAGGTCCAGTTCGAGCGTCCCGTCCTCGGACTCCGCCTTGAACCCTCCGATGCTGTTGAGGTCGGACGAGGCCACGTTTACTCCCAGCTTCTTGAAGCTCGACTCGTCGGCAGGACGGGCGATTATGCGAGCGCCCTTGCCCAGGCGTCCGGAGGCGTACTTGACCATCCTGGCAAGAAGCGCGGGGTACTCCTTCGATTGTGTAAGCTCGCCTAGAACCTTCCTCACGCTGACGATGTTCGCCTCGAGCATCTTCTCCATGGCGTCGAAGACCATCTTCTTCGCCTGGAGCTTCGTGGCACCGATGATCCTGATGCGCTCCTTCTCGGCCTGGGAGAGCCCCTCCTTCTTGGCCGACTCCTGGATGTACGCCCGCTCCTGCTCGGTGCGCTTTAGTATCTCTGCCTTCTTCGCAGCGTATTCGGCCTCGAGCTGCTCGAGAGCATTCTTCCGCCTCTCCTCGACCTCTCTAAGTAAGGTCTCTGCGGGCACCGCGTGTCAGGCCTTCCTAGAGGATGTTAAGGAGTAGTATTACACCGAGGACGAAACCGATGATCCAGAGGGTCTCTGGGATCACAAAGAAGAACAGGACCTGACCGAACTTTTCGGGCTTTTCGGCGATGATTCCCATGCCCGCGGCACCAATCCCCTGTTGGGCGATTCCGGTACCGATCAGACCACCGGCCATAACTATCGCGGCTGCTAAAGCGAGATTTGTATCGACGACTGGCATCTTGCGATTCGCGCGATTCCCTAGACAACCGTATTTATGCATATCTGTGGGTTCTGTCAATTCTCCGGCCCATCGCCGGGATCAACTTCCACCCATCCGCTCGGAGGATCGCCGCTTTCTCCTGCCTTCGGGGTTCCCCTTCACCGCCCCCCGGGTGGCTGAGCCGCACGAACCGGTGCAGCGGCCATCTTCATGATATTTCTTGATGCGTTCACCTCGCTATACTCTGTCATGCCACAAGAAGGACGGACGGCGACCCGGACGAGGGCCAGCGTGAATAGGATCGACTCTGCTGATCTTTCATCCCGTGTCATGGGCCCTGTTGGCGAGCCTCGACGTTAGGAGGGCGGCGATCCAGAGGAGGGCGCCCGCAAGGATGAACGTGGTGTGGAAGCCCAGGAAGACCGACACGATGCCGGAGATCAGACACCCGATCGTGGTAGATACACCGACGATCGCGCTGTAGACTCCCAGCGCCGATCCCTGTTTGTGCCCCTTGATCGCGTCGAAGACCATGGTGTTCGATGCGGTGTAATAGATCCCGTAGGCGATCCCGCTCGCGAGTGGATAAAAGATCAAAGTGGGGACGATAAACCAGACCCCGAGGACGAAGACGGAGGCGACTCCGAGTATCGCGTAGCTGGCGCCCCTGAGGACGAGGCTCCGGGAGGCCACCCTGGTGAGCGAGCTCTTGGCTATGATGCGCCCCGCGTACCTAAATGCGATGACCTGGGCCACGAGCGCCGCGACGGTCACCCCGTAGACCTCGCTCTCCGTGAGCGAGTGAGACCTGAGCACCGGGACCATGGCCGTGTTGAAGATCCCGGTGGCAAAGTAGAAGATGACTATCGAGATGTAGAGGAGAGGCACGTAGCTCGTCAGCTCGTGCTGAAGGCCCTTGAAGGTCCTGTTGAAGTCCGCCGGCCTCGGGACTGTGAGAAAGATCATAGGGAACGTGGACATTCGATGGAAGAAGCCCTGCCTCTGCATGGTGATGACCTCCCTCTCGAACACGAACCCCGGCTCCTGGATGAGGACGACCGACGCAGCCGCCGAAGTGAGCGAGAGCACACCGAGTGGGATTATGAGCCATACGACCGGCAGGAACTGGGCCCACACTGCGCTTAGGACATACCCGAGGATCGAGCCGAGGCTCGCCACCAGAGACAGCTTTGCGAAGCCGATGGCCCAGCGATTCTTCGGCTCGGTCTCCATCACGAGCAGGTTCAGCGGGGTGGCCGAGGCGGCGGTGATGAAGGAGACCATGGCGTATACGAAGATTATCGCGGAGAACGAGCGCGCGAAGAAGAACGAGAACAGGACTACCGTCGTTAGCGCATAGCTCGTTACTATGATCAGCTTCCTCTGGTGCAACCGGTCGGACGCAAGGCCCCAGACTATCGCCGCTGGGATGCTGACGGCGTTGAACACGGTCGCGGCCAGCGAGACGTAGACGGTGCCCATCGAGACGCCTCCGGATTGCAGCAGAGAGAGCGAGACGAAGGTGCCTATCGGGCCGAGCGCGATGTTCACCGGAAGGATCGAGTAGACCCATTCGACCCTTTTTTTGCGCTGAACGTTTTCTTTTGTGGACAAGCGGCGCTTAAGACCCTCTCTCTGACCGGAGGTGGGTCCTGTGACATGGTCATAAAGACATATAGCGCGTTGCTCGGGCGGGAGAGAGCTTGGTCTCGTCGAGCAGCTTCATGATTGGCATAATCGGGGGGCTGCTGGATTTTGCCTCCGCCACCTCGATAGTAATCAACCAGGGAGGCAGCGGGATGATGACTAGCTACCTGTTCTCAGGGTACATCTGGGCAGCGATACTCCTGGCCCTCGGAGTCCTCGTGATCGTCGTAGCTGCCCTCTCTGTCATGTCCACTGGGATGCGGCACCTCAGGGGTTTCTCTCTGCTGATGGTGGCGCTCGGCATCGTCATGGCGGCGATAGGCGGCATAATGTCCACGGGGTCCATCGTCGGGTCGTCTGCGATCTACAGCTACGGTATGGTGATAGTGGGGATCCTGATGGCGATAAACGGCGCCACGATGCTGAGAAACCCCATGCCGATCTAGGCGGCCCACCAGTTACGGGCGACAGGCAGCCGTGCGGGCTCCGAGGCGAGACCCGTCGCAGCCGGCGTGAAGCATCAGCCACTAGTGTGGCTGGGAATAGGGTCGGGCGTGGGGTCCTTGTCCATGAGCGACTTGAAGAGGTACATGGAGGCAAAGACCAGGACTATGACGATCAATACGTAGATCGGGATGTAGATCAGCGTGGTCTGCACCGGTAGCGGCGCAGTGTTGGGCGGAAGCGAGAGCACGAACGCGAACGCGATCAGGACCAGTATAGAGCCTATCGGCACGGCGATGCGCACGCTGCGAGACAGCACTGAACTGTAGGCGTGTCGGTGCTCCTGGGCGGGTTTCTCCTTGTTCTCTGGCATCTCCATTCCTGTCCTCGCCGAGGTATTTCACGTTTATCCTAGGAGATGCAGACCCTAGGTCATCAGCCGCAGGATCGCCTTGGCGACCTCACCGTCCGATTCTTCCAGCGCCACCACGGCCTTCTCCTTGGTGACGTTCGCCTGCTGCTGGACCAGGAGGATGTCCTCCTCAGAGAACTTCTTCCGCTCCTTCTCGACCTCTTCGACCTCACCCATGACCTGGAATATCCTGGACCCCTGGGCGTTCACCTCGGAGACCTGGGCTCCGTGGATGTGGATGTCCTTCGAGGAGGTCTTGATTATCACCTCTTCGACGCCGTCGATCTCCTTCATGTTGATGCCCATTCGGTCCATCATCCGGCGGGTCTTCCTGTCATCTAGTTTCATTCGTGAGCACTCCTGACCTTGACCGCCACCCCTGCCTTAAACTCTCTCATATAGGCGCCAGGGAGCTTTGCCCTGCCCACTCCTATGGGCCGGCCGCCCTCGTCCAGGACGACCACCTCTCCTCCGGAGAGGACGTGCCTGCCCGTCTTGACGATGAACTTGCAGAAGACTGACTTGCCCTGGCGCACGAACTGGGCCGCGTCGTCGCTCACGGTCACCGAGTTCTGCATGAACGCCCTGGAGGAAGCCAGCAGCCGCGCGCCATAGAGCGAGAGCGCTATCGCCCCGTTGGGCCTGACCACGGCGAAGATCTTTCCTTCATGCATGACCTGCCTGAGACGGTCGGACTTGCGGGAGTAGAGATACTCGAGCCCCGTGCGCGGAAGGGCGCCGCTCGTCCCCTTGCCGAACTCATAGTCGAGCATCAGTGTGAACCGCGTCCTCTCGTCCAGCAGCTTCAAGATGCACCGGGCGGCGGTCGCGATGTTAAAAGCCTGCCCCGGCTAGAGAGCTTTTTAAGGCGATGGGATTTCGAATGGCCGATTCTAGTGAAAGCAGCCTGTGAAGTCTGCGGCGGTCCCATTAGGACGGCACCCAACAGGGTCGAGATAGACGGAGCGGTCATGGTTGTGTGCAACGGGTGTTCCAAGCTCGGGAGGTCGGTGAGCGGGCCTATCTTGAGGGAGACGCACGCCGTCCGTCCCATACAGCAGGCCAACTACAGGCCGGCCCCGAAGGTCGCCGAGCCCGAGTATGAAATCGATCCGGACTACAACGTGATGATAAGGCAGGCGAGAGAGAAGATGGGTCTTTCGCAGGAGGACCTGGGCAGGATCCTGAACGAGAAACCGTCAGTCATCAGGATGGTGGAGTCGAAGAAGCTCAAGCCCGACCCCGTTCTCACGCGTAAGCTCACCCACCATCTGAAGGTCACGCTGCTGATCCCCCTATCCGAGCTGGAAGGGGGGAAGACGGGCATCTGAGAACCCGGCAAGGGCTGCGTTCGGGACGGCGACGGAGAGTTTCTTGAGCGTCGGGAAGAGCATCAGGATCCTGAGGATAGGGCACCGGTACGTCAGGGACTACAGGACACTCACCCATCTCTGCCTTGTCTCCCGGGCGCTGGGGGCCGAGGCTGTCTACCTGGAGGAGATCGATGACGGGCTCCTGGAGGGGATACGGGAGGTCAACGAGTCCTGGGGGGACGGTTTCCAGGTCCTGAAGGTGCCGTCATGGAAGTCTGCGGTCTCAGAGGCGAAGAAGGAGGGGAGGACAGTGATCCATCTCACGATGTACGGCCTGCCGGTCCAGGACAAGGTCGAGGAGCTGAGGCGGAGTTCGAGGCTTCTGGTCGCCGTGGGAGGTCCGAAGGTCCCCGCAGAGGCATACCAGCTCGCTGACTACAACATAGCCGTGACCTCGCAGCCGCACTCGGAGATCGCGGCCCTCGCCATAGTCCTACACGAGCTCCAGTCGGGGGAAGAGCTTAAGAAGGAGTTTGGCCCCGCTAAATTGAAGATAGTTCCTTCTGAAAAAGGAAAAAAGGTAGAGAAATTAGCGTGAAAATTGAGTATGAGGATACGTTTGTAAAGGTAGCCGGGCTCATCGGAGGTCCGGACTACGTCAGGGTAGCGAGGGCGCTGCTGAACAACGAGAACGCCACCGACGAGGAGATCGCCTCCGCTACGGGCCTGAAGATCAAGACGGTCAGGAAGGCGCTCTACGACCTGTTCGGGAGGAGCCTGATCACGGGGGTCCGGGTGAGAGACCCCAAGAGGGGCTGGTTCGTGTACAGGTGGAAGGCGCAGCGGGACCAGACCGACGGTTTCATCCAGACTCAGAAGAAGAAGGTCCTGAAGAGGCTGCAGCAGCGGCTTGAATATGAGGACGCGCACGAGTTCTACTTCTGCGGGACCCAGACCTGCGTCACCCGGACCTTCGAGGAGTCGATGGAGTCGTTCTTCAGATGTCCGACCTGCCAGAAACCTCTGAACAGGATCGAAAACGTCGAGCTGAAGGCCGCGCTCCGCTGGAAGATCAAGCAACTCGAAGAGGACATCGGCAAGTGATCCCTGACGAGAGACAGGCCCTATCCCTACACGAAAGATACGGAAGCAGCGAGCGAATAGTAAAGCACTGCCGGACCGTCGCGCGTGTCTCTCTCATCATCAGCGACGCCCTCGCCGCCCGCGGGAAGGCCATCGATGGAAGGGCGACCATGGCAGGGGCGCTGCTGCACGACATCGGGAGGACGAGGACACAGACGATCGAGCACGGATATGTCGGCGCGTCGCTGCTGGAGCAGGAGGGCGTCGACGGCATCGTCGTGGAGATAGTCAGGCGGCACGTGGGCGCGGGGATCTCGAGAGAGGAGGCCGAGGCGCTCGGTTTTCCGGAGGGAGACTACATCCCCAGGACCCTCGAGCAGAAGGTGATGTGCTTCTCGGACAAGATGGTCAGCTCTGATGTCGTCAGGCCCTTCGAGGAGGAGGTAAAGCGGTTTCAGAGGAAGGGCCATGATGTCGACAGGCTGAGGGGGCTGAAGGAGGAGATCCAGCAGGCGCTCGGGGAGGATCCGGAGCCTCTGATATTCTCGACGACGTAAATCATTTTTATACGGCCGTTGGGTCGGTCGGCACAGCGAGGTGGGGAAGCCAGGTCATCCCGGCGGGCTCATAAGTTTCTACTGAGAGACCCGCAGACCGGTGGTTCGAATGGACCTTGGACTCGGTCCCGGTCCTGAAAGTCCACCCCTCGCTACCTAACCATAATTCCGTAAAAGGACAGAATCGATCCTGCATTCCATTTATGTCTCCTGTTCTTTCCTCTATTGAAGACACGGACATAGTCAACAATCCCGCAAACGGTCTTCAGGTATGAGGCATTGACCTCTGTGAATCTGTTGCGACGCGGCGCAGCAGGAAGGGTCAGCAGTTTCTCTGGGAGCGGTTTCTTCACGATAAGATAAGGGAGCACGAGTGCAATCATTTTCTTGACTGATTTTGGCTGTTTATCGTGATTTCAAGTTGGTTCTTCCGACGCCGGGAATGGAAGGGAATATCATTAGACGACAAGATCGTGGACACAGGTCCAACCCATTCACCCTCTTTCATTGATATCATGAACTTGAGACTAAATTTCAAAGTATGTTTGTGCTGGGTTTCTACCGTAACCGTGAGGCAGCCTTCACCATCAATCAGTCCAGCAAACCAAGCTTCAGAGACACCCATGTTAAAGAATGCTTGAACTGTATTTAGGCACCCCTCGCTACCTGTTCATAACCATCTACCGAATCTTAATCAACATTAACAAGGTGGGCATACGACGCTTACGAGTTGGCCAAGGATTCTACGAGGTCGGTCCACGGGACCGAGGAGAACGACCGCGAGACGGGCTCCGTCACCACCCCCATCTATCAGACGGTGACGTTCGGGTTCAGGACGGCCGAAGCGGTGGAGAAGGCTGTCAAGGGAGAGTCCGGCGGCTTCGTCTACAGCAGGTGGGACAATCCGACGATACGGATCCTTGAACGAAAGCTCGCCGACCTCGAGGGCGGGCAGTCGTCTCTCTTCTTCTCATCGGGGATGGCCGCGATCACCACCTCCGTGATGTCGCTCGTCCGCAAGGGCGACCACGTGCTGGCGACCAGCGACCTATACGGAGAGACGTACAGGCTGATGCGCGATTTTCTTCCCGGGTTCGGGGTCAGGACCACGCTCGTGGACACGACCGACCTCCAATCGATGAGGAAGGGGATGAGGGAGAACACGAAGGTCGTCTACATCGAGACACCGACGAACCCGACGCTGAAGCTCGTCGATATCAGGGAGGCCGCCAAGATAGCGCACTCGGTCGGAGCGCTCCTTCTCGTCGACAGCACCTTCGCGTCCCCGTTCGGTCAGAAGCCGCTCGCCCTCGGTGCCGACCTGGTGTTGCACAGCGCGACCAAGTACCTCAACGGTCACTCAGACGTCACCGCAGGGGCCGTGGTCGGAGGCAGGGAACGGGTCCTCACGATAAAGAAGATGCGGACCATGCTGGGCGGGACCCTCGACCCGCACGCCGCATTCTTGATCCTGCGGGGCATCAAGACGCTCTCCATCAGGATGCAGAGGCACAACGAGAGCGCCATGGCGCTCGCGAGGTTCCTGAGGTCCCACGACCGGGTGGCGAAGGTCAACTATCCGGGGCTCGAGGACCATCCCCAGCACGAGCTGGCGGCAAGGCAGATGAAGGGCTATGGCGGGATGCTGAGCTTCGAGCTGAAGGGTAGCATGAAGGAGGCGATCAGGTTCACCGAGTCCCTGAAGATCTCGACGCTGGGAGGCAGCCTCGGCGCCGTCGAGACCCTCGTGGTACAGCCTGCGAGCATGACCCACACGCAGCTCTCGGTGCAGGACAGGAAGAGGACGGGCATCTCCGACACGCTGATCAGGGTGTCCGTGGGGATAGAGGACTCCGATGACCTGATCGAGGACTTTTCGCAGGCGCTGAAGAAGCTTCGCTAGTGGCCGGGTGGAACCAACCCTCGATGAGCGGAAGCGCCTCGTAGAGCTCGCGTCCGTACCGGATGAGAGGCTTGGTCAGGTGCCTCTGTGAGCCCGATGAGGGGAGATAGATCCCAGGCACCAGGCTCCTGGTGCGGTCCTCTGTCCGCCTCGCGCCCTCGGAGAACTTCGCTCCGCATCGCCTGCACTGGAACCCTTTGCCAGTACCCTCAGATTTCGCGATCCTGCCGCACGCCGCGCAGGTCGGGTTCACCGACCGCTGCCCGGGGTCGAGAGACAGGACCTCGACCTTTTCGACGTTGAGTATGGACGGGTGCCTGCTCGTGGCCCTCCGCACGCCTCCGAAGACGCGGACCGCGTCGCCGCGTCCCAGCATCCCAGCTGCCCTCTGAAGATCCGCCGCCGGCCTGTAGATCGCGCAGCGGACGACCGAACCGGCCGCATTCAGGTCGATGTACAGATGTCCGCCCTCCCCTCGTTCGAGAGCCTCCACGGAACCGTCCAGCCAGCCCGACGCATAGGCCTTCATCGGCAACGTGAGCCTTGACGTCAGGTGCGCGTCGGTGCACTGGTTCGAGAGGTAGATCATGTGACCGGCGAGCTCCTCCTCTGGTCCCAGCATCCTGAGCGCAGACAGGGCGACCCCGGGGGAATCTGCCCGTATCCCAAGGAAGACAGGGTCGGGGCCGTGCGGGGTGACGAGCACCCTCCTGCTCCTGTGGTCGTAGCTGTTGAAGGTGTGAGGGAAGGTCCTCCGCTCCATCTCCACCACCGGCTCGTCCTTGATCTCCCTCTTCGTGCCGCACGCCGCCTGCCGCCTGTAGCCGATGATCTCGTAGGTGTGGTCGTCTGTTTCGCTGAAGCCCAGGCTGGCCACCGCCCCGACGACGCCCATCCCGTTCCCCACGGTGACATGACGGACCTTCCGCTCTGCGAGCAGACTGAGTACCCTCCTGTAGCTCACGAGACCCGAGACGGCGGAGAGATAGAGCCCCCGGAAGAAGTCGGGCTCGAACGACCCGGCCATGAAGACCAGCCCCGAGTTCGCACCGTTCTCGACATCGGAGAGGCGGTGCAGGATCGTCTCGACGACCCCGAAGGCGCCTTCTGGGTCGTCCGTCTCGAACTCCAGGCAGACCGCGGCGTTCCCCCTCGTCTTGAACGGTATGTTGGGGTTGAGCCTTATGAGCCGTGGATATTTCCCGAAGGTGCACCCCCGGTCGAGCAGCTCGCCGACGGCTCGAAACCCCAGGTGGGTCGTGCAGTGCCCCAGCAGAGAATCAGTGTCGTCCAGACCGACAGTGCACTGCATCGATGAGATGACCAGCGAGCCGGGCCGCCCTGTAGCGATTTAAGTGATACCGAGTGTCGCTGGTCGGCTCGATTGGGGGCGCAGCCTGGCTTCTTCGACTCCGACCATCCGTATCCGCCCGTTGCGTTGCTGGATCGGATGAAAACAGTCCAGCCCTTTGCTTGTCTCGATGACCTCCATACCGACGATTTTCGGTCCCTCGCGCGGTCCCTGCCCCCAAGCACTTGCCTAGTGACGACCTCGCTCGAGATGATTACCTTCACTTGATGTTAGTCACGCTTAACTACAAGAGAGGTTTGTGGCATCTTGAGTAGGCCTTGAAGTGTTACTTCTGTGAAGTTGATGCACGCGGTACATGTTCCGAATGTTCGAGAGGCGTATGCAAGGAGCACGGGTCCATCTTCCAAACTCACAGAGCCGAGTCAGGGATTGCAATAAAGCTGGTCTGCAACGAGTGTGACAGGGCCCGCAGGGAACGAGCATAGGGCTCACAGGATGCCTGTAGATCTCAACGCACATGTTCTCATAAGGGAAGAGTGCGCCTTTTTGTCTACAACGACCATGTCGACCCTGCTCATCTCTTCATGATTGAACTAGTTTCGGGG
>JAPCJS010000161.1 GCA_027886825.1 Nitrososphaerota archaeon
CCAGCCCCACGAGCCTGACCTGGAGGCAGACCGGGAAGCTGGAGTCTCAGCTCCTTGCAGGAGGAGAGGTGGTGGGAACGCTGAGATGGGAGAAGGGCTGTGGGACGCTCGCGACGGGAGAGTCCACAGAAGGGAGCTGGACGTTCACCAGAGTCGGCTGGCTTACCCCAAAGATCCTGGTCAGCACGCCGGGGTCGAAGATGAGCTCCGCCACGCTAACGATGAGATGGAGGGGTGGAGGCGTGATAGATCTCCAGACCGGACAATCATTCAACTTTGCGCCGAAGGGATTCTGGCAGTCGGAATGGTCTCTGACCGATTCAGGTCAGAAGAGGCTGCTGAGGATCAGACCCAACTTTGCATGGGGGAAGGTCGGTGCCTCCGTAGATGTAGAGCCCGCCGCCCAGTCCGTCCGCGAGCTGCCCCTGATGGCGATCCTCTGCTGGTACGCCATCCTGCTCTGGCACGACAACGATGACAGTGCAGTGGTAGCGTCTCTGGTGGCTACGGGTGTGATCTAGGCTGGGTCAAGCCCATCACAAACCACCGGTCGCAACCCTCCGAGCACAGGTCAGGACTTACCTATGGGGCACCTTGTCTGGCAGCCATGCACGATAGAACCGTCTTGGGGATGTATCCGGAGGATCTCCCCGTGCACCCACCCGCTTCGTCAGACCGTCCCCTGGTCGAACAACGCTCCTCAGCACATTTATAATATCAGGACCACCATTGGCCCTCCGTAGTTGAAGACCGAGAGCCTAGGCGATCAGATAGCGCTGGAACACCTCTTCCTTGACTTTATGCAGATGAAGGATTTTGCGAAGAACCCGATCATAATGAAGCGAGCCCGGGGCGTCTGGTACGAGGACGTCAACGGGAAGAAGTACCTCGACGGGCTCTCGGGCATCTTTGTAGTCAACGTGGGACACGGGAACAGGAGGGTGATCGACGCGATCCATGAGCAGCTAGAGGAGATGACCTTCGGACCGCCGCTCCACTCTACGAACGTGCGTGCCATCCAGCTGGCCAGACTGCTCACCGATCTGATGCCCGGCGACCTGCACACCCTGAAGTTCTTCAGCGGCGGCTCGGAGTCCACGGAAGCGGCCATGAAGCTCGCCAAGCAGTACCACAAGCAGACGGGCAACCCGAACAAGTACAAGGTGATCTCCCGCTACCAGGGGTATCACGGGTCCACAATGGGCGCCCTGGCGGCATCTGGGACCACCAAGCGCAAGTCGCCCTTCGAGCCCTTCGGTCCCGGCTATGTCAAGGTCTTCCCCCCGACCTGTTACCGCTGCCCCTACGGACTGGAGTATCCCGGGTGCGGGGTGCTCTGCGCCTCGATAGTGGAGAAGGTCATCAAGGAGGAGGACCCCTCGACCGTGGCCGCGATCATCGTCGAGCCGATAGGCAATACCGGCGGGATAATCACTCCGCCTCCCGAGTACTTTAGGATCCTGAGGGAGATATGCGACAAACACAACATACTTCTCATCTTCGACGAGATAATCACGGGCTTCGGAAGGACCGGAGAATGGTTCGCAGCGCAGACCTTCGGGACCACCCCAGACGTGATCTGCATGGGCAAGGGGATATCGAGCGGGTACACACCCATGGGAGGAATAGCGATCAGCGACCGCATCGCGAAGGCCTTCCTGGGGACGGCAGAGGAGAACGTCCAGTTCGCCCACGGGAACACCTTCGGCGGAAACCCTCTATCGGCCGCCATCGCCCTAGCCAACGTCACAGAGATCAAGGAGAGGGATCTCCCGACCAAGGCCAGAGAGAGAGGGTCGCAGGTCTGGAAGAGGCTGGAGGAGATGAAACGCCTCGGCATCGTCGGAGACATCCGCGGCAAGGGGCTGCTCATCGGGATCGAGTTCGTGAAGGACGCCAAGACAAAGGAACAGTTCCCAGACAGCGTTAACCTCGGAGTCAGGATCGGAAAGATGGCCCTGGAGAAGGGCCTGATCCTGAGATACGACCCGCACTGGATAGCCTTCGCGCCGCCGCTCATAATCTCCGAGGATGAGACAGACAAGATGATGGACATCTTCGAGGAATGCACGACTACGGTGCTGAGCTCGGTCAAGTAGACGGTCCCTCGAGCAGCATGACACAGACCGTGGACCAGGACCAGAGGTTATTGCGTGATAGTCGTACGTCCATAATGCGTCCCGTCCCCGGAGGTCAGATTTTCGCGTGTACCCGCAGCAGCGGCCGGGCCCGCACTACGGCTTCATGAGGACCTTCACGCCAGCCCTGCTCTCGACCATCTCGAACGCCTCTCGCCATCGGGATATCTCATATTCGTGAGAGATCAGCGAGTGCACGTCTATCGCCCCGTCCTTCACCAGTGAGATGGCGTTCTCCCAGACCGGCCAGTTGTGGCTGAAGGATCCCTGCACCGTGAGGTTCTTCCTCTCGATCAGGGACAGCGGGAAGGAGGCGTTCTCTGCGGTCTCGCCCAGGTGGACGACCTTTCCCGCCACGCGCACGGCCATCAGGGCGGTCTCGAAGACCGACGCGTTGCCCGCCGCTATCACGACCACGTCGAAGCTCCCCTTCAGGCTGCCGTCGGCGATCCCGTCGTAGAGCTCCGTGTCCGTGAGCACCCTCTCGGCTCCTAGCCTCACGGCGAGAGCGAGCCTCTGCCTGCTCCTCTCGGTCCCGACCATCGTGACCCGCCCTCCGGAGAGCGTGGCCACCTGAAGGCAGAGTAACCCTATCGGTCCGGGGCCGATTATGAGGACCGACTCCCCGGGAGCGATGCGCGAGTTGCGCGTGAGGGCGTTGAGAGCGACCGAGGTCGGCTCCAGGAGCGCGGCGTCCCTCACCGTGATCCCCTCGGGAAGTTTGTGAATTATCTCCTTCCGCACGCGGACGAACCTCGTGAACGCCCCGTTCGTGCCGTATCCGAAGGCCTTCCTCTTGGGGCACAGGTTGTAGACGCCCGACCTGCAGTAGAAGCACTCGCCGCAGGTGTAGGCGTGCGTCTCCGAGACGACCCGGTCGCCCGGGGAGAGGTTCGAGACGCCGGGCCCGACTCTCTCGATCGTTCCTGCGAACTCGTGTCCCATTACGCAGGGGACGACGTATCCGTGAAAGCGACCGTGGAGGATCTGCAGGTCAGAGCCGCAGATGCCCGCCGCCCCCATCGCCAGGATGACCGTCCCAGGCTCGACCTCCGGCTCGGGGACGTCGGTCAGCTCGACGAACCCGTCTCCTATCCGCTGCTTGACTACCGCCTTCAACGTGAAACCCTTGTTTTCGGATTACAAAAGCATGTGACGTTCATGACCCTGCCGCGACGGCTGCATCCCCGCCTGCTCTTCGGTGACGGCGTCCGCTATTCATCGGGGTTCAGGCTCACTTCTATCTCGGTCGTGAGAGACGCACCTCCCTTCAGCAGAGGCGCGTCGGTGTCAGTCCCTCGTCGCATCATCGTCGGAAGGCTGGTGCTCGGCTCGACGGCGACGTTCCATGCCTTCCCAAAGTATGGATAGTCCGGGACGCCATAGTTCTGCCAGAACCACACCCAGGGAAAGACGGAAACGTCCCACTTCAGCTCCACGCCCAGCCTCAGCGTCGGGTTTACGAGGCTGTAGCGGCCTTCCCTGACCCTGATGAAGGTGGTCTCTTCGGCGATGACGTCCCGGGAAGGGATGACGCTCAGGTCGATCACCTTGCCATCCCTTCCGGTCACGATAGGCCATTCGGACTCTCCGTCGGCCACCCTCCCCCTGGAGTTGACCTCCGAGCAGATCACGCGGCTCCCCTGCGGAAGCTCGAGCCGGCATCCGGGAGCCAGGAATCGCCCCCCGAAGGAAGGGTGCTGGAGCCAGTAGAACTCTAGGTCCTGTTCGCTTGTGTTCGTGAGCTTCTCGGAGATCCTGATCCTGCTCTCGCCTTCTCGCAGAGTGATGGTCTTCTCGAGCAGGTATGGATACCTCCTGCCCTTGACGCTGAGCACGGCGCGCACCGTCTCCCCCTCCTCGTCGTCGACCCTTGCCTTCCAGGGGAGGACACCGGTCTCCCCGTGCAGCCCGAACGTTGCGCCGTGAAGCTCCACCGGGCCCGAACCTATCGTCGGCAGGAGGTCCTGCCAGCCACCGCCGTAGCAGTCCATGAAACCGGAGTCCGGTGTCCCGATGAGCCCACCCGTTCCAGAGGGCGACCGATGGCCCGTGGGCGAGTGCCACAGAACATCGACGCCTCTGGGCTTGTACACGAGTTCCGTCACGTCCGAACCCTTGTCCACGAGGACTACCATCCTGATGAGCTGATTCTCGAGGATCAGCGTCTTCATCCCCCTGTAATGCCAATCCAGAGAGGCGCTGGCGATCCTCGACATTGCAGGAAGTGCCCTCTCCGGCCCATAAATATGGTTCGACGGCCGCGCCTATGACGAGTTAGGGGACTCCCTCGTCCCCGATGCTGAAAGCACTCTTCGCGATCTGCGCGCGGCCGATCTTTGTTCTCAACATCTAGCACTCTCGATGTCTCGGGCGATGGATCAGACTCCAGATCGGACCGGAGGCGCCCACGATCGGGCCGAGCTACAGGTCCCCTCGGAGGGATCAAAAAGTCAAGCTCGGACAGCTTCAAGGAGCAGGGTGAGTAGGGGGATCGACTTCTACACGAGGATCAAGACGGTCTACATGGGCTACTGGCCAAGCTAGCTAGCTAGCGCAACTGCACGACGGGGTTCCTCAGGAGACCGATGCCCTCTATCTCGATCTCGACTGTGTCTCCACCCTGGAGCGTGAAATCATCGGGGGGGACGATCGAGGTCCCCGTCATCAGCAGCGTGAACCTCTTCAGGATGTTGTCGCGCGCAAGATACTCCGAGAGCTCTGCCACCGACCTCTTCATCTGGGAGGTGTTCACAGCCCCCTCGAATGCAACCTTGCCGTCCCTCAGGATCTTCATCTTGATCTCCAGCTTCTGCGGGTCGGGTATCTCGTCGACGGTCGTGATGACGGGCCCTATCGCCGACGAGCCACGGTAGACCTTGGCCTGCGGTAGATAGAGCGGGTTCTCCCCCTCGATGTCGCGGGAAGACACGTCGTTCCCGGCGGTGTAGCCGACGATCCTCGTCTCTTCGTCGAAGACCACGGTCAGCTCCGGCTCCGGGACCGACCAGTGGCTGTCGCTCCTCACGCGGATCTCCTCGCCGGGTCCCCTGCACCTGAGACCTGTGTCCTTGACGAAGAGCTCGGGTCTCACTGCTTCATAGACCCGGTCGTAGATTCCCTTCGATTTCGTCTCCGTCTCCCGGGCCTCTCTGCTTCTGAGGTAAGTCACACCTGCCGCCCAGATCTCCGGCCCCTCTAGGGGGATCTTGAGGAGCTTCTCGTCGTATCTTCTCCTCTCGGCCCTCCTCATGCCCTCCTCGAGAAGAGAGACCATGGAGGAGACGTCCGCCCCGGCCTTGGCGTAAGCACTGTCCAGACTCCTGAAACCTACCGGGTCCGCGGAGGTAAGGTCGTAGAGCCAACCGTCCTCAAGCACCCCAAAG
>JAPCJS010000095.1 GCA_027886825.1 Nitrososphaerota archaeon
AGGTAGGTTATCCTCTGGGTGGCGTGGTCTGAGTCCCTGAACATCGATTTGAACATGGGGAGGATGGCATACAGGATCGCCCCGATCGCCAGCCCGTCGAAGAGTAGTGTGAAGGCATCAGAGCTGTAGAAGAAGCCGATAGCTCCGCCCAGGATCGTGGGGATGCCGCCGACGAGGAAGAGAGCCACCATCCGATTCACGTTCTTGTCAGTCGTGCCCAGGAACGGTGACGCGATCGGGAACCCTTCCGTGATGTTCTGAAGTATGAATCCGACCAAGACGACCAGAGCTGTCCCCGAGAGACCTATGTTGAAGGCGAGGGCCCCGAAGACCAGACCTTCGGTGAGGTTCTGGAAGCCGATCCCGAGCGCGATGATCAGGGAGGTCTGCGAGGAGGTGAGTCCGGTCTTCTTCCTGTGTTCGCTGTAGTAGAGCCCGAGGAACCCGGCTGCCAGCGCAGCCGTGAAGATGCCGTCGTAATAGGGGGAGGAGCCGTAGCCATAGAGAGAGCCGTTGAACATGATGGACGCGGCGTTGCCCCAAACGTCGCCCATCAGGAAGATGAGTATGCCGATTGCGGCTGCGAGGAGGAGTTTGTTCGCCATGTTGCTGGTCCGCCTGTGAAGCACTATGGGGAGCGAGATGAAGATGGAGAGACCCATCACCGCGGAGAACAGTAGGGTCACTGCGAAGCTGACCATGCGCCGACCCCATAACATATGTAATATTTAATGGGAACGATGTTAATCCTAGCAATTAACAGTGTTATTAACAAGGGAGAAATAAGAGCGACGGATGCAAAGACGATTCATGTCAGCCATAGCGGGTGTCAGGAGCGAGGAGAGACTGATACCAATTATCAGGGCGGCGGTTGCGGAGAAGCTCGCCGCAGAGGGTTTTCATGTCAAGGAGATAGCAGCGGCGCTCAACGTGACTCCCGCTGCCGTGACGCAGTACCTCAAGCGCAAGAGGGGCACGAACCTGATGGCCGTTGGGAGCATCGACCACCTCATCACCCCGCTCTCTGAGAAGGTCGCCAAGAGCATCCGAGCAGGCTCGGGCGGGATAAGGACCGTGGAGCTCCTCGAGACGGCTCGCCAGGTGATGGTGATCAATACGGGGAGGCAGATAATCGCCAGGGAGGCGGAAGAGCCCGGGAGGAACGAGTCGCTCGAGCTCCTGAGACAGAGGCTGCAGCTGGAGCTGACCGCGGCCGAGAACTATCTCGAGCTGGCCAGCAAGACGGGCGACGACCACACCAAGCTCCTTCTGCGGATGATAGCCTCTGACAGCATAAGACACGGAGACGTGGTCTCGCAGGTGATCTCATGGCTGGAGTCCGACAGCGAGAAGGGGTTCCAGGTCCCCGGTGAGGAGCTGCTGGAGAGCATGCTGGCCCTCGAGGACTCTGCGAACGAGGCAAACCTGCGCGAGAGCATCAAGGTCGACCACCCCGTCGCGCGCCTGCTCCTGGAATGGATCGATATGGACGAGGCCAAGCATGGGAAGATGGTGGTGAGGATGCTAGCCATGAGCAAGCAGCGCGGCGGCAGAGACCATCGCTGAGTTCTGGGGGATCGTTCTGAGTCATTCCCACCATCACAGATTATAACGGGCACAGGTCCCTGCCAGAGAGGCAGTTTGGCGTCGACGAGATTCGTCCATGAGGACAGGTACGCGGGGGCGGTGGTCGCAGTACTCGAGAACGAACACCTGAGGGTCAAAGTGATACCTGAGAAGGGCTCTGACATCGTGGAGATCGTCCACAAGAAGCGTCGGCTGAACCTCCTCTACGAGTCTCCCATGGGCTTCAGGCGCTTTGGGTCCGTCTCCCCTCCCATCGGGACCTCGGACTCTAGCTTCTCGGACTTCTACGAAGGCGGCTGGCAGGATATCCTCCCGAACCCTGGGCTCACCTCGTCCAACAAGGGCGCATCCTGGGGGTTGCACGGGGAGAGCTCCCTGCTTCCATGGAGCGCGAGCGCGGCTGACGGAGGAGATAGCGCTCGTCTTAAGATCTCGACCAATCTGATGCGGTATCCCCTTCGCATCGAGAAGACGCTCACTCTGGCCGAGGGCAGCTCTGTCCTGAAGGTCGACGAGCTGGTGACCAACCTGGGCGAGCAGGAGATCGAGTTCGCCTGGGTCCAGCACATAGTCTTCGGCAGACCGATCGTCGGTCCGGGGATGTCGGTGGACATGCGCGCCGGCGCCTGCACCGCCGGCCCCTACAAGCAGACCCGGCTGAAGCCGGAGGTCGAGTTCGAATGGCCGAACGCTCCGGCCAGCGACGGCTCCACGATAGACATGAGCCGCGCCCCACCCATGGGGACGAGGTTCGAGGACAACCTCTTCGTGACCATGAAGGAGCCCTGGTACGCCATCCGGAACTCGCAGACAGGGCTGACAGTGGGCGTCTCCTGGGACCTCAACGTTCTTCCCTCGCTCTGGTACTGGCTCAACAACGGTGCGCTCGACTATCCGTGGTGGGGTCGTTCTTACAACCTGGGGCTCGAGCCGTCGAGCAGCATCACCGAACTGGGTATGAAAGAGTACCTGGAGAAAGGAAACGCTCACAGGCTGCGGGAGGGCGGGTCTATGGCGCTCGGAGTGAGGTACGGCGTCGCAGAGGGTTCAGACGCAGTTCGGATTGTCGATGGCGAAGGGCGGATTGAGGTGTAGCGTTTCTTTCGACTCCAGAACGAGTTGAACAAGACGCTCGAACTTGAACTCTGGCGCCTGGGATGACATTTGCGGGCAGCGACAGAAGCTGAACGACGGTCCCGAATGGCCCAAAGGCAGCGTGTAATGCGAACCTATCTCGGCCCCAAACCGTTATAATCTAAGTGCGGAAGAGGTCGATGAAATGAAGATAATTCTGGGGACCTTCAAGGACAGCGGCGACGAGCTCGCCGAGTTTCTTGAGCCGAGGCTGGGCGCCAAGCTCGACGTGAGCGGCGGGGAACTCTCGGTCGATGATGATTCGATGAAGAAGACGGTCAACGCCCGTCACGTCAAGACCTACGTCAAGCGGTTCCTCTGGAAGAAGGGAGAGAGGAAGAACTACAGGGTCTTGGTAGAGGGAAAGGAGCTTAGGCTCATAGAACTGGAAGGGACGGAGGCCGAAGAAGAGGAGAAGAAGAAGGAAGAAGCCAGGAAGGAGGAGCGGGCCGAGAAGGAAGCGCAGGAGAAGAAGGAAGCGAAGGGAGCGGAACCGGCCCCACAAGAAGAGGGACCGGCCGAGGAGGCCAAGGTCGAGACCTCGGTAGAGCAGGAGAAGAAGCCGCCCGTTCCCAAGACGCCTAGGGAGACGAAGAAGGGAAAGAAGAACGCCGAGAAATAGTAGCCTTCCGTTTCTCCCTCATCCTGACACGCCGTAGCTCCGACAGATAGGCTCTCAGGTAGGTTCTGGCACTCCTCAGCGCCTCGAGGCCGTCGACCGGCTTTTCAGACTCGATCTTCGCACGGGCCTCTCTGAGATGCTGGAGGGCCTTTGAAAGAAACTCTTCGGGTCGCTCTGAGGTCGGGACCTCTGAGAAGACGCCGGGCCGCTCCGTTCCGAGCCTGTACTTCAGCTTCGCCACGATCCTCTCCGTCCTGGCGTAGATGAGCCAGACCTCGTTCTCCTCCGGCGGCGTCGCGGGGGAGCGGCCGATGAGGGCCCCGAGAGAGCTCGACACGGATGCTATCTCGATGATGAGGTCGTCGACGCGCGGAGGCTGTGGCGGGCTCATCTGCGAGCCCGCACTGGCCCTCGTTTTTGATATTGTGGTCAGAACCTTATTAAATCCCATAAGCGACGGTCGGCAAGTTGCCCGCCAAACGAGAGTCGAGGAGGATAATTGGGGGGTGTTTTGTGAAGCTGGTCGGGCCGCTCGAGCTGGGGAGGCTGGCGTGCGCCCTAGAAAGAGCGCAGCTGCCGATCTTCATGTCGAAGCACGGCGACAAGATCAGGCTCTCCGTCCAGAACGACCTGTTCATGGGTGTACCCATATTCTACTACATCGAGGGTGAGAAGGGAGGGGAGTTCCTCGCCTACAGGAACGCGGGCGAGATGGAGGAGGTGCAGCTTGTCGACTCGGCCTCCACGCCGTCGTACATCTACTCGCCGATCATCCACATCCTGAAGATGCCCAGCATCCTGGAGCACAAGAAGGAGTTCCACCAGAAGTTCTTGGCCGCAGAGGTCGCCGACCTCGGGTCGCTCGTAAAGCTGGCGACCTACAAGATGCTCTACGAGGAGCCCCCGCTCCCGCTCTACAGCTTCAAGAACGGGTCCAGCTGGATGATCGGGTCCTTCGCCCGGCTCGATGACTATGAGGAGGCCTCGCTCTTCTTCTACACGCGGATGAAGGCAGAGCCACCGACAGGTTTCGTAAAGTACTCTCCGACCAACATGAGCGACACCAACTTCAGCAAGAGGACGGACGAGCACGGTTTCTACTACGTCAAGGTGATCAAGCTGGCGGAGAAGCACCCGCTGGTGGAGTTCTAGTGAAGTTCGGAGAAAGGCTGAAAGATTCCTCCAAGAGACACGGAAGCAAGATCATCCTAGCGCTGGACATCACGGGACCCCAGAGCAGCAGGGCCGAGAGGGCCGAGGCTCTCCTCGTCGAGCTGGGCGACTCGCTGGCCGGGGTGAAGGTCAACTTCCAGCTCCTCCTGCCGCAGGGTCTCCAGGGCCTCGCCAGGGTGGCCGAGATCTGCTCCGAGAAGGCACTGCCCCTCATCGCCGACATCAAGCTCAACGACATCGAGTCGACGAACCTGGAGACCGTCGAGCTGCTCTTCGGGAGCGGGTTCGACGCGGTCATAGCCAACCCGTTCGCAGGCCACAACGAGGGGCTCTCCAAGGTGATAGCGAGGGCCAGGGCGCTCGGGAAGGGGGTAATCCTGCTGGTCTACATGAGCCACGCGGGGGCGGAGGAGGGATACGCGCTGAAGGTGGGCGAAGAGCCGATGTACCTGCGCTTCGCGAGGAAGGTCCGCGAGTGGGGCGCCGACGGGGCGATCGTCTCGGCCAAGTCACTAGAGATAATCAAGGACGTCAGGAGGACGATCGACCCGTGGCAGCTGATCCTCAGCCCCGGCATAGGCTTTCAGGGCGGCGAAGCGGACAAGGCGATCCGGGCGGGGACCGACCTCGCCATAGTGGGACGCTCCATCATAGACGCCAAGTCACCCCGGGCCATGCTCCGAGAGTTCAACCAGTCGATATCGGATTCTTGAAGGCATCCTCGGCGGCGCGCAGCAGCTTGGTTGAGTTCGAGTAGGTGACTAGCTTCAGCGCTTCATCGTAGGTCAGCCAGGCATACTCTCTGTGCTCGAAGGAGAGGACGACCCGGTCTTCCTTCGACTCTGCAAGGAAGAAGGTGACCTCCTTGTGGATCTTCCGTCCGTCTCTCTTGTAGAAGTACTCTATGACCTTGCGGAAGCCCCTGACGGGGACGACGTTGACCAGCCCCGTCTCCTCGCGGACCTCTCTGACCATCGTCTGCTCAGGTACCTCTCCCTCCTCGATGTTACCCTTTGGGAAGTCCCAGTGGCCTGCAGGATACTTGAGCAGGAGGTAGCGCCGGCCGGTGGGCGTCTGGTTGAAGATGAGGGCACCCGCCGACCGCTCTTCGGAACGGGTCAAGGTTCGCGCCTGGCCGTGGTCCGTCCCGAGCGATCGGAGGTCAAGTCTTGACGGCAGGGTTGATCCTGCGGTGCATGTAGACCAGGCCTGCGAAGGCGATGATTATCGCGATGATAATGGGCAGCGTGTACCTCGTCGTCACGTCCACCGAGACGGGGACGGTCAGCTTCGGGGCCAGGCCGGTCAGAGTGAAGCTCTGGTACTGGTAGGTCAGGTGAGAGGAGGCGGTATCGATGGTGAGCCCGGTCGAGGCTCTCAGTGTCAGCACGACCGTCTGGTTCGAGTCGGGCCCGATGGAGGGCACGGAGACAGTCACTGCGCGGCCGGAGACCTGCCCGCCCGAGACCACCGTCAGCCCAGAGGGGATCGTGAAGGTGTAGGTCACTCCGGTGACAGTGACGCTGGCCGCGTTGGTCAGTGTAACTGCCATCGTGAAATCGTGGTTCTCCTCGGGAGCCGACGGGTTCGTCTTGACGGCCGCGGCGACAGGCTTGAAGACCTCGAGGCCGCCCTGGGTAGAGGAGAAGCCCGTGCTGAGGCCTCCGACGACCAGCTGGACGGTGGTCGGGGATGCGGTGACGTTACCGGAGGCGCCGCTCGTCAGCTGGATCGTGTAGTTGAAGCTCTCAGTCTGCTTAGGTGCGATGGTCGGGAAGGTCTTCACAACGCCCGTGGTCGCAGAGTCGAAGCTGTCCTGTGTCGACTGGACCGTGGCGTTGAAGACGGGTACCGTACCCACGTTGGATATCCCAAGGGTGACCGGTGAGGTCATCCCGGGGAAGCCGGCCTCTAGCCCGAACGACTTGGTCAGGACTATACCCGCGGGGATGACGTACGCTCCCCCGAAGGTGTGGAATGTGGCCCCCTGGTAGGAGGTCGAGATCTCGGCCGGCGGGATTATGATATTGTCCTGCGTAAAGTTAAGCTGGAGCTTGTTGGCCTGTGTGTTCGTGATCGTGAGGCTGGGGACTGTCATGGTGTAGGCGCCGGACGCACAGGTCCCCTTGCCCGCGACCACCTTGCAGGAGACGGCCGTCGGGAGAGCCTGGGTGGCGGTCACCGTACCGGAGGTCGCCAGGCCCTTGTTCGCGAAGGTGTATGTCACGTTGAGGAGACGCGAGGTTATCGAGCTGGAGGTCAGGGTATCGTTGGTCGTGACCCGGAGGAAGGGTATGACCATCCCCGTGTGCGAGAGAAGGAGCGAGACGGAGTTCGAGGTTATGTTCAGCGTCTGCTGCGAGGCGTCCACGAACTGGACCGAGAATGTCTTGGTGTAGTTCCTCTGCAGGATGCTCGTCAGGGATATCGGGACGTTGAGAGTCTGCGTGCTTCCCTGGACCAGGTTCGTGATGGTGTAGTTGCCGACCTTGATGTCAAGGGCGGGCGAGTTACCGCTGTTGGTCAGGGTGACCGTGTAGTTCCCGGGGGTCCCCAGCGGAGCGCCCGAGGAGATCGTGGGGCGCGCGGTGATCGAGATCGCCGGGCCGACGTTGTTTATCTGAATGAGGGCCTCGTTGAGTATGGCCTCGCTGGTGTAGCTCGCGCTCGAGAGCAGGTACTGGAAGGTGGCGGCCGCCGCTGGGACTGTCACCTGCGTGCTCGAGGACGAGATGACCTTGAGGACATAGGACTCGGTCGTGTTCTGTCCGGCTGATATGCTGGGTATCGTGAAGGTGTAGTTCCCGCTCACGAACTGGAAGACCGTGGGATAGCTCTTCCACCAGTTGTCGTTGACGGTGATGTTCTGCATCGCGCCGGCCGAGGCGGTATTCTTCACCACTATCGTCACGGCGAGCGACTGGTTGGAGGTGAGCGTGCCGCGGTCGAAGATCCGATATGCGATGGCCGTCGGCGCCTGGCTCGAGAGGGTCGCATTGACCTTTACAGCCTTGCCCTGGCTGGCGCTGTATGTGTAGGAGCTGCTGAAGTTCGAGGCGAAGTTGGAGACGGTCGCCTTGTCGGCCGACTGGATAACCCCGTCAAGGGAGTGACTGACGACCTCGCTCGAGGATGCGGAGGGCGACGCCTTCAGCGTCCCGTTCACGTTCGAGAGGAGCTTGGGCAGGTTGATCGTGCCGCCGGTGTTCAGGATGCTGGAAGAGGCAGCACCTATCATTATCGAGTGGCTGAAACCGCTCCCGTTGTTGTTCCCCGAGAGGGCGATCGAAGGCATCGGGAGCCCCAGGAAGGCAGGCTCGTTCAGGAAGCCGGCGAAGCCGCTCATGGTCGTCGGGACGAGCCTGAAGAGCACGGGGGCGGCCACCCCCAGGAAGTTCACGGGCGCAAAGTAGACGAAAGAGCCCGACCCCGTCGAGACTTGCGTGAAGGTCGTCGCGAAGCGGGTCGCAAAGTACGAGAGCAGAGGCGAGGCCGCGGAGCTGCTCGAGGCGTTTACGGTGAGGAATAGCCCCTGCGCAGGCATAGAGGGGACGTGCAGGACGTTGTACCCGTCCACGCCGAAGATCTGTAGGTCAGAGGTGACGGACTGGGCGCTGAGCGCCAAGAGGCGGTAGGAGCTCAGTCCTGCCGTGGATTCAGCGGCAGCGAGGTTGGGCAGGGTGGAGTTCAGGTGGTTCATCGCCATGAGCCAGTACGCGCTCGAACCTGCGGCGTACACGTCCAGCCGCTCGGTATACTGGCCCTGGGCCCCGACCGGAGGAACGGCGGCGAGCATTGGAACTAGAGCTAGAGAGAGCACTAGAGCCAGCACAAAGGTCTCTCTTGCTTTCATGAAGGTTCTCGCCGCCGAAAGCACGATATTAAACCGTTACCCAGAGAAGGTCATTTCCTCTTGGAGGTCTCCTCTGATGGATCGTCGATGCCCCTCTCGTCCAGCATGAAGACAGCGTCCCTCTCGGGGTGATACGGGCTGTCTATCATCCTCGCTATGCGGTTCTTGCCGGCCTTCCTCAGATAGATCCTGTACGTGCTGGTGTGTGCCACGACGTGCCCGCCTGTCGCCCTCGTCGGGTCGCCGAAGAAGCTATCCGGTGCTGACTGGACCTGATTGGTCATCACGACGGCGATGTTGTAGATCTCGGCGGTCCTCAGCAGGTTGTGCATGAAGCGGTTGAGTCTCTGCTGCCTCTCGGCGAGCGTACCCCTCCCGAGGAACTCGGCCCGATAGTGCGCCACCGCGCTGTCGACGATCACGAGCTTGATCTTGTGCTTCTCGATTATCTTTCCGAGATCCTTCACGATTAGCTCCTGGTGGGCGCTGTTGAAGGCTCTGGCCACCATTATCCTCGAGAGGATCTCCTCGGGGTTGTACCCTCTGGCCTGGGCGATCTCGGAGACCCTCTCCGGCCGGAAGGTCCCCTCCGTGTCGATGTAGACCACGCCGCCGTCGAGGCCGCCGTCCGCGATGGGCTGCTGCACCATGCAGCAGAGCGTGTGGCAGATCTGCGTCTTCCCTGCGCCGAACTCCCCATAGAACTCCGTTATCGCCCATGTCTCGATGCCTCCTCCCAGCAGCTCGTCTATGTTCTTGGAACCCGTGCTGATCCGCGTGATGTTCCTCCTGCGCGTGAGCAGGTCCGAGGCACTGACGAAGTCAGGCTCGAGCCTCCCCATCTCCACGAGCCTCTTCCTGGCCTTGTTGTTGACCTCGACCGACTTTGTAATGTCCCAGTCCGTCGCGTCCGCTATCTCCGCGGGACCCGCGGTCGCAAGATCGAGGATCGTGAAAATGCCGGCGTCGTTCAACTTCTGCTTTGTCAC
>JAPCJS010000041.1 GCA_027886825.1 Nitrososphaerota archaeon
CTGCCGAGCTCTCCTCGGTCAGCCGTACAAAAGCCTTCTTTCCGATGAGGGTCCTCGACGTGTTGACCTCCCTGACCTCCACCTCGTAGAGCGCTTCCACGGCGCTCGCGATCTGCGGCTTGGACGCCGAGTCGAGCACGATGAAGCAGAGCTTGTTCTCGCGCTCTATCGCCTCGAAGGTCCTTTCCGTGAGGTAGGGCCTCAGGATGATCTTTTGCGCGTCCTCAAGCCTCAATCTTCATCTCGACCTCCTTTTTGTTGTCCTTAGACCTCAGCGCATCCAGCGACGACTCTGTCCAGAAGGTGAGCCTGCCCGCAACGCCGGCCGGCGCGAGCTGAAGGATGCCCAGGCTGTCTATCGTGACCGCCTTGACCCCCGGGATAGCCT
Organism: Nitrososphaerota archaeon; assembly: GCA_027886825.1. Lineage (GTDB taxonomy): Archaea > Thermoproteota > Nitrososphaeria > Nitrososphaerales > Gagatemarchaeaceae > Gagatemarchaeum. The sequence goes on from JAPCJS010000041.1 coordinate 389, forward strand.
CTGCGGCCCTGCTGATCCCCCGGTCGTTCGTGACCACGAAGAGCGGCCCGATCGGTTCCTTGTAGGCGCGTCCCCTCATCCTCGGCTTGCCTGACCGTCTCTTCACCCCGCCGTAGAGGCGCTTTAGCTCGTCGGAGAGCCCGACGTTCTCCAGGAACGAGTGGAGCTCCGCCGTCTTCGAGACGCTCTCGATCTCGTCGCTGACGACCAGCGGGAACTGCAGGGTCCCGACCCGGTGGCCCCTCCATGCGACCGCGTTAGCGTCCCCGGTGAAGGCGATCGCCGTCTCGAACGCCAGCTTCTTCTCCTTCTTGTTTATCTTGTTGTAGATGACCTTCTCGGCCTTTGGCGGATGCGGGAGCCTTCCGCCCACGACGCTCGCGACGCCTGCTGCCTGCCCAGCGCGCTTGCTGCGCTCTCCCTTGACCCTCGGAATCCTCGAGATTCCACGACCGGTAGGGGGCCAGCCGCTCTCGGCGCTGGTCTTCTCTCCAGCCTGCGGGTCTCTTCCGTAGGCCTGTATCCCGTGTGACCTCACTATCCAGAAAGCCCTGAGGATGATGTCGGGTCTGAGAGGGCGGGAGAAGACATCGGGGATCTCCACCTCCTTTGTTGAAGGCTTGCCTTCCAGATCCAGGATGTTGGTGGCCATGCCGCTCATCTACCTGTCCTGGTGCTGAGCTCTATGAGCTGCACCGGGGTGGTCTTGCCCTTGACGGCGCGGACCGGGTGACGGACGACGACGACCCTCCTGGGCGTCCCAGGTACAGAGCCGCGCACGAGCGCATAGTCGGTCTTTACCTCACCAAAGTGCAGGAACCCGCCCTTCTGGGTTATCGGGGCGTCCTTTGGATTTGCTATCGATATGATCCTCTTCCCCGTCTCGGTCCTCTGATGGAACCCGTGCTGTCCCGCCCTCGCTACCGTGTACATGACGGCCGCTGGATGCCAGGGTCCGATCACGCCGACGGCCCTGACGCTCTTCCTCGACTTGTGCTGCTTCCTCTTGATCCCCATCCTGGTGACCGGACCCTCGTAGCCCTGTCCCTTTGTGATCCCGATCACGTCGACGTAGGAGCCCGCCTTGAAGACGTCCGAGAACTTCACGCCTTTTCCTAGCAGCTTTGTGACGTAGTCAACCTGTGCCTCTATCTTCCCTCCTCCCACGCCCACCTCGAAGATTATCGGGCTCTTCTGTGAGAGGCCCGCGTCGCGCGGCACTATCGAGACGAGCGCTGCGATCCTCACGATGGACCCGAGCTTGCTCTTCCAGGCCTCGGCGAACTTCTCGGGCTCGACGGAGCTCTTCAGCTCGAGACCCTTTGGGAGGTTCTTTGCGTAGACCTCGCCGACGGCCCTCTCCGCGCCGTTCTCGCGCGAGTAGAGCCTCAGCCCCACCACGGCCGACTCTGGGACCGCGAGGACGCTCGTCGGGTTGAACAGAGGCTTGCCGAAGTTAGGGGTCTTCTCCCTGTCGTCGAGCGTGATGCTGTGCATCGTGCCGACCTTGACGGCTGGAAAACCGAGCAGTATTGGAGAAGCTGTGGTGATCTTTGGCCAGGTATGGACTGTCGGGACGAAACTCCCGGCACGTGCCCTGGGTCTGAAGGCAAGACTTCCTCGCCTTGGTGCGCTATGTTTACGGTGGCCCAAGCAAAAACACTTTAGAGTTTACCCCGATTTTCCATTAGCCTTTAAACTTTCGTGTTTTACTTGCGGGATGCTCAGCACCTGCAGAAGGTACAGCGCGGAGCTGACCGCCTCCTCCGTGCGGACCGTGGCCACGTGCTGCTCAGGGTACAGGTTCACGACGAACCCCACGCGCCGCGGAAGGTCGCCGATCAGGTCGAAGAGGCCCCGGGAAGGAGAGCCGAAGACCACCATGACGCCCTCGGTTCCCTTCACCTGCGTGCGGAGGTTATCCAGGCACATGGCGAGGGGCACTCCAAGACGAGAGGTGGCGATCTTGAGCCGGAACCGCGGATCGGAGAGTATCTGCTCGACGCTCCCTTCCTCCACGACGTAGCCCCAGTACTCGCGGGGCTGCGACCTGTCCACGAGGACCCCCTCGAGGGGTGTCACGGAGGTTATCTTCACAGTGACCCGTCCGGGGGTCCCCCCCACCTTCTGTCTCAGCGCGAGCTGTCTCTCGAGGCCCACGTCGACGGTGGCTCTGTCCCCCAGGATAACGCCCTCCCTGAAATCCCCGGGGCGCAGGCTCTCGACCGGTACCTTCGGCTTGTGTGAGGGTATCCTGAGAGGAGGGAGGAGACCGGCGTACCTCAGCGACTCGTCGATCGGGAAGAGCCTCTTCCTCAGGTACTGAGGGGTCTCGAGATACTCCAGGACCCGCCTGATGAGGCCCGGCTCTCCCCTCCCGCGGGGGTCGCGAAAGACGAGGACGTTATCGACGCCGAAGACGGAGCAGGCGCGGGCTATCTGGCCCAGCTTGACCGTCTTCTCTCTGAGCGAGTCGTGCTCCTCGAGTACCGTGTCCGGGAAGGCGATGGATAGTCTCTTACCGGCTAGCATGGGTCATCTCGGCTCTAAGCAAATCTGGTTTGCTGCGGTTTCCATCTCCCAAGGCACCTTTAACTATCTTGCCTCCGGAAGACGCCTCCGGCCCATGGCTGAGAGGGAGAAGATAGAGTACGAGCTTCGGGGGAAGACGCTGAAGATCTATCTGTACATGCTCAGGCAGGGGAAGCCTGTCGGGGTCAGGGAGGTCCAGCGTGACCTCCAGCTGTCCAGCCCGAGCGTTGCCTTCCATCACATCGAGAAGATGGTCAGGCTGGGGGTGGTCGAGCAGGACCCGCTGGGCAACTATGTGATCGCGAAGAAGGTGGACCCAGGCATACTGCAGGCATTTGTGAACGTGGGCAAGTTCAGTCTGCCGAGGGTCGGGTTCTATGCGGTCTTCTTCAGCACGATCGCCGTCGCCTACGTCCTGTCGAACCTCGACCTCCTCGACGTCTACGCCCTGATAGGGACCATCGGTGGGGCCGCCGTCTTCTGGTACGAGCTCCTCAGGATATGGAGGAGGAGGCCGTTCTAGATGTTAGAGTTAATTATACCCGAGGAGAATGATGTACAATGAACCCCCGGACCACCCTGCTTGGAGCCGCAGCAGGCCTCTTGCTGGCGGCGATCCTTATCGCGGGCGTGAGCCTGGCTGGGGGAGGAGGGGGGTCCCTTCACATCGACCTGGTTAAGACGAACGGCCAGCAGGTCGTCGGCTTGTCACCCCAGAGCAGCCAGTCAGGTGGAACTGCCATCGCTACGCAGACGACCCAGGCCGTCTCCGGTGCTCCTTCCATCTCTTCCCTGAACAGCCTCACGAGCCATGGCGGGAGCTCGACAGGACTGCTGCTGCTGCCCATCGTTCTGGGAGCTGTCCTGGGGGCGTTCTTCTACGGGTCGTACACCCGCAGAGTCGACAGGGAGTGACGGGCAGCCGGCGGGCTGGTCGATCGATCGATCGGTCATTTGGTCGGCTAGCGAGTTACTCTGTCACCACTGTCTGCGACTGCTCTCTCAGGTAGGAGAGGAGGTAGCTGGGCCCTCCTACGCCCTTCCCGGTGGCTCCGCTGGCCTTCCACCCCACGAAACTCTGAGCACCCGGCCACGCGCCGGTGGTCGCGCCTCCCTTCCTGTTCGCGTAGATCACGCCGAACTGGATCTCGTCCAGGAACTTCTGGACCTCGGCCTTGTCCTCGCTGAAGATCCCCGCGGTCAGCCCGTACTCGGTGTCGTTGGCCTTCTCGAGCGCCTCGTCGAGGGTCTTGAAGTCGTCGACGACCACGAACGGCACGAAGAGCTCCTCTCTGAAGAGCCTGTGCCCGCTCGGCAGATCGATGGCCACCGTAGGCTCGACGTAGTATCCCTTGCCGTAGAGGCCCTTCCTCAGGACCTTCCCGCCGAAGAAGATCTTCCCCTTCTTCCCGGCGCTCTTGACAGCGTCCTCGAAGGTCTCGACTGCAGCCTTGTTGATCAGCGGGCCCATGAACGCCTCCTTTGCGCGCGGGTCCATCACGCGGACCTCCTTGAGACGGTTCTTCAGCGCCGCCAGGAAATCCTTCTTGACAGAGCGCTGCACGTAGACGCGCGATGCCGCGCTGCACTTCTGGCCGGAGTAGCCGTATGCGGCCCTCACCACTCCCTCGACCGCCTTCTTCATGTCGGCCTTCTCCGTGATTATCACGGGGTTCTTGCTGCCGAGCTCCATCACCACCGGCTTTATGCAGGGCTGGCTGCGCTGGAACTCGTGGAAGAGCCTCATCCCCACGTCCATCGAGCCCGTGAACGCTATCCCGCCCACTTGGGGGTCCTTTGTGAACTCGTCCTCGTAGTTCGACCCTGGACCGGTCACGAAGTTCACCGCTCCCGCCGGGACTCCTGCGTCGCGGTAGACCCTGTATAGCATCAGCCCCGTGAGTGGCGCCGCGCTGGTGGGCTTCAGGATGACCGTGTTGCCCGTTATCAGGGCGCCGCTCGCCATCCCGTTGGCCAGCATGAAGGGGAAGTTGAAGGGTGATATGACGGGCCAGACGCCGTAGGGCTTCATCACCACGGTGCAGTCCTCGCCCGGTCCTCCCGGGCCCGTCTTCTTGATGTAGCCCTCGTTCTCCTCCATCGACTTGGCGAAGACGCGGATGGCGTCCAGCGCCTCCCAGACCTCTGCGAGCGCCTCGGTCCGGTTCTTCCCGGCCTCGTAGCTGATCGCGGCTGCGATCTCGAACTTCCTCTCGTCCATGAGCTCCGCCGTCCTCAGGAGTATCTTCACACGCTCCTGCCAGGCCACCCTGCTCCAGGCTGGGAAGGCGCTGCGGGCCGCTGCCACTGCCGCCTTGGCGTGCTTCTTGTTCCCGATAGGGAAGTACCCGACCACGATCGAGGTGTCGATTGGGCTGTGGACCGCGAACTCGCCGTCCTTCGACTCGACCGCCTCCTCTCCGATGTACATCTGGTAGTGCTTGCCTAGGGACTTGGACAGCTTCTTGATCGCAGCCTCGTACTTTGGATGGATGGTCTCGTCAGCGAATAAAGTCACGTAGGTTATCTTGGATGCTTGGGTAGGCACGACTTTTTCGGGCCCTCTTAGCCTAATTAATCTTTGGCTCTGTTAGATCTTCGGCTCATCGCCGGGACCAACTTCCACCCCTCTGCTCGGAGGATTACCCGCTTTCTCCTGCCTTCGGGGTTCCCCTTCACAGCCTCCTCCAGGTGGCTGAGCCGCACGACCAAGTGCGGCCATCATGATGTTCTTCGATGCGTTTACGTCCCTATCCTCTCTTTTGCCGCAAGAAGGACAGATGGCTGTCCGTCCTTCGAATCTCTGAGAGGTGCCACATTTCGAGCAGTTTCGGGATGTGTGACGCGGGCTCACGTAGGTTACGGGGATGCCCTCCCATCCTGCCTTGTACTCTATCTGCCTCTGGACCTCGTGAAAGGTCCATGAGTTCATCCGGCCTCTGAACGAGGTTCCTTGGCCGTTACCCTTCCGATACAGCTTCCTGATTCCCTTGAGTTTCTCCATGACGATTCCTAGATGGTTCCTCTTTGCAAGCTCAACTATCTCCTTCGAGACACAGTGGAGAGCCTGAACGGTCCTGTTCTTCTCTCGCTTGCCGTACTTCGCATAGAGTCGCTGGCTGATCCTACGATCCTGCTTCGTCTTCTCGCCGATCTTCGCCCTGATCTCCCTGTATCTCTGCTTGATCTCTGCCACCTTAGAAGTATCATAGACTTTCGTGTCGCCGAGGGTGTCCGACGTGGTGACGTTCCTCTCGTTGACGTCGATACCGATGTGTCCCAGCGGCTCGTTTATAGTGATCTCCTTCGAGAATGTCAGGCTGACTGTCTGCTCGGTGATGGTGACGGAGCCCCTCTTGAGGATGGGGTCGTCGATGAGGGAGAGGTGGTAATCCGACGTCTTGAGCGCAAGAAAGATGTAGTTCCTCGGCGACGTCGGTATCCTCAGGATCATGTGATTAAGCCTATATGACTGGGCAGTCACCTTCAGGAAAACCCGCTTGACGTACGGGTCTGACCTGCGGTTCTTGTTGCGGTATGCGGCGAACGCCACCTCGCAGGCCGAAAGGATGTAGTGAGTGTGGAGGCCGTACTCCTTCAGTCGCAGATAGGCGAGTGCCTGAAGGCCGAACCTGCTCTTCGGCTTCTCTTTTATTGCGATTCGGATGGCGTCATTGCACATGAGGCGAAAGTCTTCGAAGAGAGATCTTAGGTCGGCCGACGCCACATAGCTGAACTGGATCGACTTGATCGGCCGCACTCCTCTATATTCCGAGCACTGATTTAAGCACCCCAATTAGCGAGGCGTAGAACCAACGGACCATGGCGAAGTAAGAAATAAATGCGACGGGCTCCTGTTGGTTTGACGATGCTTCGATTCGAGTGCAAGGATGCGGGGTTCGAGTGCAAGGCAGTCTTCCAGTCCAAGTCCGAGGAAGAACTCAACAAACAAATCGGTCAGCACGCCGTTGACGTGCACGGTTTAGAGCCGAGCGATCTCACCCCGGAGCTCTTGCGCAAGGTCAAGGCCTTGACTCAAAGGTCCTAGGAATCTCGGCTATCTGGAACCCTATCCCTTGATCAGGTCGAGGCCCTGAGAGGTGCGCCCTCGACGAGATCGACCCCGAAGACGCTCGAGAAGCTCCTGGCGACCTCTCGCTTCACCGACTGCATCTCCAGCTTCTTCCCCGTGAGCTCCTGCATGGAGGTCATCGTATCGGGGTCGAGCCCGCATGGCCGGATCAGGTGAAAGTATCCCATCTCGGTGTTGACGTTGAGCGCGAACCCGTGGTATGTGACCCAGTTTGTGACGGCGACCCCGATCGATGCGAGCTTCTTCTCCCCCACCCACACGCCGGTGTGCTTCTCCTTGCGTCCGGCGTCGACGGAGAACTGCCTGGAGGCGAGGATGAGGACCTCCTCCAGCGACCTCACGAAGTTCCTGACGTCGGGGACCTCCATCTTGATGATGGGGTAGCCTACGAGCTGTCCCGGGCCGTGGTACGTCGCGTCTCCGCCCCGCTCGACCTGGAAGACGGGGACGTCGAGTGGCTTGAAGTTCTCGGGGCTGGTCTTCCTTCCCAGGGTTATGACGTGCTCGTGCTCCACGAGGATGAGCGTGTCGGGGATCTCCCCCTTCGACCTGGCCTCGACCAGCGACCTCTGGAGCTCCCAGACCTCGGGGTAGGGCCTCGTACCCAGGTCCAGCAGGGTCATGCTCATTGTCATAGTCTCAGCTGGTGGATCGGCCTGCCTACGGCTGACTCTGCCGCCTCCATCATGGCCTCCGGCAGCGTTGGGTGTGGATGGATTGTGAGGGCCAGGTCCTCGGTCGTCGCGCCCATCTCGATCGCGAGCGCGGCCTCGCTGATCAGGTCTGAGGCCTCCGGTCCGACTATCTGGACGCCTAGGACTACGCGGGAGTTCGCGTCGGAGATTATCCTCACGAACCCGTCCGTCTCTCCCGCGGCGATCGCCCTTCCCAGGGCCGCGAACGGGAACCTCGATCTCTTCACCTGATATCCCGCCTCGACCGCCTGCTTCTCGGTAAGACCAACGCCCGATATCTCGGGGTCCGTGAATATGGCCCAGGGGATGCTCTTCCACTCCGCCACAGTCGGCAGACCGGCGGCCGACTCGGCGGCGACGATCCCCTCCTTCTGGGCCTTGTGGGCCAGGAGCGGCATCCCCCTCACGTCCCCGATGGCGAAGACGTTCCTGAGGTTCGTCCGCATCTGCTGGTCCGTCTTGACGTATCCCTTCGGGTCGACCTCTATGCCGAGCCTGTCCAGGTTGAGGTTGCGCGTGACCGGCCTCCTGCCGACGCTCACCAGCACGACCTCCGCGTCGACGACCACCTCGCCCTGCGGGGTCTCCAGCCTCGCCCGCGCCCCCTCCGCGGTCTTCTCCAGGGAGGCGACCTTGGACCTGAGGTGGATAGCCGCGCCCCTCCGTTCTAGGCTCTTCTGGACGTACCTCACCAGGTCGGGCTCTGTCCCGGGGAGGAGCTGGTCCATCAGCTCCACGACGGTGACGTGGCTCCCGAGCCGCTGGTACATCCCGGCGATCTCCAGCCCGATGTAGCCGCCCCCCACGATCAGCATCCTCTTCGGGAGCCTCTCCAGCTCGAGCGCCTCCCTGGAGCTCACCACCGTCCTGCCGTCGAACTCCAGGCCCGGCAGCGATATGGCACTCGACCCCGTGGCGATCACCACGTTCTTGGTAGAAAGTTCCTCGGTTCCGCCCTCGGTCTTCACCAGGACCTTCGTGGTATCGACGAGCTCGGCATCGCCCTTGATCACCTCGACCTTGTATCCCTGGCACAGGGTGGCCACCCCCATCTCGAGGGTCCGCACGACACCTGCCTTCCAGGATTGCAGGGCCGCAAAGTCGATGCTCAGCCCCTCGGCGCGTATCCCGAACCTAGCGCCCTCCTTGACCTTGTCGTACGCCTTGGCCACCGAGATGATCGACTTGGAGGGGATGCACCCTGCGATGAGGCACTCGCCGCCGAGCCTCGCCTTCTCTACCAAGACGGTCTTGAGCCCAAGCTGCGAGGCCCGGATGGCGCAGACATAACCGCCCGGCCCTCCGCCGATGACGACGAGGTCTACCTCTCTCAAACTATTACGATGGGCCGGCGCCCCTCATTCTCCTTAAACATTCCTCCGGCCGGAAGAAAGGAAGGGAGAAAAAAGAGACAGGTATGGAGAGAAGGACGCATCAGCGGACGTAGGAGAGCCAGGGCTTGTACTTCTCGATCCTGCCGTGTATCGCGTCGAGGTAGACCTTCTGGATCTTCTTGGTCACAGGGTAGTGGCCATCCCCTATCTTCCTCCCGTCCACCTCCCTGATGGGTGTGACGTTTGCGGCGGTCCCGCTGAAGAAGAGTTCGTCGGCAGTGTAGAGCTCGTCCTTTGTGAAGTCCCGCTCCTGTATCTCGATCCCGTTGTCCCTGGCGATCTGCATCACCGACGCCCTCGTGATGCCACCGAGTATCCCCGACTGCATCGTGGGGGTGTACACGACCCCGTTCCTCACCCTGAAGATGTTCTCGCCCGACCCCTCCGCCACGTAACCGTCCAGCGTCAAAAGGATGGCCTCGTCATACCCCGCCGCGAGTGCGTCTGTCTTCGCGAGTATCGAGTTTGCGTAGTTCGCCGCGCACTTGGCCTGTGGAGGAAGGATCCTCGAATCTATCCTCGCCCAGCTGGAGACCCCGCACTTGATGCCCTTCTCCATCCCCTCGTCGCCGAGGTAGGCGCCCCACTCCCAGCACCCGATCGCGCCGATGACCCTGTTCTTCAGGGGGTTGACGCCCATCTCGCCGTGCGAGCTGAAGACGATGGGGCGGATGTAGCAGGCTTGCAGCTTATTCTCCTTCACGAGGTCCAGGCACGCTGCGATGAGCTGCTCCTTCGAGTAGGAGAGCTGCATCCTGTAGACCTTGGCACCGTCGAAGAGGCGGTCGATGTGCTCCTTCAGCCTGAAGATCGCTGGCCCGTCGGAGGTGTCGTTGCAGCGGATCCCCTCGAAGATGGAGTATCCATAGTGGAGTGCGTGAGTTAGGACGTGTATCTTTGCGTCATCCCAGGGGACGAACTTCCCGTCGAACCAGATCGTCTTCGTCGGCTGCAACTTTCTATCGCTCCATCCTCCCGGTCAAAGGCTATTTACATATCTCTCAGCCGAGCTGCCTGGCGACCGCAGCCCCAACCTCAGAGGTGCTGTTGCTCCCGCCGAGGTCGGAGGTCTTCACTCCACTCTCAAGGGTCCTGTTGACCGCCGTCCTTATCGAGGAGGCGGCCTCCGCGCAGCTCGCGTCGCCGCGCGTCTTCGAGAGCCACTCCAGCATCATGGCGCTCGTCAGTATCATCGCGAGAGGATTCGCCGCGGCCCTTCCTGCGATGTCGGGCGCGGCCCCGTGGACGGGCTCGAATATGGCGAACCGCTCGCCTATGTTCGCCGAGGGGGCCATGCCCAGCCCACCCACCAGTTGCGCCGCTTCGTCCGATAGTATGTCGCCGTACATGTTCGTGGTGACCATGACGTCGAAGCTCTCCGGGATGCGGATCAGGTTCATCGCGGCCGAGTCGACGAGCATCTCGCTGAACGCGATGGAGGGGTGCTGGGACGAGACCTCCCTGCAGACCTGCGAGAAGAGGCCGTCGCTCTTCCGGAGCACGTTGGACTTGTGCACGGCGACGACCTTCCTCGCGCCGTCCCTCTGTTCGGCCAGCTCGAACGCGTGCTTGGCGATCCTCGCGGACGCGACCCGGGTTATCGTGCGCAGCGCGACCACCCCACCGTCGAACTCGAACTCCATACCGCGGTAGAGGCACTCCGTGTTCTCCCTGACTATCACAAAGTCGATGCCGGGCCTGAGAGAGGGCACGTTGGGGAGGCTCTTGGAGGGCCTGATGTTGGCGTAGAGGTTCAGCATCTGCCTGAGCTTCACGATGGTCTCCGCCGCCGTGTCACCGACGGGTGCCTTGAGGCAGGCATCCGAGTCCTTGATGGTCGAGAGGGAGCTCTGTGGGAGAGCCTCCCCCGTCCTGGCCTTGCACGCGTCGCCCGCCGGGGAAGGCCTGAACTCGAACCTCAGGTCGAAGCGTGTCCGCAGCGCCTCGAGGACCGCAAGGGATGTGGAGGAGATCTCTGGCCCGATCCCGTCCCCCTCTATGAGTGCGATGGTGTAGCTGGTCAATGGAGGGTCCGCTCCCGCGCTACTGCGCCGGTGCCCTCAGCTTCTGTCTGAGCCTCTCTCGGACGTAGCCGAGGAAGCCGCCCCTCTTCATCTGCTCGACCGCTGCGTCCGTCGCCAGCACGCGATATTCGGCCCCCTTTGTCACGTCCAGGAGGCTGCGGGCCTCGAGATCGATCAGGAGCTCGTCCCCGGGGTCGATCTTGCTGGTGTCGCTGATCTGGATCGGCAGTAGCCCGTTGTTGAGGGCGTTCCTGTAGAATATGTCCGGGAAAGACTGGGCCACGACCGCGACCACGTTGTTGTACTTGACGGCGTAGACGGCCTGCTCCCTCGAGGACCCGCACCCAAAGTTGTTGCCAGCCACGACGATGCTCTCCTTGTGCGCCCTGCACGCAGCCTTGAAGGAGGGATCGTAGTACTCGAAGGCGTGGTCCGCGAAGAACTGCTTGTCCCAGCTCTCCTGGAGGAGGTACGCCGGGATTATGTAGTCTGTGTTTATGTCGTCGGGATACTTCTTGGCGACTGTCCCTCTCATCTGCAAGTCGATCAATCACCCAGGTACTTGCGGGGGTCGGCTATCCTGCCCTCGATCGCGGTGGCCGCGGCGACCGCAGGCGAACCGAGATAGATGAAGGCCTCGGGCGAGCCCATCCTGCCCTTGTAGTTGCGGTTGCTTGTGCTGAGGCACCTGTCGCCCGGCGCGAGTATCCCCATGTGCTTCCCGAAGCATGGGCCGCAGTTCGACGACTCGATGTTGGCCCCGCTCTGTGCTATGGTGTTGAGTATGCCGTTGTCCATCGCCCAGTTGTACACCTTCCTGCTCGCAGGTATGACTATCAGGTTGGTTTCGGGGTGCACCTTCCTCCCCTTTAGGATCTTGGCGGCCACGGTCAGGTCGCTCCTCCTGGCGTTCGCGCAGGAGCCGAGGAAGACCACGTTGATCGGGTCGCTGACCTCGCTCACGGGCTTGGCGTTGGCAGGGGAGTGCGGGAGCGAGACGGTCGGCTCTATGGCGGAGGCGTCGACGCTCACGGTCTGGGAGTAGCTCGCGTCGTCGTCGCTCCCGACGATCATCCCCGACTGCCCGCTGGTCAGCGCGCCGCCCCTTCCGGCGAGCGCGTCGTTGACGTAGGCCATCGTCGTCTCGTCCGGGTTGACTATGGCCGTCCTGGCGCTCATCTCGACCGAGAGGTTGCAGATCGTGAACCTGCCGTCCATCTCCATCGACGAGATCGTCGGGCCCTCGTACTCGGCCACCCTCTTGGAGCACCCTCCCTCGCCCATCAGCCCGAGGACGTGCAGGACGAGGTCCTTCGGATAGACGCCGCGCTGGAGCTCCCCGGCGACGCTGAACCTCACGGTCTCAGGGACCGTGAAAGAGTAGAGCTCTCCGGTCGCAAGGAGGTTCTCGCCCTCTGTCGTCCCTATCCCGAACGCGAGCGCGCCGAGGGCGCCCTGCGTGCACGTGTGGGAGTCGGTCGCGACGGCGATCTCCCCCGGCAGGACGAACCCCTCCTCGGAGGCGATGGTGTGCTCTATGCCGTCGCCCTCCTTGTACATCGTTATCTGCTGCTGCTTGGCGAAGTCGGCCATCAGCTTGATCCCCGTACTGACCATTATCGAGCACGACGGGACCGTGTGGTCGGGCATGAACGCCACCCTCGTGGGGTCGAAGACCTTCATCCTCTTCCCTGCGTCCTGATAGATGTCCGCAAAGTCCTTCTGGAAGTTCAGGATCGCGGGCGGCCCGATTACCTCGTTGAAGTAGAGCTTGTCGACGGGCAGCGCCTCGATCAGCTCGCCGGCCCGCACCTTCCTGCCGACCGCGCGCGAGACTATCTTCTCGGTTATCGTCGAGCCCATCTGTCTATATCCCCTCTATCGGCCCCGCAGGCTTCTCCGGCTCGAGGTCTTTGGTCCTCTCCAGGTCCTGCTTCTTCGCCAGCAGCGCGTTCGTCCCTGCGACTATCGCTTCCACGCTGGCCACCACGATGTCCCTCTTCATACCCCTGCCGGAAGCATAGTTCCCTGCGTCGTCCTCCACCTTCACTGTCACGTCGGCGACCGCGCCCGAGTCTCCCGTCAGCGCCTCGAGGTGATACTCCTTCAGCCGGACAGTCTCGATGTTGCTGAAGATCTTCTGGATGGCGTTCACGGCCGCATCGACCGCCCCTGCACCCACCTCGGTCGCTTCGTGGAGATGGCCTCGTACGAGCAGCCTCACGGTGGCCGTGGGGAGCCTCTTGATCCCCGTCACGACCTCCAGCCCTTCCAGCTCGACCAGCTCGTTCTTCTCCGCGCTGCCGCCTCCCATTATCTGGACCGCGATCTGGTAGAGGTCGGAGTCGGTCACGCTCGACCCCTTGTCCCCGATCTCCTTCACCCTGTCGACGATGAGCCTCAGGCTCTCCTCCTTGGGCTTCAGGCCCATGCCGCGCAGCTGTGCGGCGATCCCGTGCCGGCCCGAGTGCTTGCCTGCCTGCAGCCACCTTGCCCTCCCTACCATCGCGGGGTCGAAGGGCTCGTAGGTCGAGGGGTTGCTCAGCACCCCGTGGGTGTGTATCCCCGACTCGTGCCCGAACGCGTTGTCGCCCACGATCGCCTTGTTCGGCTGGATCACGATCCCCGTAAGGCGGGCGACGAGCCTAGAGGTGCCGTACAGGAGCGAGTAGTCGGCGTTCGTCCGCCATCCGTAGAGGTTGAAGCATCCGAGCGCGAACTCCTCGAGGGAGGTGTTCCCTGAACGTTCGCCGATGCCGTTGATGGTGACGTGCGCCTGGTCCGCACCTGCGAGCACCCCGGCCAGGCTGTTCGCGACGGCGAGCCCGTAGTCGTTGTGGCAGTGCATGCTGATCATTGCGTCGGAGACGGACCTGGCCGCCCTGACGTACTCGGTTATCCTCTGAGGGGTGGCGATGCCGACGGTGTCCGGTATGTCGAACCTGTCGGCCCCGGCGTCGGAGACGGCCTTTACGACCTGCTTGAAGAACTCGATGTCCGTCCTCGTGGCGTCCTCGGCGGAGAACTCGACCTTGACCCCGAAGCCCTTGGCGTACCTAACCGAGTCCGCCGCCTGCTTCAGCATCTGCTCGCGCGTCATGTGGAGCTTGTGCTCCAGGTGGATATCTGACGAGGCGAGGAAGACGTGGATCCCGGTGATGCCGCAGTTGATCGCCGTATCGATGTCGAGCTTCTCCGCCCTCGCCAGGCCGCAGACCTCCGCCCTCAGGCCCGCCCTGGCGATCAGCCGGATCGCCTGCTGCTCGCCCTTCGAGGTGATCGGGAACCCGCCCTCGATGGCGTCTACCCCGAGCTTGTCCAGAGCCTTGGCTATCTCGAGCTTCTCCTGCGGCGTCAAAGAGACACCGGGCGTCTGCTCGCCGTCCCTGAGCGTCGTGTCGAAGAGCCGGATCATGCGTTCGCTGCTCATGCCTGGATCTCCTTCGGCAGGGCGGCGACGCCTGTCCTTGCGATATCGAGGACGCTCGTCTTGAGGCTGGAGACAAAGTCGTCGATCTGGCTGGCGCTGCCTACGACCTCGACCACGGCCGACCGTGTCGACGAATCGACGATGCGGCAGGACTGCATCTTCTGTATGTCCGCGATCGACATCTTGTCCGTGTTGATCCTCACGAGGGCCAGCTCACGGGCGGTCACCTGCTCGGGGCTGTAGGTGTGCGCCTCGAGGACGTCTATCACCTTCATCAGCTGCCTGGCGACGTGCTCCACCGCCGCGTCGTCTCCCTCGAGCGTCAGCGTGATCCTGACGTCCTCGCCCCCGTTGGTCGCGCCGGCGGTCATCCCGTCGATGTTCAGGCGCATGAGACGGACGAGGTGCACCACCCTGAAGAGAGCCCCAGGCTTGTTCTCGACCAGCGCAGAGAGGACCTTCGACGCCCTCAAAACACCGCCAGCTCCTTTGATGCCCCGTAGACTGTGTCCTTGATCGCCTTGCCAGGAGGCATGAACGGGAAGACGTCCTCCTCGTGGGAGACCGGGATCTCTATGAGCGTGGGGGAGTCGCCCCTGACACCCTGCCTCAGCGCCTTGGCGAACTCGTCGAGCGAGCCGACGCGTGTGCCCTGGACGCCGTAGGAGTCGGCGAGCTTCACGAAATCGGGCACGTTCTGGAACCTGATGCCGATGTAGCGGCGGTTGTACATCAGCCGCTGCCACTGCTCGACCATCCCCAGGCTCCTGTCGTTGAGCACGATCGCCACTATGGGGATCCTCTCCTCCACAGCGGTCGCCAGAGCCTGCTCGGTCATCACGAAGGACCCGTCGCCGTCGAAGTCGACCACCGGCACACCGGGGTTGGCCAGCTTCGCCCCCAGCGCAGCGGGGAGCCCGAACCCCATCGTCCCCAGGCCTGTGGAGGTCACCCAGGTCCTGGGACGGAGGACGCGGTAGTGGATCTCGCACCACATCTGGTGCCTGCCGACACCCGTCGTGAGGATCGACTCGGGGGGCAGGATCTCCCTCATGAGCTTGACTATCTTCGGTCCGGAGAGCTCCGCGTAGGAGTCCTTGTAGGCCGGGATGCCCTTCATCTCCTCCCTCACCGCCGCGAGCCGCGCCAGCCAGGCGTTGTCGTCCGTCCTCTTCGACATCCGCCTCACGAGCGCATCGAAGAGCATGCTCAGCACGCGGTTGGCGTCGCCGAGTATGCTGAGGGCGACGAGCTTGTTCTTGTTGAACTCGGTCGGGTCGGCGTCGATGTGGATGATCTTGGCATCGGACGCGAACTCGCCGAAGTTTCCGGTGGACCTGTCGGAGAACCTCACACCCACGGCGAGCAGGACGTCGCACTCTCCCACAAGCTTGTTGGCCTCGGCCCTGCCGTGCATCCCTATCGGGCCCACGGAGAGCGGGTGGTCCTCGGGGAAGGTCCCCTTGCCCTGGAGCGTCGTGATGACCGGCGCCACCAGCAGCTCCGCTATGGCCTTGAACTGGAGCGAGGCGTCGGCTATCCGTATCCCCCCTCCGCCGAAGAGCAGTGGCCTGTGCGCCTTGACCAGCATGTCGGCCGCCCTCTCGATGTCCTGGGAGTCGACCGCGACGCTTGGCCTGTAGCCCCTGATCTCGATCGACTCTGGGAAGGTCATCTCCACCTCCTCCTGCTGTACGTCCTTCGGTATGTCGAGCAGGACGGGGCCCGGCCTCCCTGTCTGTGCGATGTAGAAGCTCTTCTTCACAGCCGAGGGGATCTCCGCTGCGGAGAGAGGCTGCAGCGTGTATTTCGTGATCGGCGTGAGCACGCCGACGACGTCGGTCTCCTGGAAGCCGCTCTTCCCTGTCATGCTCTTGGAGACCTGTCCCGTGATTGCGACGACGGGGGACGAGTCTGCGAACGCGGTCGCGATCCCCGTGACGAGGTTTGTCGCACCGGGGCCGGAGGTGGCTGAGCAGACCCCGGCCTTCCTGGCGACCCTTCCGTACGCGTCGGCCATGTGGGCGCCGATCTGCTCGTGCCTCACGAGCACGTGCTTGATCTTCGAGTCCCAGAGCGCGTCGTAGAACGGAAGGTTAGCGCCTCCCGGCATACCGAAGATGTACTCTACCTTCTCCTTTTCGAGGGCCTCAACGATGGCCCGTGCACCAGACATTTTTTCAGGCATGGTAACTATCACACACCAATCTAAATCCCGCTAGAACTCTATGTAGAGCGAGGGAA
>JAPCJS010000030.1 GCA_027886825.1 Nitrososphaerota archaeon
ACACGTGCAGGACGACATAGCTGTGCGACCTGTGCCTGGCCCGGTCCGCCTTTTTGTCCCAGCGGGAACCCATCCAGTTGATCCTGTAGCCCTTTAGCAGGTTGTTGTCCTGGACGTGCTCGCTCAGGTGCCAGCAGAGTGTCTTGTAGTTGATCTCGACCTTGTCGTTCTCCTTTATCGCCTGCTGTATCTCCTGCATCTCGCGTGTGGCGTCGATCTGCAGCTCCTTGGCGATGAGCAGGTCTGTCCTGTCGAACCTCACCTTCGGCGATATCTGCGCCTGGGTGAAGGGGACGTCCTTCTTGACCAGCGAGGAGAGGTCGAACTCCCAGTGGCCGGTCTCAAAGTCGTACAGGTCGCCCTTCATCGGGACGTTCCTGAACCAGTCGAAGAGATACGAATCTACGCTCTTGAAGACGCCCTGCTCCTTCAGCGCGTCCGCAAAGTCAAGGTAGTCTTGGGCGCGCTCACTCGGGACGCTCGCGTGGATGACATAGACGTCCTCGGGCAGCGCTTTCGCATAGCTGGTGACGTAACAGAGCTCGTTCATGGCGAACATCATGGTCTTCACATAGTCCCTGTAGCCTTCGCCGAACTGCACCTTCATGATGATCCTCTTCAGGCCCAGTGCCTCGTGGTTGATTATCGCCTGTATCGCAAAGTCGTTCGCCTCGAGCTTCTTGTACCAGTAACGGACTGTCTCCCTGTGCCTGCCGAGTCTTCTGGCGATCTCGGGAACCTTGGGACCGATCACAGCTATCTGGTTGACCATCGCGGTGATGTCTGCATTCAGGCTGTGCTCGGTGCTAAGCGGTTCGATGGTGGTCATACGGAGGAGAGCCCCGGTCTTGACGCTAGCACATATACGCGAATATGTCCTAAATGTCTGTGGTAGAGAACCATTGGTATTACCGTCCTTATGCCCCGTAAGAGTTTACATAAATAACTATCGGAAGTACCTCGTATATGACTGGAAATACCTCCAAATATTCGTCGGATGCCGATTAAAAAGATGAGATTATCCAAGATTTCATGGAGCCAGCTTTTTCTCTCAGGAGACCGCTCACCACGGGGCGGGACGATTTGGGTACCGAGTCAGAGAAAGCGGGTCTAAGAGGAGCCATAACAGAGTTCGCATCCCGAGGCTTGCTCCTCTACGTCATCTTGTTCCTGATCGAGGTCGGAATCTTCTTCGTGGTTGCGACCCTCCCTTTCTTCCCTGGCGAGCAGGCCTTCTACACGAGCCAGAGCAACCAGATCAACAACGAGTTTGCTAACGCGAGCCTGCTCACGCAGTTCTGGGGGATATTCACGAACAACTTCAGGATCGCCGCGATCGAGATGATACCGGGTTTGGGCGTAATATTCTTCGGGGTCTCCCTGTACGCGACGGCCAGGATCCTGGGGGTTATCGGGATTACGGACAGTACCCCTGCTGTGCTCATCATAATCGTCCTCCTGCTGCTCTTCCCGCACAGCTACATCGAACTCCCGGCCTACGCGGTCGCGACGGGCGAGGGGCTCTTCCTCCTCTACGCGCTCCTCAAGTGGCTCAGAGGAAAGGCGAGCGGTAGGTCCGCAGTGAACTGGAGCGTTGAGGGATGGCAGTTCGCGATCAACCTCGTCATAGTCACGGTGATGCTGCTGGTAGCGGCCCTTTTCGAGTCCGTCGAGATCCAGCTGGGAGCCGGCCTCTTCTGGATAACGTGGCTGCCGTTCGCCGGGCTGATAGCGCTGACGATAATGCTCAACCGGCGGCTCAACAGGATAAGGAAGGAAAAGCGGGCGCAGCTATCATCGGCCGAGATAAAAATGGACGATAGCTCGCACCTCTCCGCGTGAGAGAGATGGAGCTACGACGAATTCGAGAGGTAGCTCCAGAGTATTACCCCGACCAGCATCACCACGGACCCTGCGAGCCCTGTGATCAGCGCGCCCGCGACGTCTGCGCTGACACCAAGGTTCTGAACCCAGTTGATGACTGGTGCTCTTACGAGCCAGGCGAAGAAGCCTAGGGCATACCCGAGCAACCAGAATCCTATCAGTACTGCTCTGCGACCCATTTTGGATTACCGAAGCATGATACGGCTTGGGGCTCGTAAATGCGATAAGAGTAGAAACTCTTTACAGACAAGTCGAATTTTGTACACGTGACCTAGACGAAGGCGTGCGCCATGCTGATGGCGTACGCGGTCGCGACGCTGGCGACCATCCCGAGTGCGAACGAGACGGCTGTGGCTGTGAGCATGGACTCCTTCTTCCATTCGTCGTTGATGCAGACGTTCAGCAGCATGCCGAAGAACGCCAGGGGGTTGTTTTCCATGGTTGTACATCTTCTGACCACTAATTAATGGTTGTGAAAACCTGTTTTCGGACGTTTCCAGAAGGCCGAAGCAGATAAAACCACCGCGAAGACGTGGACGGGGGATTATCGATGGCATCCACGACGGTGAAGAGCGTCGAGCTGGGCGAGTACAGGGTCAACTACGCCTCCGAGGGCAGCGGGCCGACCATGATTATGCTCCACGGCTCAGACAAGAGGGAGGACTGGAAGGTCTGGCAGCCGCTCATAGAGCTGTCAAAGGAGTACACGCTCGTAATGCCCGACCTCGTGGGTTTCGGCCACTCCACGATCCCTCCCGAGACTCCGGACTACAAGGTCCAGGCGAGGGTACTTCACGAGATGATGGAGAGGCTCGGGATACAGAAGGCCATCTTCGTCGGGACCTCGTGGGGAGGCCAGGTGGCGCTGGAGGTCGCGATAAACTGGCCCCAGAGCGTGGAGGACCTCATACTGATCTCGAGCACCTACGACAAGTCGCAGCTGCTCAAGCTGAAGAGCGTGAAAAAGCCAGCTCTCATCATCTGGGCGGAGGACGACCTGGTCGCCCAGCTCAAGGCGGGCTATCTCCTGAGGGACTCGATCGGGACAGCGAGGCTGGAGGTGCTTGGGGCGGTGGCCAAGAACCCGCACTATGACTTTACGATAGCGCACAAGCTGGAGAGGTACAGGAAGGACGTGATAATATCGCTGATGAGGGGCTTCCTCTCGGCGCCTGGCGAGAAGATAGCAGAGCCTCCAGAGCTAGAGCCTGAGCTCAAGGGGATGGCCATGAAAGAGGAGAAGGAAGAGAAGAGCTGAGGCCCCTACCTCGAGGCCATGGCGATTCTTTCTTGCTCGTTCTTCTTCTTTACGGCGTGGCTGTTGGAGTCGCCTGCGGCGGCTAGTATCAGCTCGTCGGCCAGGACCTCCTCGACAGACTTCATGTTGCCGAAGGCAGCCTCACGGACGCCCTCCGAGATGAACCTGAGCGCAATGTCCATCCTCCGCGTGGGAGATATGTCGACCGAGATGTGGTAGACGACGCCACCGTAGCTCATCCTGGTGGTATCCTCGTTCGGCGCCGATTTCTCGATCGCCTTTACGAGGACCTGGATCGGGTTCTGGCCGGTCTTGAGGTGGACCAGCTCGAACGAGGTCTTTACTATGTTCAGTGCCTTTTGCTTCTTGCCGCCCATCCTACCTGTGTTCTTGGCGTGCTTCTTGCCAAAGTGCATCATCTGGTTTACGAGCCTTTCCGAGACGTTGACCTTCGACTTGGAGAACTTCTGGTGCTCGTGCCTCCCGCCGGAGTGAGGGACCATCGTCGGCCTCACGTCTATGACCGAGACGAGTCCGATGTCCTCTACCTTCACCTGGGTGAAGTCCCACTTGCCCCAGAGTAGGAGGTTAGGGTACTCGAGTTTCTGGCTCATCTGGATTACCGCCTCGGTTTCTCCTTTCTTCCGTACACAAGCTCGTTCAGCGATACACCGTTGACCATGGAGACCTGCCATCTGACTCCGGGGATGTCGCCCATGGCTCTCTTCATCGAGCCGCCGATGCCTTCGAGCAGGACCTCGTCGTGCTCGTCTACGAAGTTGAGTGCACCGTCGCCGGGGAGGAAGGCCGTGACCTGCTTACCGTTCTTGACTATCTGGACCCTCACGCATTTCCTGATCGCCGAGTTGGGCTGCTTCGACTCGATGCCCACCTTCTCGAGAACGATGGCGCGGGCCTGAGGAGCGCCCTCCAGAGGGTCGGCCTTGACGTCGAGCCGGAGTACCTTTCTCTTGTAGTATTTGTCACTCCAGCGGAGCCTCTGCCTGTGCAGCTCCATCTGACGCGCCGAAAATTCACCACCGGGCATGTAGGTTCACCCCGTGCTCTCCATTGTCTATAAAAGCGTTCAGAAAATAATCCACCGGTCTCACTCACTGCGAGGTTATGATCTGAAGGTTCCCGATGTCAAAGTACTTCTTCGCAATGAGCCTGGCCTTCTCGGCGTTCCTTCCTCCCCTTCCCAGTATCGCGCCCTTCTTCCTCGGGTCTACCACCACGGAGGCGCCCTTTGTGCCGTCGAGCCTGTCGGTGATCCTGACCTCGGAGACGAACCTCGGGTCGAGCGCGTTGCTGATCATCTCGGCCGGATCGTCCGACCACTCTACGACCTCGACGGGTTTCTTCACCACCCGCTCGATGTTCTCGATCGTCGCCCCCTTCTTTCCGATGGCGAGTCCCATCTGGCCCTTGCTGATTATGAAGATCAGGCGGCCGCCCTTGTCATCGACTATGCAGTCCCTGACCGTCGCGCCGCTCATGTTCTGGAAGATCGAGATAAGGCCAAGCTGGTCCGAGGAGAGCTTGATGTTCGGCAATTTCTCTCCACTAGGCCTGCAGCTGTCTGAGGTCGGACTCGGTTATCTGGCGCAGCGCGATGGCTGAGACCTTGTAGGGCCTCCCGAGCAGCCTTCCCAGCTGGGCCGAGTTCTTATCAAGGATGACGACGGGCACCTTGTGCTTCTCCGCTTCTGCCTTCAGCTGAGTGCCGGCGCTGCCCCCGATCGAGACCGCGGCTATGACGACCTTGGAGCTCTTGATCTCAGCTATGACTTCCTTCGTCCCCATCGTGTACTTGCTTCCCTTCATCGCTTCCTTGAGAACTCGTCCGAGAATTTGTTGGTCCACCATTATTGTATCAGCCCATGTAGAGGTCTACGATTCCAGTCCCGACTGGTATCGGGAGGCCTACAATAACGTTCTCGGTCACGCCCTTGAGCTCCTCGGACTCTCCCCTGATGGCCGCCTCCGCCAGGGTCGGCACCGTGATCTCGAACGCCGCCCTCGCCAGGACAGAGCTCTTCGTGCCTGCGATGCCGTGCCTGCCGATCTGCTGCAGGTAGCCCTTGGACGTCATGACGTCAGCGACTATGAAGATGTGCCTGACATCGACCTCTAGTCCCTGCTCGTCCAGTGTGCCCATGACCTCTCGGATTAGGGTAGCCCTGGCCGCCTCGATCCCGAGGACCTGTGCCACCTCGTGGATGTTGTTGGTGTAGATCCTGTTGGTGTCGACGCCTGGGATAGAGATGACCTTCGCCAGGTTCGAGCCTGCGGTCTGGATGACCCACTCCTCATTGTCCTGCACGACGGTGACCCTGCTGATCCCTGGTATACCCTTGAGCTTCATGTTCAGGAGCTTGTTGCGCAGCGTGAAGAGGGTGGAGAGGTCCGCGTTCTCGAGGTTGACCCTGACGATCTTGGCCTTCTCGATCTGCACGTTCCTCTTGCCGGTCTCGACCACCTCGGCCACGTCCTCGATCTTCACGTTTCGGTCGGCCATCATCTGCTCGTTGACGTGCAGCTTGATTCCCTCGGTGGGGTCGACCTCGCTGTACTCCACGACGCTGCCGACCTTGGTGAAGAGCAGGTCGTTGGCGACCTTGAGCGCCTTCTCCCTGGAGTGCTTGTACTCCTCCGTGAGGTAGACGTCCATGGACGGCTTGGCCGGTATCTTCCTTGCATCGACGAGCTCCATGAGCCTGGGGAGACCCAGCGTGACATCCCGCTCCTTGACGCCTGCGAAGTGGAAGGTCCTGAGGGTCATCTGAGTTCCCGGCTCTCCTATGGACTGGGCGGCGACGATCCCCGAGGCCTCTCCCGGTTCTACCGTCGCATAGTCGATGGACTCCATGACCTTGTCGAGGACGTTTCGGGCTCCCTCCTCGGTGAGGTGGGCCTCAGAGAGCCTCTGCTGCAGCTCCTCGAATAGGCGCTTGTTGAGCTTGTTCTGGTACTTCTTGAGGAGACCTTCAGCCTCCTTCTCCCCGAACTTGCCGCGCGAGGCGTTCATCAGGCCCTCGGCGCTGATCACCCTGTCGAGGTTCACCGGGCGGCCGTGGTCGCTCTTCGCTGGGTCGATCCCGTCCTCGCCGTAGAGAAACTGGATGATGTTACCGTTCGGGTCCCTGACAGTGAGGTCGTACTCGACCCGCAGGTGCTCTAGCGCGTTCACGAGGCGCCTCTGCATGTAGCCGCTCTGCTGGGTCCTGACGGCCGTGTCGACGAGCCCCTCTCTGCCTCCCATGGCGTGGAAGAAGAACTCGGTCGGCGTCAGCCCGTCCCTGTAGTTTCTCTTGACAAAGCCCTTCGCTTCTGGCGAGAGGTCGTACGGGAGGAAGTGGCTGAGCGACCTCCCGCGCATGCCCTTCTCGATCCTCTTTCCTCTGACTGACTGCTGCCCGAGGGCCGCAGTCATCTGCCCGAGGTTGAGGCTCGATCCCCTTGCTCCCGTGCGGGCCATGATAACTCCGGAGTTCTCCGTGGAGAAAGACCTGTCGGCTATGCGGCCTGCCCTGTCTCTGGACTTGGACAGCTCGTTGACTATGTAAAACTCCAGCGAGCCCTCTGGTGAGAGGCCCCTGGTGAGCGGCAGGGTGGCGGCCTTGTACTTCTTGATCAGCTCTGTGACGTTGTCGTAGGCCTCCTGGAGCGTGTCCGCTATTTTCTGGTTCGCCTCGACAGAGAGCCTAAGCTCGTTGAAGCCATAGGTGAAGCCGCGTCTGGTGATGTATGTCTTGAGGACCGAGAGGATGGAGTTGAGGAAGCGCCGCGCCTGGTCGTTACCATAGTCCTTGGCGATGCGGTGGAGAAGGCTGTCTGGCTCCTCTGCGCCTATGGCTGCCTTGTCGATCACTCCCGAGACGAGCTCGCCGTCTCTGATGACGACGTCGTTGGCCTCGCCCGTCTTCGCCTTGCCCCACTTGGACGTGAGGACGAAGTTGAGGTCCTTTGGCAGGAAGAGCGAGAAGAGCTGCTTGCCAGTGTACATGGGGCTTGCGCCCTTGACCTTGGGCTCGGGCATGTCACCCTGGAAGTCGCCTGCGAGCGCCAGGTTCGTGAACTGCTCCGGCGTGAGGAAGGTCTCATCCCTCGTGAGGAGGTAGGCTCCAGTCAGGAAGTCCCTGATGGCTCCTATGATGGGACCTCCGTACCTGGGCGAGAGGATCTGGTCCTGCACGCGCATGAGCATGAGCGCCTCGGAACGAGATTCCTCGCTCTGTGGGACGTGGAGGTTCATCTCGTCGCCGTCAAAGTCTGCGTTGTACGGCGGACAGACGGATGGGTGGAGCCTGAAGGTGCGGAAGGGCAGGACCTTGACCTGGTGCGCCATGACTGACATGCGGTGGAGGGACGGCTGCCTGTTGAAGAGCACAATGTCGCCGTCCATCAGGTGCCTCTCGACCACGAAGCCTGGGGCTATCGAGTCGGCGAGCGCCTTCTTGTCGCTCGCAAAGTCGAGCCTGATCTTGACGCCGTCCGGCCTGATCACATAGTTGGCGCCTGGGTGCTCGAACGGGCCCTTGGTGACGAGAGCCTTTAGCGTGTCGATGTTCCACTGCGAGACCTTCTCGGGAATCGTGAGCTTCTTCGCTATCTCGAACGGAATCCCGACCTCGCTGATGTCGAGGCTGGGGTCAGGGCTGATTACGGTCCGGCTCGAGAAGTCGACCCTCTTCCCTGAGAGCGAGCCCCTGAACCGGCCTTCCTTGCCCTTCAGCCTTTGGCTTAGAGTCTTGAGCGGCCTGCCGGAGCGGTGGTGCGCCTGCGGGATGCCCGAGACCTCGTTGTCGAAGTAGGTCGTGACGTGGTAGTGGAGGAGATCGACAAGGTCCTGGACGATCAGGTGTGGTGTCCCCGACTCCTTAGCCTCGCGTACTCTCTGGTTGACTCTCAATATGTCGACTATCTTGTGGGTGAGATCGTCTTCTGACCGGATCCCTGACTCTAGCGTGATCGATGGCCTGACCGTGAGCGGAGGTACCGGGAGCACCTGCAGGACGAACCACTCTGGGCGCGCGACCTTGGGATTGTAAGCGACGAGCTCTAGGTCCTCGTTCGTGATCCTCTCGAGCCTTTCGCGGACCGCACCGGGCAGTAGCCTCGTGGCACCTCCCTCCTCGGTGATCTCGTGGAAGATTGTGGGCTTGGTGAGCTCGATCTGGAACTGCTGCTTTCCGCAGTGCGGGCAGAGTTTGACCTTCTTTGCCTTGGTCAGGATCTCCTTCGCAATCTCTTCTGTGAGGGTAGGGGTGAACTCGGTGACATTCTTGATCCGCTGGCCGTACGCCTCTAGTTCGGGCGTCGGCAGCAGGAGCCTGCCGCAGGTCCTGCACGTCGCCTGGATGAGCTTGTTGATGTCGCTGACGAACGCCATGTGCAGCACCGGCTCCGCCAGCTCGATGTGCCCAAAGTGGCCGGGGCAGCGGGACGCGGTGTTGCCACAGGTGCCACACTTCTGGCCGGGCTCGAGCGTGCCGAGGCGGCCGTCCATGAGCCCTCCCTGTACCGGCATCCCGTCCTCGTCGTAGGTCTCCGGTTGGGTGATCTCAGCGACCGAGTACTTCCTGATCTCGGTCGGGGACAGCAGTGCGAAGTCGATCTTTCGGATCGTTCTAAGTGCTTCTTCCATTGCCATCTTATTTCACCACTACACCGCGTCCTTCAGCCTCAGCCTGGGCGCGATGTTCAGGCTCATCATCTCCTGTAACAGTAGCTTGAAGGCGTACGCCACGACGACCGTGGAGATCTTGGCCTGGTCTCCGTCTATCTTGCACGCGTACTTGCGCTGCTTGGCGTCATAGTAGGCGATGAGGCCGCACTTTTCGCAGACATTGATCTCGGTCTTGTCGGCCTCGTCCAGGAGCCGGTCCTTCAGCACCATGGATGCGCCGTAGGCGATCAGGCAGTCCCTCTCCATCTCCCCGAACCTGAGGCCCCCTCCGCGGGCCCTTCCCTCGGTCGGCTGCTTGGTGAGCATCTGGACCTGTCCGCGCGCCCTCGCGTGGATCTTGTCCGCGACCATGTGGTGTAACTTCTGGTAGTAGACCACGCCGATGAAGATGTCAACGGCGAACTTCTTCCCGGTCTTGCCGTCGTAGAGGACCTCCCTGCCCGTGCGCTCGAACCCGCGCTCCTCGAGGATCTTCTCGAGCTCCTCCGGCTTCTCGCCGGCGAATCCCGTGCCGTCTGCAGGCTGTCCCCTAAGGGAGGCGGCCTTACCGGCGATCGACTCGATGAACTGTCCTACGGTCATCCTCGACGGGAACGCGTGCGGGTTGATGATGACGTCCGGGACCACTCCGTCCACGGTGTACGGCATGTCCTCCTGTGGGACGACGAGCCCGACGACCCCCTTCTGTCCGTGCCTTGAGGCGAACTTGTCGCCGATCTCAGGGGTGCGCATGTCCCTCACGCGGACCTTGAACATCTTCCCGCCCTCCACGTTCTCGGTCATGAAGACCGCGTCGACCACGCCTGTCTCGGTCGGCCTGACCGAGACGGAGGTGTCCCTCCTGTATGGTCCCTTGATCTCGAACTCCTTGTACTCCTCCATGAACCTGGGGGGCGATGTCCTGCCGATGACCACGTCTCCTCCCGTCACCTGCGACTCGTGCATGACGACGCCGTCGCCCTCGAGCAGCCTGTAGAACTTCTCTCCCCGGTAGCCTCTGATGTTTGACTCGGCGGAGGGGACCTCGAAGGTGTCGCGCATCCCGCCCAGGTACTGTTTCGATTCTCCCTCGTAGAGCCTGTAGAAGAACGAACGGGCGAAGCCTCTCTCGATGCTCGACTTGTTCATGATTATTGCGTCCTCGATGTTGTAGCCCTCGAAGGAGAGGACTGCAACCACGGCGTTCGTGCCGAAGGGCCTCTCAGTGATGTTGAGCAGCTCTGTCGACTTGGTCCCCACCATCGGAGCCTGAGGACTGACGAGCAGGTGCTGTCTGACGAAGGTGGAGAGTGGGTACGTAGGGGTCGAGAATCCGAGCGACTGCTTGGCCATCGCAGACTCGTATGTGTTCCTCGGGGACTGGTTGTGCTCAGGGTACGGGATGATCGAGGCGGCGATTCCGAACATGGCCCCTGGATACAGCTCGAGGTGGGTGTGCCTGGAGGTGATCTCATCTGGCGACATTGCCAGCAGGCAGTTCTCCTCCTCGTTCGCGTCGATGAGCTCGACGACGCCTCTCTCGACGAGGTCCCTCCAGGTCAGCTCTCCCGCCACGACCTTGGTGAGCATGTCCTGGGTGAGGAGCGGCTTGCCGTTCTCGGCGACGATCAGCGGCCTCATGACCCTGCCGGCGCTAAGGCTCACGTAGAGTCTCGCATACCCCTTCTTGTTGAGCGGAGCGTAGTACAGGACGCTGGCGCTCGGATTGATCTGGCCCTCCCTTCTGAGCTTCCTGAACGCCTTGGCCAGCCTGTCTCCGTCGTCTACGTAGCCGATGAACCTACCGTCCATGAATATCTTGCAGCCGTCCTGGGCGAGCTTGTCTGGGATGTCCCGGATCGGTTTCGCGCCGAGCTCCCAGAGCCTCTCCTCGACCTCTGAGGGTGGGACGCTGACCGAGATCGTCGCGGAGAGTGCGAGGTTCTTGACCAGGCCGCAGTTCACGCCCTCGGGTGTCTCGGAGGGACAGATCCTGCCAAAGTGGGTCGCATGGAGGTCTCTCGCCTCGAAGTTCGGCTGTGATCTGCTCAGCGGCGACTGCACGCGCCTCAGGTGGCTGAGCGTGCTCAGGTAGTTGGTCCTGTCGAGCAGCTGCGTGACGCCGACCTTTCCCCTCCCCCAGTTGCCCGTCGCGATCGCGTTGTTGAGCTTGTCCGTTATGATCCCGGTCCGGATCGCAGCGCCGACGACGTTCCCTCCTCTCTTCTGTCCCGCCCTCTCGAGCTGGTACTTCATGTCCCTCACCAGGTTCCTGAACGAGGTGCGGAAGAGGTCAGCGAGCATCTGCCCTGCGAACTTGATCACCTTGTTGCCATAGTGGTCCTTGTCGTCCGGCTCGATCCAGCTGAGCCTGAGCTCCATCAGCTTGCAGACCGCCTCGCCGAGGAACATCGCCTTGTCGTACCGTTTGTCGTCCGCCTTGCCGAGGTGGGGGAGGAAGCCCCAGTCGAGCATCGACTGCGCTCTCTTGATCCTGAACTCCTCGAGCATACCGTGCGCGACCCTGTTGCCGATGTAGACGAGCGCGTCCTTGTCGGTTGGCGCCTCGCTCGCCTTGTCGAACGAGACCTCGAGCAGGTCCTGGACCTCCTGCTTGGGCGAGACCGCGTTGGCGATGTCCTTGTCGGACTTGATGCCAAGCGCCCTCATTATTATCACAAATGGAAGGTCCACGGGGCAGCTCGGAATCTTGACGTTGATCGCGCCGTCCTGTTTCAGCGTTACCTCGAGCTTCGACCGGTAGCCGACCACCGAGGAGTATACTCGCGCCTTGTAGGTCACTACACCGCCCGCCCTCTCCACGTCGACGAGGATCTTATTGGGCGAGAGGTCCTCCAGACCGACGATGACCCTCTCC
The DNA here is from genome assembly GCA_027886825.1 of Nitrososphaerota archaeon. GTDB lineage: Archaea > Thermoproteota > Nitrososphaeria > Nitrososphaerales > Gagatemarchaeaceae > Gagatemarchaeum. The sequence goes on from JAPCJS010000030.1 coordinate 11,692, forward strand.
GAGCCGTTGATGATGAAGTAGCCTCCGGGGTCGTTCGGGTCCTCGCTCGCCGCGATCAGCTGCTCCTTTGTCATCTTGGAGAGCTGGCAGAGGTCGGACTTGACCATGACCGGGAGGTCGCCGACGTGCTGTCTGGTGGCCTCACGCGACATACCCTCCTCTTCGATCGTCATGTCGAGGTAGATGGGGGAAGCGTATGAGAGGTTCCTGAGCCTCGCCTCCATCGGGAAGACGTTGCTAACGGAGCCGTCTATCTCGATCACGCGGGGCCTGCCCAGCTCGATCTTGCCGAACTTGACCTTGTATGGGGTGCTGACCGTCTCGATCTCGACGTCTCCGATCTCGTCTATGATCGACTGTAGACCCTTGCTGATGAACTCGTTGTAACTGTTGAGGTGCTGCCTAGCCACACCCTCTTTCTCGAGGAGATCCTGCAGGACTATCCACGAGTCGTACGCCCTTCCAATCTGCTTGCTCATCGTCACGCCTCCACTACGTACCTGTAATAGACGGTCTCGCCGGCCGTCTCGCTACGCCTCGTTATCCTGATGAAATCTCCCGCCTTCGCCCCGATCGACTTGGCCGCGGCATCGGTCGAAGAGATGAACGGGAGCTGGTGCGGCGTCGCGTTGTACTTGAGTAATATCTCCTTCGACTCGTCTGGGGTCAGAAGCTCGTGCTTCGGGACCAGAAAGTGGTCGGTTATCTTGAACGGCAGCTCCTCCTCTGCTTTCTTAGCCTTCGTTCTTGCCATTAGGCGGGGATACCCCCATCGACAGTAAGCCCTAGAAACAGTGTACAATGCACTCTAAGGAACGCCAAGAAAAGGGCCCGCAGGACGGTGTATATAAACCCTTCAGTCCAGAGGTTTTAAGCCTTTGCGAGCTTTTGTTGTATTAATTTGACAGACGGCCGACGAGAGGTCAAGGCTTTGTTGCCTTCCCCTGCACGATTATCGTACTCCGGGTCGTAATCACGCGATGGACGTCCTTTTTGTCGATCCTCAGCCTGATCTTGGGATATTCACCGACGGACTTGCGGTCGACATCCTCTACCACGATCCAGCGGTTGTTCAGCCTGCGGACGAGCTCGCCCCCCGAGTTGTAGAATTCGACGAAGCCGAGAGGTGGCTTGTTGCCCTTGGCCAGCTCCTTGTTGGAGAGGTGGAAGGCGTACAGGATGTACGCGTAGTCTTCCGGCGCTGACCCATCCTCACCCTTCTCCTTGCCCTCCTTGAAGGAGACGGTCAGGAGGACACCGGCTGGGTCGATCGAGACGTTCTCGATCTCGTCCGCGAAGAAGCGCTCCCTCACGTGCCAGAAGGCCCTCCCCTGGCCGTCCTTCCACTGATACTGAGCGGCCCGGCCTCGCTTCAGGACCACGGCCTTGCCCATGTACGTGCCCACGTTCTGGTTGGCCTCGTTGTAGAGCTGGACGAACCAGAGCTTCTTCTCCGTGTCGAAGCCGATGTCCCCGAACTCCCATACGGTCGGAGCGGCGGTGGGACCCTGGGCGGCGGAGGTCGGCTTGTCCCCGGAAGGTTGGCTCATGCGAGCGACGCCGGGTGAAGAATCATAAAAAACATATCGACATGGAGAGATATCTCGCAGACGGTCCGACCGGGAACGGTTGTGGTGAGCGCATCATCCCGCAGGAGAACGCCTCGCGTCCTGACCTCCCATCTTCACCGAGTCGGTCAGCGAGAGGATGAGCACGACCGCGATGACCACCAGAAAGACCAGGGAGAGCAGCAGGGATCCGTCCGTGTAGGGACCCCCGAGCGTACCGTTGAGGTATCTGAGACCGAGGATGACGACCAGTATGACCACGGCGACGGAGGAGACGAGCGAGCCGAAGAAGACCCTCCCCTCGACCAATCAGATGACCTCGTCCGATGTCAGGAGCCGTCTCAGCCCTCTCGTAAAGACCCATGTGACGACGGGCAGGAAGATGAAGAGGAGGGTCAGCTCCACGTAGCTCTCCCCGAAAGCATTGGTGTCTATCGCAACCACGTATTGGCCGGTGACCGCCCCGTTCAGTGCCGCCTCGAACCAGAGCGAGAGCATTATGACGTAGACGCTGAGAAGGAAGGCCATCCCAGCCGCAAGATAGACCTTCAGTATCCGATTCATGTTCGGATCCGGCAGGACACCGGTAATAGGGTTATCACGGCCCCGATCGAGCGGCGACGGCCGGTCGAGCCGCGCAACCCGGGCCGGTCGGTGAGTCGGTCAGACGTCCCGCACCTGTGCGCCCGCGGTCCATCCTCCGTCGACCACGAGCGTCTCGCCGGTGATATACGAAGCGAGGTCGGAGGAGAGAAACAGGACCCCCTGGCCTATCTCCCTGGGCTCGGCCCCCCGTCCCAGAGGGATGTACGTAAGCATCTTCTCCGCCCAGGCGGGGTTCGAATAGAGGCCCTGCTTCACGCCCTCGGTCAGGGTGCTCCCTGGCGCGACACAGTTCACGTTGATCCTGAACGGTCCAAGCTCCATGGCCATCGCCTGTGTCAGCCTGATGACACCCGCCTTGGCGGCGACGAAGTTGGACTGGAGCCGGAGAGCTGCCACCCCGGCCGTCGAGGCGATGTTCACGATCCTGCCGCTCCTCCGCTTGATCATCTCGAGGGCGACGGTCTTCGAGCAGAGCCACGTCCCCTTGACGTCCACCTCCAGGACGCTCATCCAGTCCTCCTCTGGCTGCTCATAGAAGGGCTTCCTGTGCTTTGTGTTGATGCCGGCGTTGTTGACCAGGACGTCGATCTTCGTGAACTCGTCGAGCGTCGAGCTGACCATCTTCTCGACGTCCTTCACGCTCGTGACGTCGGTGCTCAGCGCGATCGCGTTGCCCCCCATCCTCCGGATCTGATCGGCCGTGTCGGTCGCCCCCTTCAGGTTTAGGTCTGGGATGACCACGTTCGCCCCCGCCTCCGCGAAGAGGAGCGCTGTCGCCTGACCGATCCCGGAGCCCGCGCCCGTGATTATCGCGGTCCTTCCCTTAAGGTCGATTGAGACTACCAATAAGCTCAGTCCCCGATCTTGCCCGCTCACTGTTAATAACTTAGTTATCTCGAGTACCGAGGTCGCCATGGTCAAGGCTAATACTTCGTTGGCCGAGTTCCGTCGGCTGACCGAACGGTACAGCAACTGGTCCAGGTGGGGCGACGAGGATCAGCGCGGCACCCTGAACTACATAACGCCCGGGACGATCACGAAGGCTATCGAGGAGGGAAGGTCGGGTAGGTCGTTCTCCCTCGCGATCCCGCTAGACGCCCGGGGTCCCCAGAGAGGGCTCTTCGGGAGGTTCAACCCGCTCCTCTTCATGACCCGGGACGGCGGCGACGCGGTCACTGGCGCCTACTCCGCCGATTGGCTCGGTGGCGAGGAGAAAGAGACCAGGAGCACAGACGAGGTCGTGGTGATGCCGACGCAGTGCGCGACCCACTGGGACTCACTAGCGCACATAATCCACAGGGACGTCATGTACAACGGGCGGAAGGCTTCCGAGATCAGCAGCACGGGCGCAAAGTCGAACGGGATATACGCGTCGCGAGGAGGGATCGTGGGACGCGGGGTCCTCCTGGACATCCCTCGGACTAGGAAACGAGACAGTCTGCGCCCAGGAGAGGGGATAACGAGCGACTGGCTCGAGGAGGCCGCCGAGCGAGAGGGCGTGAAGGTCCGTGAGGGAGACATTGTGCTGGTGCGGACGGGGCACATGTCTGCCGCACGGGCTCGCGGCGAATGGGGTGACTATGCGGGCGGGCCGGCTCCCGGTATGGCCCTCGACTCGCTGGAGTGGATCTCCAGGAAGAAGGTAGCAGCGGTCGCGAACGACACCTGGGGGATGGAGGTCCATCCGTTCGAGGTGAAGGAGGTGCACCTGCCGTTCCATGTCCTGAGCATAGTCTACATGGGGCTCAGCCTAGGTGAGATCTTCGACCTCGATGACCTCGCCGCAGACTGCGCACGGGACGGGAGGTACTCGTTCTTCCTGGCGGCGCAGCCACTGCCCTTCACAAAGGGCGTAGCGTCGCCGATAAACCCGATAGCGATAAAGTAGTCAGGGAGGAGGATGCCGGCGCGCCTAGGCGATCTCGTTGACCGCCGCTACGATCCTCTCCGTGCTCGGGAGGTACGCGCCCTCCAGGACGGGGCTGAACGGCACTGGCGTGTGCCCTCCCGTGACCATCCTCACCGGCGCGTCCAGATATTCCAGGCCCCTGGTGGCGACGAGGGCCACGATATCGGTCGCCACGCTGCACCTGGGATGGGACTCGTCGACCACGACGAGCCTGCCCGTCTTCTTCACCGAGGCTAGGATTGCGCCGTCGTCGAGCGGGGAGAGGGTGCGAGGGTCCAGCACCTCCACGCTCGTCCCGGCCTTCTCCAGCTGAGAGGCCGCCTCGAGGGCGAGGTTGACCATCCTGCCGATCGCCACGACGGTGACGTCGTTCCCTGGCCGTTTGATGTCCGCCTTACCGATCGGGATGGCGTACTCCTCCTCCGGGACAGGACCCTTCACCCCGTAGAGGAACTTGTGTTCGAAGAAGAACAGGGGATCGTCCTGTCGGATCGCGGAGATCAGGAGGCCCTTTGCGTCGTAGGGGGTGGAAGGCACGACGCACTTCAGCCCGGGGATGTGGGTGACGATCGAGATGAGGGACTGCGAGTGCTGGCTTGCTGCGCTTATGCCCCCGCCCCAGGCGGTCCTCACGACCAGCGGGACCTTGATCTTCCCTCCCGACATGTACCTCAGCTTTGCAGCTTGGTTGAGGATCTGGTCCATGGTGACTGCCATAAAATCCGCGAACATCAGCTCGACGACCGGTTTGAGCCCTGTCATCGCGGCGCCCACTGCGGCCCCGAAGAATCCCGCCTCTGAGATGGGGGTGTCTAGGACCCTCTCGGGTCCGAACTCCTTCAGCATCCCGGGTGTCGCGTTGAACGACCCCTCACCGATCGCGATGTTCTCGCCGATCAGGAAGACTCGCGGGTCCCTCCTCATCTCCTGTCGCAACGCCTCGGTCACGGCGGCGACGTAGGTCAGTTCTCTGGTGGTCTGTGCTATCAATTCAGCGCTCACCCGTAGCTCACGTATACGTCCTCGAGATACTCCGAGGGGGCAGGAGCAGGGCTATCTTCGGCGAACTTGACTGCGTTCGATATCTGCGTCTTTGCGCCGTTCTCCATATTTGTGAACTCCGCCTCGGAGAGAAGGCCCCGTTCTATCATCATCCCCTTGAGCCTGAGTATCGGATCCTTCTTCCTCCACTCGTCGACCTCCGTCTGGGTCCTGTAGACCTGCTGGTCACCCTCGAAGTGGCCCCTGAACCGGTACGTCTTGGCCTCGATGAGAGTCGGGCCTTTGCCTGCCCGGGCGTTCCGTACCGCCTCACCGACTCTCTCGTAGACGGCGAGGACGTCCATCCCATCGACCACCTCGCCGGGCATGTTGTACCCCCTGGCCCGCATGGAGACGTCTGTGACCGAGCTGTCCAGCTCGTGCCTGGTGAACTGTCCGAACTGGTTGTTCTCGCAGACGAAGACCACGGGCAGCTTCCACAGACCTGCGATGTTCATCGACTCGTGGAGGGCGCCCTGGTTCGCCGCCGCGTCCCCGAAGAAGCAGACCGTGACCTGGTCGGTCTTCCTGTACTTGGCCGAGAGGCCGGCTCCTATTGCGAGAGGTGCACCCGCGCCGACTATGCCGTTGGCCCCGAGCATCCCGATGCTAAAGTCGAAGATGTGCATGGAACCGCCCTTGCCCTTGCTGGTCCCCGTCTCCTTCCCGAAGAGCTCTGCCATCATTGCGTTCACCTCGACCCCCTTTGCGATACAGTGGCCGTGGCCCCTGTGGGTGCTGGTGATGTAATCGTCATCTCTGAGGTTCGCGCACACCCCGACCGGTACCGCCTCCTCGCCGACCGAGAGGTGTATGAAACCGGGCAGCCTCCCAGTTGCGAAGATGTCTCCCACCGTGAGCTCGAAGTTTCGGATAAGAAGCATCTTGTTCAGAAGGCCGATCAGGTTCTCCGTAGAGAGTTGCTGGACGTTCATGCAGGACGGAGTTGGTGTGTTTTTTGATTTAAGGCTTTATGAAAGCTCAGATTTATCTTGCTCGGGCCCGACGGGTGTGCCACAGTGCCCACCGAGGTTTTGATGCCGAAGCTAGGACTCACCATGACCAAGGGGACGATCGTCAGGTGGTTCAAGAACGAGGGTGAACGGGTCGAGAAGGGAGAGAAGCTCGCGCTCTTCGAGACAGAGAAGGTCACGACAGAGATCACGGCACCCGCTTCCGGCATCCTCCTGAAGATACTCAGCCCCGTGAAATCATCTGTGCCGGTAGGCCAGCCCATAGCGTATGTCGGTGTCGCAGGCGAGAGCATCCCTCTGCCCGCGGCGCAGGCCCAGGTGCAGACCGCGACCTCGGCACCAGCCCAGGTTGCGAACGCCGCCCAGTCGCCGGTGGCCTCGACCGCGGAGATAAGGGCGACCCCAAAGGCGAAGCGGCTCGCGGCAGAGAAGGGCGCCGACCTGGCGAAGGTGAATGGGACGGGTCCGGGGGGCATGATCACCGAGGACGACGTCGAGAGAGCGATACTCGAGGCGAAGAGCAAGACCCAGATGGGTCTGAAGGTGAGGGAGATCGTGCCGCTCTCCGAGACCAGGAGGGTGATAGGCAAGAGGCTCAACTCGAGCCTACAGACCATGGCCCAGGTGACCCTCGTCTACGAGGCTGACGCATCCGAGATGGTCAAGCTCCGAGAGAGCAGGCTCCCTGAGATCGAGGCGAAGGCCGGCGTCCGGCTGACGTACACGGACCTGCTTGTCAAGGCCGTCGCCAGGGCGCTCCGGGAGTTCCCCATGATGAACTCTGCGCTCGAGGAGGACGGAATCAAGCTGATCGATGAGGTCAACATTGGCGTGGCCGTCGCGACCGAGCGCGGGCTGATCGTCCCCGTGGTGAGAGACGCAGACACCACAGACCTTCTCGGGGTCGTGACGGCTATGAAGGACATGGCCTCGAGGGGAAGGGAGGGCAAGCTCACCCTCAAGGAGGTCACCAGCGGTACCTTCACCATCACCAACCTCGGGATGACCGCCGTTGATTCGTTCACGCCGATAATCAACCCGCCGCAGGTCGGGATACTCGGGGTGGGGAGGATTGTCAAGAAGCCCGTCGTCGTTGGGGACAGCATCGAGATAAGGTCAAGGATTACGTTCAGCCTCACCTTCGACCACCGGGTCGTTGACGGGTTCACCGCCGCGGAGTTCCTGAGGAAGGTCGTCGAGATACTGGAGGACGGCGCCAAGCTCTCTGAGACGGCCAGGTAGTCGATCTAGAGTATCTTTGTTATCTCCAGATAGGTTAGCGTGGCTATCAGTGGGACGGCCTTAGCGACTAGGCGGAAGCGCGCCCGTGCCCCCTGAGAGACCTCCCACTCGTTGGCGAGCCTCGAGAACCGGAGAGCGATCCCGATGAGGCGAACCTCCGTCTCTATCTGCCTACTGCAGTAGGGGCAGGAGATCTCTCCGGCGAACGCGTGGAGGTCACTCTCCGCAAGTTGGAGGAACCCGTACGTCTTGTCGCCGCCATTCTCCAAATATGTGAGGATCTCGTCCCACTTCCTGACCGACGAGTCCATCTGCTGATCCGACATGGTCATGAAATTATCCCGGCCCTCCTCAATCCGCCGAGGAGCACGTTGGCGACTATTTGGAACGATCC
>JAPCJS010000073.1 GCA_027886825.1 Nitrososphaerota archaeon
GCGGTGAAGGGATGGCTAGGCCGGCTAAGAACCAGGGAGCCGGCAAAGAGCAGATCACGGTGAGGTCAGCCCCGGAGCGCGGGTATCACTTCTTCCGCGAACCTCCTGACCGTGCTCTCGCCTCCCAGGAGGTTCGCGATGTGTACGTGAGACGCGCCTGCCTTGACGAAGCGAGCGACCGCCTCTGTTACCTCGGCTGCCGTGCCGACGGCCATCATCTCGCTGATGCCGCGCTCGAGCGCCTCGTCGGAGATGGGGAGCGATCGGAAGGTCTTCTCGAGGAGCTTGGCGTATGCCGGGGTGGGGGCGATCAGCTGATACTGAAGCGTCTTGGAGACGATCTCGTACGCCTCCTCCTCCCCGAGCAGCCTGAGCATATACCGGTTTATCACGAGGCTGCGTCTGAACGCCTTCTTCAGGTTCTCCATCGTCTTCGCGTCGCTGCCGAAGATCACGGGAACTGTCGCGACGAGGTCGACCTCGCTCGGTCTCCTCCCGGCCCCCGTGGCCGCGTCGCGGACCACCTTCACCTTCTCCTTGAAACCCTCTGGCGAGTAGAACGAGCCGGGGTACCACCCGTCGGCCAGCTCTCCGGCGATCTCGAGCATCGCGTTGGAGGCGAAGGCGCCCACGTAGATGGGCGGTCCCGGCTTCTGTACCGGAGCCAGGCCGAGATGAGCCTCCTTGAAGTTGTAGAGCTCGCCTTCGAAGCCGACCTGGTGCTCGAACGAGGAGGACCAGAGCGTCTTCACGACCTGAATGTACTCCTTTACCCGAAGTATCCTGACATCCGCCGACTCCCATTCCATCCCGTAGGGCCTCGTGTTCATGACCTCTCCGGCACCTATCCCCAGCACGGCTCTCCCTCCAGTCAGGTTGTCCAGTGTCGCGACCGTGCTCGCGGTCTTCGCCGGGTGCATCCTCTGCGTGTCCGTCACGCCGGACGCCAGCATCGCCCTGCTGGTCTTCGCCCCGATGTAGGCGAGCATCGTCCACGCGTCGTAGACCGCCGAGGCGGGAGGGATGTCAGTCAGGTGGTCCGGTACCCAGATGAAGTCGTATCCGAACTCCTCCGCCCTGAAGGCCTGGTCGAGCGTCGAGCTCAGCGTACCGCCTATGCCGAGTGAGAACTTCAACCGTCCGGCGGCCTTGCTCTTGCCTGATCGGGGCATTTCTCTCGTCCCGTCTCTCTGAGCTGGTTATTCCTTAACCTTCGGAGCGACGATCTCCCACTCCGGCCAGACCGGGAACGGGGGCGAGGTAGTTACCATCACCTTCATCATCGTCTTGCCTGTGTTCTCGAGCCCGTGCTCGGCGTTCGCGGGCAGGTGGAAGAACATCCCGGGCTCGATGTCTATGGGGGCGCCGAGGCCGAAGTGGCCCTTTCCCGTCCCCTCGAGCAGGATGTAGACCTCTTCGTTCTCATGGGAGTGCGGGTCGACCTTTCCTCCGGGTGCTACGTACAGGATCTGCACGCTGAGGTTCTTCGAGGGTGCCTTCGGGTTCTGCGGGTGCACGACCCGGATCCCGAACCCCCTCTTGAACTCCTTGTAGAGCATGGGTATGCCGTCCTCCTCGCGTACGATGTTAGCCTTGACCAAAATTCGTCGGGACCCGGGAGGCTGAACGCTCTATAACCTTTCTTCGGTCGCTCGGGTTCTCCCATATCGCTGAGTCGAGCCCTTATTACTTTGCCGCCGCTGGATGGGCACTCTCCTATTCGCGCTCTGTGGCGCACTGTGACTTTCCTTCTCTTTATCCTCTGCGAGCATCCCACCTGGCAACTTATGGCACCCGTGAAGAACCGGTGAGAGCGTCAAGCGTAGTCGCCTGAGCGTGAAAAAGTTCAAGGTTTCGAGCGAGACCTCACTTAGAATAATCACTAAAATAATCATCAGAGTCCTGATATATATCTAAACCATATAATAGGAGGAAAGGCTTCATTTTTGGTCACTTTTGGTTTGTCAGAATATTCTGTCGTCACGCGAGCCGATCTCTCGATTCAAAATTGCAGAGGTACTTTTTTCAGGACTACGTTCCAGAAGGTCTATCTGGTCATCGCCGCACAGTTCTCGAACTCCCACGCTGACGGAATCAAGGGATTCATCTTTCACGGCGGAGCCGGTGTAGGGAAGACGTTCATGGTAAAAGTTCTGGCGCATGAGCTTTCTGTCCCGCTTCTGTTCGTCGACAGCACAACTATCGCACGGAGCAAGTATGGCGAATCCGAGCAGCAAATCGTGAGGGTCTTCCATGAGGCAGAGAAGAGGCGGAGCATCATCTTGTTCGACGATGCCGAGTCACTTTTTCCCGACAGACTTTCGGCGAAAGGGGAAAGCTGGAACCGGGATGAGAACAACACCCATCTTTCACAAGCTTGATGAGATCGACTCTTCGAAGTGCGTCGTCATACTCACGATGAACATCATCGAGCTTCTCGACAAGGCACTCGTTGACCGGTTGTATCCAATCAAGTTTCGGACACCGGACCTTGAAACGATGGTAGGTATAGCAAGGCAGAAATGTAAAGGGTTCGGCATCAAAAACGATCCAATCGAAGAAGAGATTAGAGGAAGACCAGAAGAGTTCAAATCAGTAAGGGCTGTCGAAAAGTTGGTCGCCGAGCAATATGTTAAGGAACTCTCACTCAGCGCCCTGGAACAAGGAACCCGACTAGGTCACCCGTTCTTCTCATAAAAATCCTATTTTTCTTTACGATGCAACTTCCAAACGTCCATTGAAGATAAGGTTGATAGACGCGTTCAGCCCTTTTTGCTCGCGTTCTGAATTGTCGTGAGCCATTTTGTTCACGCCTTAGTGTCAGGTGATGCGACTTGGCCTTGTCGATTCTTCTTAGGGTGACGATGAGTTACCAGACCCGTCGCTCGCTCGTGAACGCAATCCGAGTTCCTCGAACAATGTCCCTGGTGAACAGACGATGCGAATACTCATGAGGGGCCTGAGAACAGATAAAGCCGGGGCGTGGGCGAGACCCGTAGACTTGGCGCGACAGAGTCCGTCGATAAGGGCTGGAGGTATCAGCTTCAGAGACTATACGTTGGAGGAGGCCTGCCAGAGGATGAAGGCGGTGGGATATGATGGGTTCGAGGTCTTCAAGCCCCAGATAGCGAAGTGCAAGACGCCCGAGCTGCTGGAGCAGTTCGTCGACTACACGAAGAGGATGGGCCTCCAGGTCTGCGCGCTCAACGACGTGGACGCGGAGGACTTTAGACCGTTCGACCCGGACAACGGGTTCGAGAGGACGGTCCAGTTCATCAAGGAAGGCGTTCGGCTCGCCGGCGCGCTTGGCGTGAAGGACGTGATGTTCTGGGAGGGTGTGCGGCCCAGGGGGAGCAACCAGAGCCGGGACGACCTCCTCAAGGTCATGATACGACTCTACAAGGAGGCGGTCGCCTACTCATCCAAGTCTGGGATAACGCTGCTCGTCGAGCCGCATCCGTTCTCGCTCGGGATGGACCTGGACTACCTCGTCCGGCTGTGCGACGCGCTGGACCCGAGGTACTTCGGGGTGCTCTACGACTGCTGTCACTTTGGGGTTGGGAACCCCAAGGGGTACATCGATGCGATCCACACGCTCGGCAAGAGGATAAAGTACATCCACTTCTCGGACAGCGACATGAGAACCTCAGAGCTGCACTACCCCCTCGGGAAGGGAAAGCTCGATATCGACGGGATCGTAGATGCGTTTGTGAAGACCGGGTATTCGGGTCAGATCTCGCTGGATACGTGGGGGTATCCTCTCCCGGAGGAGACCTCGAGGATAGGCATCCCCGTCCTGAAGAAGACGCTCAGGAAGCTGGGCCTGGACTAGGGTGGACGAGATGGAGAAGACATCTGAGGTGCTCGCCGACTTTGCGTCCGGCGCGAGGCTCGACTCTGTCCCGGAGGCGGTCGTGAGGAAGGCGAAGCTGAGCATCCTCGACGGCATCGGGACGGCCCTCGTCTCGTCGCGCCTGGAAAAGTCAAGGCAGACCGCGAGAGCGATCAAGAGCGTCTCTACCAACGGAAAGAGCGTCGCATGGGGGTTCGGGTTCAGGGCGTCGGCCCTTGAGACGGCGTTGCTCAACGGGATGCTCATCGAGGGGCTGGACTACAGCGACATCCACGTCGCGGCAGGGCTGCATCCCACATCGGTCATCCTGCCCGCGATAACCTCCTGCGCCGAGAGCAGGGGCACAGGCGGGGACGAGGTCCTGCTCTCGCACGTCATCGGCTGCGAGACCATGGTGCGCCTCGGCCTCAGCGCCTCCGGGAAGTTCCATGCGCGCGGCTTCCAGCCCACATCCATAGTCGGGGTGGTGGGGGCTGCGGTCGCCGCCTCCAGGGTGATGAACCTCCCCGTCGCCCAGATGCGGCAGGCGATAAGCCTGGGGACCGCGCTCGCCTTCGGCTCCTCGCTCTCGGTCCGCGTCGGGGCCTATTTCGGCGGCATAGACACGGGCAGGGCCGCCGAGAGCGGGATCCTCGCGGCGCTCCTCGCGCGCGAGGGCGTCTCGGGGATCGCGACCGACGCGATAGAGGGCAGGTTCGGCTTCCTCGAGGCGCACGCGGGCGCCGGCAACTATGACCTCGGGCCGATCACGAAGGGCCTGGGGAAGACCTGGGAGATGAAGGACATATTCCTGAAGCGGTATCCGACCAGCTATGCGTGCACGTTCATGCTCGACGCAGCGCTGAGGCTCAGGAAGAGCACGGACCTCAGCGCCGACCAGGTGGAGGAGGTCAGGTTCGGGGACAGCGCACAGAACATCGGGCTCTTCTCGGAGCCAGAGGAGCAGAAGCGCAGACCCGCCACAATCTACGACGCGAAGACTAGCCACTACTTCCTGCTCTCCCTAGCCCTCATCTACGGCACGATCACGCCGCAGATGCTGCAGACGAAGCTGAGCGACAGGAGAGTGCAGCAACTGTCGGACAAGGTCAGCTACGTGCTGGACACGGAGAGCCACTGGGTCGAGGTCAGGCTGAAGGGCGGGAGCGTGGTCAGGGAGACACAGGATACCCTCGTCCCGACCGCTGAGGAGGTGGTTAGAAAGAAGTACCGGGAGAACGCGGGACAGGTCCTCGGCGCAGAGAAATCGGCCAAGATCGAGTCGATGGTCGACGGCCTGGAGAGGATAGGGGACATCAGAGAGCTGACCGCGCTGCTCCGCAAGGGCTCGGCCGCTCAGGTGTAGGCGGCCGTGACGGTCCGGATCGCCCTGAGCGCGGCTTCGTCGGACCCAGAGGGCGAGTACTCGAACCCGACCCCGCCGGCGTAACCTTCCTCGTCGAGCCGTCTCAGGATGTAGGGTAGGTTGAGCTCCCCCGTGCCTGGCTCGTGCCTTCCGGGGACGTCCGCAAAGCGAACGAACCCTATCGCGTCCAGGTTCTCCACGAGCGTCTCGGTTACGTTCCCTTCGGAAATCTGCATGTGGTACACGTCGTATAGCATCTTCAGGTTGCCGCGTCCCACGTCCCTCACGATTCCCAGGGTCGCTGCCGACCCGCTGAGGAAGTAGTGAGGGTGGTCATAGTTGTTCAGAGCCTCCAGGAGGAGCACCACCCCGGACCTCTCCGCGAGGTCGCAGCCTGCACCCAGCGCGTCGACGACGTTCCTCACCTTCGCGTCCTCCGGGATGCCGTTGCGGTCGCCGGGCGCGACCGTGGACCGGCTCCCGGGCGGAGGCGGGATCAGCCGCTCGCTGTAGACCATGATGTTACGCAGTCGAACCGCTCGGCGAACTCTATGCTCTCCTCGATCTCCTCGAGGAACTTTCCCTTCTCCGAGGCGATAGAAGTCGACGAGCGGGTCTGACCCGAGAAGGAGTTGAGCGCGACTCCGTGCGCCCGCATCTGCCTCTCGAGGGCGTCCTGGTCCTTCGTCCTCCAGTTCCAGATGTCGATCCTGTCGAACCCGATCTCGGCGACCCTCGCCGTCCGGGCCTCCACCCTCATCTTGGGGTAGATCATCTCCGTGCAGACGGAGAAGAACAAGGCTAGGGGTGGAGCGTCCGTCGGCTTATAAATAATGCACCATGGACACGGTGGGGTAGGTCTTTGCAGAACACACTCAAGAAGAAGCTAGGGAACGGCGAGTCGGCCATCGGGGCCTGGATCTCGTCAGGCAGTCCAAACCTCGTGGACCTGTTGCGGAAGCTGAACTTCGACTGGTTCGTGTTTGACATGGAGCACTCCGCGATAAGCATAGAGACGGTCGGACGGATGATCCAGGTGCTCAACGGGAGCACGATAACGCCCCTCGTGAGGGTCGGCCAGATCGACCAGGCGGTCCTGAAGGTCGTGCTCGATAGCGGCGCCCAGGGCGTCGTCGTTCCGCTCGTCAATACGGTAGAAGAGGCCGAACGTGCGGTCCGGTTCTGCAAGTATCCTCCGCAGGGTGTGAGGGGTGTCGCCGCGACGAAGGCATCCGACTATGGAATGAGCCTCTCCAACTACATCAGAACGGCCAACGAAGAGACGGCGATCATAGCGCAGATCGAGACGCCGCAGGCCGTGGATAACATCAAAGAGATACTATCTGTGAAGGGGGTCGACGTCGCGTTCGTCGGTCCCTCCGACCTCACCATGACGATGGGGCTGATGGACGACCGGTCCAACCCGAAGGTCACCGAAGCGATGCTGAAGGTCTTGAAGGCGTGCCAGGACGCAGGGAAGACGGCCGGTACGATGGCGACGTCGCTCGACGAGACGAAGTTCGCGGTCCAGCGAGGATTCAGGTTCATCTCGCTCGCATCGGAGATGAGGTTCGCCACTATGGGCGCACGCGCATTCCTCGAGGCTGCGGGAAGACAGAGTTAGTGCCGTCTTCGTGCGATGACCTCAGGGTTGAGCACGTTCTGGGGGACCCTTCCCTCGACCCCGTCGATCATCTGTGTCGCGGCGTAGTAGATCATCGCCCGGCCCGTCCTTGCGCCGTACCCGAGGTGCGGGGTGATCACCAGGTTGGGCAGACGGTCCTCAAGCCTGTGCAGCGGATGCGGAGCCGCAAGCGGCTCGAGCGAGTACGCGTCCAGGCACGCACCCGCGATCCTGCCGCTTTCTAGGGCCCTCACGAGGGCGGGCTCGTCGACGACCGCTCCCCTCGCCGTATTTACGAGGATCGCCGTGGGCTTCATCTTTGCGAAGGCTGCCTCGTCTATGATCCCCCTGGTCGCTGGCGAGAGAGGGGTGTGGAGGGAGAGGACGTCGGACTCTGCCAGGAGCCTGTCGAACGAGACGTACTCCATCCCGAGCGACTTCTCCAGGTCCTCTCGTCTGACGACGTCGTGATAGATCAGATTCATGTCGAACGCCTTGGCCCTCTTGGCGACCTCGCTCCCGATCCTCCCAACACCGAACAGCCCAAAGGTGAGCCCGTAGAGGTCCGTCATCTGCTTCCCCCAGTAGCCGGGCCTCCAGTCGCCCTTCCTGAGGTCGGAGTTCAGCTGGGGCACCTTCTTGGTGAAGCTCAGCAGCAGCGCGAAGGTGTGCTCGGCCATGGCCTGGGCGAGCTAGTGGACCGGGCTGGTCGTGACGATAACCCCCCTCTCGGTCGCAGCCTTGACGTCGACCGTGTCGAAGCCGACGCCCACTCGGGAGACTATCTTGAGCTTCGGGAGGGCGTCGAAGACCTTCGCGGTGTAGGGCTCGTTCGCCGCGAGCGTCCCGTCGACGTCCCTGATGAGATCTATGAGCTGGTCCTCGCTGAGCTTCCCCGAGAAGGGGTTGCCGATCACCTCGAAGCCGCGCGACGAGAGGTAGTCCTTGATGTCCTCGGGGAACCTGGGGTCGCGCCCGTTCGCGGCCACATAGCACTTCAAGACCGGAGCCTCAGCTGTTACGAATCCCGATCACGGCGCGCGCCTCGGCAGGTTTGGCCACTTCTCTGCCGACATCCTTGGCGATCCTCACCATCCTGGCGACGAGCTCGCCGCTGTCCTTCGCCAGGCGGTCTGGGAAGGAGTAGTAGGGGTTGTCCTCGGTCCCCACCCGGAGGTGGTGGCCGAGGAGTAGCGACATGGCGGCTATCTGCGTCTGGGCCTGGCTCATGATGCTCACACTGCAGATCGAGTCCTCCCTCTGCTGCTTCAGGCGATGGAGGAGCTCCTCGGGCGTGGCGGGGGACCAGATCCCGCCGGGCCAGTCGAAGAAGAGCGTGACGAAGTGCGGGGGCTTGGCGAGCTTCTTGTCCACAAGGTAGTTCAGGTTCCAGTTCGAGCCAGGGTGCCAGACCTCCCACTCGGGTTTGATACTGTACTTGGTGCAGACCCGGCAGTACTCTTCCAGCTCCTCTCTGCCGTGGAGCACGCTCATCGTCAGCTGGGGGAACGCCTCGTCGTGATGGTTCAGGATGATCGAGAGCATGTCGGGCTTCATCTTTACCACGGGGAGGCGGTCGGGGATCGGCAGGGAGGAGAGACCGACCTGCACTATGGCGTCCGTCTTGTCGCGCAGTGTCTTGATCACTCGCTTCCATTCATCCTCCGTGAAGTTCATCTTTCCGTGGATGTGGACCACGGCGGCGCCCGCCTTCCAGGCAGAGATCGCTTCCTCTATCGCGTCGTCGGCGGTCTTGGCGTTGTTCTTCGCGTCCGGGTAGATCCAGGACGGGGCTACGGTCGATGTGATAATCAGTCCTTGCTGCTTTGCCATTCAGAGGGGGCACAGAATGGTATGTTATTTAATCGCAGCGGGAGGTCATCCGACCTTCAGGACGACGCGCCCCGAGGCGCCCCTGCGGACACGGTCCAGCGCCTTGTTGACGTCCTCGAGCTCGAAGACGTCCGAGATCACCGGCTTTATCACGCCCAGGCTGAGGAGCTGAAGCCCCATCTGCATGTTGCTGCGCGAGCCATTGCGGGAGCCGACGATCTCGAGCTCGTGCTGGGCTATCTCGGTGCTGTCTGCCGGGAAGCGGGCGTCCTCCTCTCCGACCATCACTATCCTTCCGCACCTCTTCACCATCGCTAGAGAGTCCTTCATCGACTCGTCCGAGCCGACGCAGTCGAAGACGACGTCGATGCCGTCGGGTGCGAACTCGCGCGAGCGCGCGCCGATGTTGGGTTCGCCCGCCTTCCACGCCTCGTCGGCGCCGATGCTCTTGGCGACGGCGAGCTTCGACTCGCTCCTGCTCACGGCGATCACGCGCACGCCCAGGTCCTTCAGGAGCTGGATGATTATCTGTCCGACCCCGCCCGCGCCTATCACCGCAGCGGAGGTCGCAGACTTTACGTTGCTCCGGTCATAGACCGCGTGGACCGAGGTGATGACGGCGTCCGCCATCAGCGCCCCGACGTCGAACGGGACGTTCTCGGGAAGGAGGAAGAGGTTGCGCGCAGGGGCCTTGAAGTACTGGGCGAAGGCGCCGTTCACCAGCACGCCGATTATACCCTTCAGGTTGGCGCACATGCTGTCCCTCCCGTTTCGGCAGTACCAGCAGGTGCCGCAGGTGATGAACAGGTAGGGGACGACCCGGTCGCCAGGCTTGAGCGTCTTCACGGAGCTGCCCACCTTCGCAACCACGCCGGATGGTTCGTGGCCGAGTATGTGGGGGAGCTTGGGCACGTACCCCTTTCCCTCCACGATGTGGAGGTCCGTGCCGCATATGCCGCAGAACTTCGTCTCTACCAGTACCTCGTCGTTGGCTATCTCGGGGACGGGCACATTTTTGATGGAAAGTGGTTTTCCGACCTCCGCAAGGACGGCTGCTCTCATCTCGACCAATCTAGGATTCTAGCCCGCGGGCTTGTCTAGAGATTATAGACCTTGCGCGAGACCGCATTGCTACCGATTCGGGGTCGGCAAAGGAATGCCCAGGCGCTTGGAGACCGTCTCAAAGTATGCCCAGGTCTCTGCGTCGACGGGTATTCCCTCCCTGGACCTTCTGGCCCGCGTGTTCAGTTCGGGCTCGCCAGGTAGGTAGACCTTCTCGAAGCCCTCGGCGAGCTTCGAGCTGCGGATCTTGCGGACCAGCCTCTTCATGTCCCTGAGGTACCCGGAGTAGTCGCGGAACGCGCCGATGTCAGTCGCCTGTATGTAGAACCCGCCCTGGAAGTACCTCCCCTCTCCCGCTAGCGAGAGGACGCCCCCGCCCAGGAGGGCGGAGTAGAACTCCGACGTGAACATGAGGCCGTATCCCTTGTGCCCTCCGAAGGGTAGCAGGATCCCGTCCATCGCACGCGCCGGATCCGTCGTCGGCTTGCCATCGCGGTCCAGGGCCCAGCCGGCCGGTATGGTCTTGCCGTCCCTCACCGCGGCGACCACCTTCTGGCCGGCCCCGGTCGTCGTGGCGATGTCGAAAACGATGTTCTCCTTGCCGTTCGGAAATGCGAAGCACAGTGGGTTCGTCCCGAAGACGCGGCTCGCCCCGCCCCAGGGCGCGGCGAACCGGCTGGAGTTGGTGTACGACATCGCGGCCATCTTCTCCTTCGCAACCATCATCCCGTAGTACGAGAGGGCACCGCAGTGCGTGAGATTGACCAACGAGACAGCCCCTATGCCCGTCTTCCTCGCCTTGCTGATCGCCAGCCTCGTCGCCTGGGTCGCCACGAACGCGCCCGGCGCCTTGTCCCCGTCGATGACCGCGGCCGACCTGGTGCTCCGCAGCACCCTGGGCCTGGGGCGCTTGTTGATCTCCCCGCTGACGACCCCCTCGATGTAGCGCTCGGCGAGGACGATTCCGTGCGTGTCGACGCCGCGCAGGCTCGTCGTGATGAGGAGGTCCACGACGGTGTCAGTCTGCGGCCCGGTCAGGCCCACCTTCAGGAAGGCCTGCCGCAGGAACAGATCTAACTTCTCGCTTGAGACCTTCGGTAGGGGATCCACGTCCGCTTTTCGTTCAGGACGGGCGATAAATCTTTTCGACAGGGATGGCGAGCGGTCCTGCGTCAGCGTCATCTTCAGAATCTGGCCGCAGCTGCTGCTGCGGCGCGGACCGTGAGGCTCCTTCCTCGCATTCGGGGAGGCAGTACGTTACTCCCGGCGGATCGTTAGGGTCGATTCACGCCGCTGCCTCTTTGATGACGTGGGGGGCGCTCTCCCTCTTCGGGGTGAGCTCCTCCGGCTTGTCTTTCGTTATCCGGAAGGTCCTCTCCACCTGGTACGACCCCTTGCCCAGCACGTCCACCGGCGTCTCGATGTTGATTACCATGCCTTCCTCGAGCGGGATGTCGATGCTGATATCGACGATTTCGTCGGCGATCCGCTTGTACTCGCTCCTGTAGATGACTGGGTGCTCCCTCGTCTGGAGACCGATCGCATGCCCCTGATATCCCAGTCCCCCCTTCATCTTCAGCTTCTCGTAGGACCTGCCGAACGCCTTGAGGATGGCCGAGGGTTTCTTGCCCGGCGCGAGCAGATCGAGGTGAGATTCGAAGACCTCCCAGAGCGTGTGGTACATCTTCTCTGCCTCGGGGTTCGCTCCTAACACGAAGGTCGTCCCCGTGTCCGAGTA
>JAPCJS010000178.1 GCA_027886825.1 Nitrososphaerota archaeon
CACATCTGAGTACGCCGAGGCTGCCCAGCAGGGCGGTGCTGACGCGATCGTCCTGGGAATAGACAAGACAGAGTCGACGTTCCCAGGGCTCTTCGGCAGCTT
The DNA here is from genome assembly GCA_027886825.1 of Nitrososphaerota archaeon. GTDB lineage: Archaea > Thermoproteota > Nitrososphaeria > Nitrososphaerales > Gagatemarchaeaceae > Gagatemarchaeum. Next base: position 103 of record JAPCJS010000178.1, read on the forward strand.
TGACCTGCAGGAGGACTCCTTCCTCGGCATCATCTCGACCTCCTCGCTGCCGGTCGGTATCTCGATAGGGGACTCGCGCCCACTCACCCCGGAAAGCTGGGAGAGGATCGTAAGCAAGCCCTTCAGCTTCGTGAACATGTACGCTCACCACATGCCGCCGTTCGTCCTCGCGGACGGCAGGATCGAGAAGCTTGTCTCGATAGGCGCAGGATACATGGTCGAGCAGATCAAGAGCCTCTCCGAGATGAACCATGTGAAGGCCCTGGAAGCTGCCATCGTCTCCCCACAGGGCAAGGCGCACGTCTTCAGCGTGCTCGACCTCTCGACGCTCAGGATGATCACGAGGCTCTCGTCCAAGCCGGTGATACTGCGGACCCAGAAGAGAATGGAGGCAGGCGACTTTGGGAGCATCGCCGAGGCCGGATTGAAGGGGTTAAGCCTCGATCCATCCGCTCTGGAGCCCGGGGTGGAAGCATATAGGGATGCGATAACGGCCTTCCGGTCTAGAGTGACTGGGTCTGTCCAAGCGAACACCTAACATCAAGGCGGTAATTCTTGCAGGCGGTCTGGGCACGCGTCTGAGGCCATACACACTCTTCCTCCCAAAGCCGATGCTGCCTGTGGGGCACAGGCCGATCCTCGAGCACATCATAGAGTGGCTCAAGGACAACGGGATCACCAATATGGTCATCTCAACGGGTTATCTCGGGAGGGCCATCGAGGAGCACTTCAGGGCAGGCTCGGAGTTCGGGGTGAAGATAGAGTACGCTCGCTCCAACAATCCTCTGGGCATCGCAGGGCAACTCCGCAACGCCAAGAGCAAGCTCGGAGAGCGCTTTGTCTGTCTCTACGGCGACGCTATCCTGGATTTTGACCTCAGGAAGCTCTTGGCTTTTCACGAGGCAAAGAGAGCCCTGCTGACCATGGCCGTGATGACGCACACCATACAAGGCAAGTACGGCGTGATGGAGCTCGCAAAAGACGGCCAGATAGAGAAGTGGAAGGAGAAGCCGGTGATCGAGAGCGACATCAACGTCGGATGCTACGTGATGGAGAAGAGGTACATGGACTACATCCCGGCCGGTTCCACGTACGGGATGAAGGAGGCGTTCGAGGAGGCGATGAGGAAGCATGAGCGGTTGTTCGGGCTCAAGCTCGAGGGTTCGTTCCGGGACATCGGCGACAGGGCTGCGTACAAGGAGGCCGATGATCACTACTCGAAACTGTACGGCAGGGTCACCTAGGCCGGCGCACCGCCATGAGCGTCGTGATATTCGAAGACGACAGGTGGTCCGACTTCTATCCCCTTTCGTCGGTGCGGCACCTGGGACAGCAGATCCTCGGCACAGAGTCGATAATCGATCAGGTCGCCGGGCGCGTCGACGACGAGGTCTCGCTCTCGGGAAGGACTTACCTGGAGGAGACGGTCAAGGAGGAGACGAACCTCAGCTACAACGAGAAAGTGGACGGGACGGTCCTGGTGATTAACGCAAGGATGAACCCCCTGCTCGACTTTGAGACGATGGCGGCAGGTAGGTCTGACTTTGCCCTCCTCACACGCGGAGAGGTCGCGATGGCCCTCCTGACCAAGAGGAAGTTCGAGAGCGCCATATCCGCGGACGGGACACTGCACCAGAAGAAGCTGGTCTCGCTGTCCAAGGGGCTGGAGGTGGTGGAGACGCAGGAGCCTCTCCTGTTCTCCTATCCATGGGAGATGCTCGCGGCCAACGGCGGCGCGATAGAGGCCAAGGGCGGAAAGAGAAGAGGAGCGGGTGGGTTGAGCATAAGTCCGGAGGCGGACGTCGAGGAGTTCGTGTCATTCGACCCGTCGAAGGGCCCAATTATCATAGGCAAGAAGGCGCGCGTCGAGTCGTTCTCGCGCATCGCCGGCCCGTGCTACATCGGACCAAAGACGGTCGTTCACTCGGCGCTCGTACGAGGGGGGACGACGATAGGCGAGGACTGCAGGATCGGGGGAGAGGTCGAGAACTCGATCGTCTACTCCCACACGAACAAGGCGCACCTGGGGTACCTGGGTCACTCGGTCGTCGGCGAGTGGGTGAACCTCGGGGCTGGGAGCGTGACGAGCGACCTGAAGAGTACGTACGGGACCGTCAGGGTCGCCCGGGGCTCCGGAAGGATCGACAGCGGCCTGCAGAAGCTCGGACCGATGATCGGGGATATGGCGAAGGTCGCGATCGGGGCACTCATCTACGGAGGGAAGGGCATAGGAGTTTCCTCGCACTGTGCAGGCCGAGTTGACCGCGATGTTTCGGACTTTACGAGCTATGACGGCCACAGGGACGAATCATTCGAGCTCAACCTCGACTCGGTCCTGCGGACACAGAGCAGGATGATGGAGCGGCGGGAGCTCGCCCTAGGCGGTCCCCAGCGCACCCTGATAGAGGTCCTATACTCGCGGACGCGGGCTGAGGGAGCAGATACCGGTGAACGGCGTTAGGGCGAACCTCGTTCGCCCTGCGCATCTTAAAAAGGGAGGGTTTTGATGACGTGGCAGTTAGAACGAGTCATGAAATGATGGAAGACGAAGAGAAACTTACTCCTCAGGAGATTGCAAAGGTTGACCCGAGGAGAATCGGCCAACTCTACGAAAGCTGGCCGGTGAACGTCGAAGAAGCCCTCAAGACCCAGGTGGAATTAGGGAGGAAAAACTACGAAAGGGTCGTCTACCTGGCTGTTGGGGGTTCCGCTACCGCAGGCGATATCATCTCAGACTGGTTCCTGTCTTCCGGAGGGGTCGAGGTCTCGGTCTTCACCGGCAACGTCCCCAAGATGAAGCTTGAGAAGACCCTGGTCATAGTCTGCAGCACCTCGGGTGACACAGAGGAGACCCTGAGGATGGCCGAGACAATCGGCAAGAAACACCCCGATATGGTAGCCATCTCGGCCGGCGGGAAGCTGAAAGAGGTCGCCGAGAAGGAGGGGATCGTCCACGTGAAGATCAGACTATCCGAGGCGCCACGATACACCCTCCCCTACAGTCTCTTCGCGTCGGTCGCGGTCCTGAGGAGCGCCTCCCTGATGGATGGCATGGAATGGGAACTCGAGGAGACGGTCTCATCGCTCAAGAAGACCCGCGAGATGATCGCCAGCAAGGTGCCGATCGCGGGCAACCTATCAAAGCAGATCGCAAGCGTGGTCAGTAATGGGGAGCCGTGCATATTCGCCTCCTCCGTGACGAAGAGCGTCGCGCGCAGGTTCAAGACCTGTCTGAACGAGAACGCAAAGATGCACGCGACTTTCGATTCGGCGCCTGACTTTTTGCACAACGAGGTCGAGGCGTGGGAGCAGCCGGACAAGAGACTGCGCCCAATCTTCCTGAGGAGAGCGAACGAACCGAACTTCGAGACCAAGTCGCTCGATGCGTTCATAGCGATCCTCCAGAGGAAAGGCGTGAAGACGAACCAGGTCACGGGCACGGGCAGAGGTAACCTCTCCCAGCTCATGAGCCTCTGCTACGTCCTAGATGTCGCATCGTACTACACGGCCATCCTCAGGGGCGTCGATCCTTTCGGCATAGGGTTGATCGACGAGCTGAAGAAGGCCAGATGACCATTCGGGCTAGCTAGGTTATTCCCACCATCTGCGCGAGCTCCTTCCTGCTCGCGGCGCCGAGTTTCTCCGCGGCCGCCTCCGGGGAGACCTCGTTGACGAAGATCCCAGCTCCCAGCTCGAGCCCCGCCCAGTTGGAGAGCCTGGGATATACCTCCACGTGCCAGTGTATCTGCTTGGTAGTATTCTTCTCGGAGGAGCTGTGTATGACGAGGTTGAAGCCACAGTCGTCCAGCACCTTCGACATCCCTCCCAGCGTAGACCTGAGTAGCAGCGAGAGGTCCATCAGTTCCTTCTGAGAGAGCTTCAGGATGCTCGTCTGGTGCCTCTTCGGATAGATCCAGAACTCGTACGCGTGCGCCGAGGCCCACGGGGTGAAGGCGATGTAGAACTCTGTCGAGATGATCTGCCTTGGGCCCCCACTCTCGGAGGCGATGACCTGGCACATCGGGCAGACGCCAAGCTCGTTCAGCGAGTTCTGCACCGTAACGGCCTCGAGGTCCACGACGGGCGGCAGCCTCGGTACTGTCACGATCTGGAGGTGCGGGTGCTCCACGGTCTCCCCTGATCCCTTGCCGTGGTTAATGAAGGTGACCACGTAGCTCACTCCCCTCTGCGCGTAGAGCCATCGCACCTTGTCCTGCATGGTCGCCAGGACGTTGGTCCACTGGTCGATGTCTATCTTGGCGAACGAGTCCGCGTGGTTCGGAGTCGCGACCACGACGTAGTGATATCCTATCGCGGGCTCGCTGTAGTGAGGGTACTCACCGTATGTGGCGGGCGCGTTCGGGGTCACGACCGGATACTTGTTCTGAAAGACGCGGACGACCCACCCGGTGATGAGCTCGCCCTCTGTGTCGGTCTGCTTCACCAACGTATCACCCATCTTTACGAGGACGAGGTCGGCCGGGGGTGTCATCGCTTCGTTGCCAGGACAGAATGCGCACTTTCCGTGATCGAGATGCTTTGCAGGTATACGGGGACCGCGTTCACTTGTGACGATAGAGAGCTTCTCTGTAAAATAATCCTTTCTTATCTCCACCATTGAGGCGAACGGTCAGAGTTCGTCGAGATATATCGTTTCTTCATGCGGCGCGCGAAAAGACACATAACTCCCTGCGTGGAAAGC
>JAPCJS010000034.1 GCA_027886825.1 Nitrososphaerota archaeon
CGAGCTGTCAGCGGCGCTCGAAGAAGGGAAGAAGGCCGTGATCATCATGTGCTTTCTCTACGACGCGGCGCCTTTCAAGCCTCCTCTCAGAGACCGTTATAACGCGAGGATTCTAGATACTGCCAGGAGTGCTGCGGAGAGAGGTGTCCGCAGGTGGCAGGTCAATCTGCGCGTCGAAGAAGACGGGGTCAGGCTGATCAGCTACAACCAGAACGACGTGGAGCCTCCTGCTGCTCCGGCCTCATGACGTCGATTTTTTCACCTGCTCATCAGCACGATTGTCCCGGCGGAGGCGCAATGAATCACACAATGGCTACCTTTGCCACATCACTTGTTGCCGCCGAGGAACTCAATTGCAGCATCAGCGAATCGCTTACTATCCCAGAAGAAAAACCCGTGGCCTCCCTCGAACGTGATCATCTTCGAACCCCTTATTCCAGCATGCATCTCCTCCACCAGGTTCGAGGGAACAAGCTTGTCCTTCTTTCCACGCATGATCAGGGTAGGCACACGTATCTCACCTAGCTTGTCGCTGCAGTCATAGCTGCCCGATGCGTTGAGCTGGCGCACGAATGCGTAGTACGGCTGTGGGGTCCTGCCCAGAACCCTCCCGGCCGCTCTGATCCATTTGAGCACCTTGAATTGCAACATCGTCCCGGCCTTCCGCTCCACCCGCGGGGAGGTCGAAACAAGGACCAGGCTTCTCACCAGTTCGGGATGCCGCAGAGCCAGTGCCAACGCGATGCGACCTCCCATGGATATGCCAATGACGTTCGCTGGCATGATATCCAGGGCTTTGAGCAGGCCTGCCGTATCGTCCGCCATCATTTCAATCGTGTACGGAATGTCCGGCTTGTCGGTGCGTCCCACTCCCCGGTTGTCGAACGCCAGTACCCTGTTTTCTTGCGAGAGCAGGTGAATTATCCTTCTGTACGGGGACATACTGGTCCCCAGGCCCGCGATTAGAACTAGGGGCTCGCCCGCTCCCTCCACTTCGTAATACATGTCTATGTCGTTGACTTTCACGGTCGGCATCTTTGTAGAGCTCCCGGGTCGTCGCTATCTTTCCTAGATTAAGGTTGGTCGCAATCCGCAGAGGAGGCGCAATGGACCCTATCCATGGCAGGCGAAACCCCACATACGAATGAGAATGCGTCTAGTCTGGCGATACAGAATCTCCGGTCGGCGCCTCCCGACAATGTCGTGTCCCGGTTGCGGGTACCCTGCCGTCCGGCTAAGTACCCGTCGTCGAGGTCCGGCGCTGCAGTAGGTGGAATTCGTGATCGTGGACAAGTGTCGCTGCCGCATGAGCAGAATCAAACAGCGTCAACCTTATAGAGAATACCCCGGTATGACCCGGGTATGATAAAGACGACCGTTTCTATCACTCCCGAGCTGTACTCGGCCCTAACCCGGTCTGCGCTTGACAGAGGCACCAGTGTTTCCAGGGAGATCGAGACTCATCTAAGGGAGAACGCGTACATCCAGAAATATATCGCTGAAGTGCGGGCAGAACCTGACGTCGGCGCCCACCTGGCGAACCCTGAGAAGCTTCACGCGAAGGCTAAGAGCGGGCCGCCGGCACCTTCCTCTTTGGCGTAAGCAGGCCCCACTCAGGGTATACGTATGGTGTCGCGTACTCTTCGTACCCTAATGTGTCGTCGTAGTAGCTGACGACTTCTGCAACGACTCCATAGGAATCTCGGTTATGCCAAGCTGTGGAGCTACAACACGCTCGACGACCCTCACGAGGTCACTGACTGTACCGACATACGACAACAACTTGTTCCTGGCGAGCATCTCCAGCATTGTGTGCCGGCATCATCGGCTTTCAACCCACGGTGCTATGGTGCTAAAGTGTCCTTATCCCGGGGCATTTCAAGGTCAGAGCCCCTGAAGAGATAGATTCGACTCGGTTTTTCACTGCCAGGTGTTCATGTTGCCTTCGTGAGACCGACGGCTTCCGCCGGCACCCTTCAATGTCTCGCGCACATGTTCCGGGCTGACCTCAAGATTGACGTAGTATCTGCCCAGGCCCTTCTGGGGGTAGACTTCCTTCATCTCCCGGGGCTTCCCGTCTGCCATCGCCTGCAGAGACAACCACTTGGAGCCAAAGGCGGTGAAGCTCATAAGGATCGGGATGGTGTCCCATCCCTTCTCCGTCAGGTTCCATCTTACAAGCTTGGGCGATTTCCTGTTCTCGACCCGCTGTATCATCCCTTCGGCCTCGAGCTCCTTCAGCCTCTGCGAGAGGACCCTCGGGGTGATCCCCTCGACCGACCTGCACAACTCGCTGAAGCGCTCGATGTTCCTCATGGCTATGTCCCTGATTATGAGGATCGTCCATTTCTTGCCCAGCGGGCCCAGGCTGGCCGCGATCGGGCAGCTGACGATGGGCGCGGAAGGTATCATTGGCATGCCGCGGCTCCAGCGGTCTGTTGGCTCCTTCTGGGAGGACATCGTGGTTTCTGAGTCGCAGAGAGTATTTTAGCTTGTATACTTTGTATATCATGGTCCTTTCTTGGTGAAGTATACTTTCGCCCCCTATCCATAATATATAGACGCGGAACAAACTTCGCCCCATGGTATTCATACTCGACGAAGGGAGCACGTTCAACGCGCCGCTCAGCAAGGTCTGGGAGCTCGCACAGTCAGAGGGGAAGCACTCGCACCCCAGCCAGCTGAACATGAAGATGAGCATGCAGGGCGAGCACCCGATACTTGACTTCGACATCAAGGCGCCCGATGGACAGTTGATGCACAACACGATCAGGGTCACGAACATCCCGCCGGTCGGGTTCATACTGGATTACACCGGCGGAGCCATGAAGGGGACGAAGCTCATACAATACTACATACCGAAGGGGAACGAGACCGGGGTCACCATGGTGGGGGACGCCGTGTCCTCGATGCCCATCCCCGATGCGCAGCTCAGGGCCATGGTACTGCAGGGCCTCGACGCGGCGTTCAAAGAAGACGTAGAGAACCTGAAGAAGCTATAGAGAGCGACCCGGCAACCGGGACAATCTGTCGAGTCCGGGTCTTCTGAGAGTCGTCCACAGGCCGATATATCTCAGGGGACCATTCCATAGTTTCACTATGATGTTGCTCTCACAGACTGCTCAGAAACTAGTCTTGAGGCACGCCGCAGTCCTTGAGACCGAGAGATTTTTTTGGCAGGACATCGTGCTATGGAGTGGGGGCGGTCTCCATGATCAGTTTCTCTTGTTTGAGGTCATCCCACAATTCGCCCGGTATGTCGTATTGTATCATCTCGAAGTTCTCGTGCATCTCTTCCTTGGTCTGCGATCCTGGGATGACAGAGGTTATCGCAGGATGGGCTAGTATGAACTGGAGGGCCGCAGCCCTGAGCGGTACATCGTGCCGCGCGCATACGGCGTCTATCTCCAGTGCTCTCTCGAGCGTGGCTGCAGGCACGGAGACGACCGGTCGTGCGCCATGTCTCAGGTCCGTGGCAAGTACGCCATAACCGAACGGGGCACCTATGATCACGCCTATCCCCTTCTCCTGGCAATACGGAAGGAACTTTTCATCTGCGCTCTGGTCGAGCAGTGTGTACTTTCCGGCCTGAAGGAAGCAGTCGAAATCGCCTTCCCTGGCGAAGCGCAGTTCCATCTCCCACTGATTCATGCCCGCTCCGATTGCCTTGACTCTTCCGGTCGCCCGTAGCTCTGCGAGGGCTTTGTAGGCCTGGGAGATGGCTTCCTGATAGTGCTCGTCGGGGTCGTGGATGTACAGGATATCTATCGTCATATCGGGCCCGAGTCGCTGCAGACTGCTCTCGAACGACTTCCGTACCCCCTCCTCGGAATAATCATACAGAGGCGCCTGGTCCCCCGCGCCGCCTTCCTGACGTAGGATCCTTCCCACCTTTGTAGACAGGACCAGATCGGCTGGCTTCCTGTGCGTCGCAAAGTAGCGACCTAGTCGACTCTCGCTTCGCCCTCTGCCATAGAGGGGCGCCGTATCGATGTATCGTATCCCTCGTCCGATGGCCTCTGTGATGGTGGCATCGACCTCCATATCCGTCACCGAACGGTACTCGTTTCCGAGAGGCGCTCCTCCAATACCGAGGCGTGTGACGAGGAGGCTGGTGTGACCTACTCTCTTCCGTTCAAGAGGATCCAACTTTTTTCTGCCCCTGGCCTGAAGGATTTCTATCTATCGATTTGTCTTGTGGCTACGCGTCCTTTCTAGAAGCCTAGTGAGGCTACGTGGAGTATTCAGCTTAAATAACATTCTTGCACCTGAAGATTCCGACGAAGATTCTTGGTTCATTGTCCGAATTGCGGACAAGAAGTCGGACTAGGTGCCTTCTGCCCAAACTGTGGTCATCCGCTTCAGACAAACGCGACAGGTAGCGCTACGAAAACAGTTGAGAGGTTGACGGATAGGCTTCCTCTGGTCGAGGACCTCGTCTTCTGGCTGCTGGAGAATGCGTTCGTGCTGGCGTTCGTAGGGACTTACGGGCTTACTTTCCACACCGTACCTGGTCTGCCGTACTCAGCACTTGCAGTGCTCGTGGCGCTGGTCTACGTCCTGCTCGGACGCCGGAGGTACATCGGCGCGACAACAAAGGAGGTTGTGAGAGTGACCATGATTCTGTCCTCGCTCGTTCTCCTCGTCGACCTGGTGGTGACCGGAGGGCTAACCGCTTTCAGCGTCTTCATCGACCTGTCGAGCATCATCCTGGCATTCTACGCCTACAAAGAATATCGCCGCGAGAAAATGGGCAACAGGGGTGTTGAAGTGTGACAGACGGGAGCAGGTTTGAGAGCGAAGTTGCAATCGCTCTCGCGTTCCTGGTGCTTCTCCTAGCTGTTCCGTTGGGCATCGGCTTTTTGCTCCAGGCGAATATCGATAATCTCTACGCTCTCATGAACGAGGGCCTGGAACAGGCGCTGATCATCGTCGACTTGGCACTGATCGGCGCCTTTGTCTACTTCTTCGGGGAAAAAATCCTTCCGCCCGGTCAGGGCCAGCAGATTCCGCCCAGCACGCCGATGGTACCAGAGGCCCCGCCCGGGAAGCCGCCGGTCATTATCATTCCGACCAATCCGCCTGAGATACCTCCCACGATGAACGACGAGGTTCCGCCCGGGTGCATCGTCAAGACGAGCTGGCTCCTCGCTTTGATGGACATGACGATCTATCCGAACAACCGCGTCATAGGTAACATCTACAAGTACAGCAAGACGACCAAGGCGGGCGCCTACGAGTTCAGGACGCCCTATCACCAAGCCCTCCCCCTGCGCGTCGAGGCATCCGATTACCACACGCTAGTCCAGGAGTGCTCCTGTCCTGGCGTCCCGGGAGACATAAGCAAGAAGACGTTCACTCTTCCCGCCAAGGTCAAAATTCTCTGGGAGATCGTGAGCGGGGAGGGATCATTCGTAAAGATCAGCGGCGGCGACGGGTCAAGGACGGAATCTGGCGACGAGGTAATCTTCGACCCGCCTGAAATCTACAAGCCTGAACCCGACTTCGATCCGCCGGACGTGAAGAAGGTGAGCATCAGGGTCACGGTTTACCATGATGACCCTACCAAGCCTCCGGAGCACGACCACATCACCTCGTTCATCAACATGGAGATCCGCAGGTCGATCGAGAAAGAGGCGGTCGGACGGGACCGAAAGAAGGACGAATACGTTTACGACTACTGGGTGGAGGAAGGACGGATGCTTACCGGGCCCGAAGTCCCTGAGGTCACAGGGGACTGTATCCCGCAACACACATGGCTACCCGGCTCGCCGATAGAAGGCAGGATCACGCTCCTCCCAACTTCCTGTAAGGCCGGAGACCTGGTGAGGCTGGAGGCATTCGGCACAGATAGCGACCAGCTGGAACTACAGTGTGTACCGAGCGGGAAGGTCTGCAAACTCCCCAGTTCGCTGCGGTTGCAGCCCAATGATAACCTGAGTTTCTTCTGGCAGTGCGATTCCGGGACTTTCCCTCTTGGCGCGGAGCACGGCGGGGATACGCGGCACGACCTGGCCAGAGATGCAGTATGGAGGGCCCCGGATGCGCAGGGGCCGGTCAAGTTCAGATTGCTGATAAGCGACTCTTCAAGGCAGTACAGCGACAAGGCACTGCATCTCGAGGGTGAGATATTCGTGGAGGGAGGGAAGCTCCCACCATCGCCCGTAGTTGCGCCTCCCCCTGTCGTCCCACCACCGCCCCACACGAAGGAAGAGGAGGGCGAGTGCAAGATCGAGTTCGAGGAGAAGAAATCACCATTCCTTGATGACGTCTCCGTCTCAAGATGGTGGGATGATAGTACGTCGCTGACCGAGGCCATCGACAAGTCCGTGAAAGAGAGGCGGACGTGGAACTCCGAGGATCTGGGCACCGCGGTCGCCATATCGGACGGAAGCTCGGTGGGTGGGAGCGTGGCCGCAGGTGCTGGCATCCGCATCCTCGAGGGCGAACAGTCCAAGTTCAAGAGGACAGAGAAACTGGTCTCCAGCGCCAAGGGGACTACCGAACTCGGCATCAAGATAGAAGCCCCGTCCACCGCAAAGACAGCGATCAGCGCCGCAGCAATCGCCGGACTCGAGGCGAAGGCAAGTGTCCTCGACGTCCCCGAATGGCTCTACGAAACGGTAGAGAAGGAAGGACTGGTGGCGGGAACCGCTGAGGCAGGTGAACAGCTTTGGAATAGAAAGGAGATTGTCCATCTCATCAAGGAACTCCTCAAGGAGGGGACGAAGAAAGCCGGGGAGGCTGCGGCCGAAGGCGTGGCGATCCTGGGGGCCCGGCTCATCGAAGAGATAGGAAAGAGGGTCCTCCTGAACGGGAAGGTCGAGGTAAAGGCCGAGGGTGCGATGACCCTCAGGGTCGGCACCTGCGTGACAGATCCCGGGCCTGTGGGGGTGGAGGCCTCCAGAGAGTTCGAGATGAAGAACGGGGAACTTGAGGAACCCCATGATGGAGAATTTGAACGAGGCGACGTAAAATTTGCCAGGTCGAGCTGTTCAGCGGAAAGGAGTCTGAGTATCGAGATAGAGGGGGATGTCACGGTCGAAGGGTCGGCCTACGATGGAGGCGAGGGGCACGCCTCTCTCAACTCGCTGTGGGCAGCGGCCTGGGTCGTGGGATGCCAGCATGGGAGCATGTCGAACGGCGAAGCGTTCCGGAGGGAGAGCTACTATGGGTGCAAGTTCGAGGGATGGTTCACGCTTCCCCAGGACAAGCTGGAGGAGTACTCGGAGGATGACGCGGGGAACCTCAGACACATGGTGGAAAATATCCTCTACGCCAAGCTGCAGGAAATGGTGGGGCAGGCGAACATCACCTCGCCGTTGGATGATCCGAAGGCGGCTGAGGAGGAGCTAAAGGAAGTCCTTGCGGACTGGCTCCGCTATGTCCAAGAAGAGTGGAATTTGTTTACGAGTTGACTATCGGCAATCATATCAAGGATGTAGTGGTGTGGAGGCCATACTCCTTCAGTCCGGATAGGCTTGTTCGATGAGCCTGAACTGCTCTTCGGATTCTCTTTTATCGCGATCCTGATGGCATCGTTGCACATGGGACGAAAGTCCTCGAAGAGAGATTTGAGGTCGGCCGACGCCGCATAGCTGAACCGGATTGACCTGACCGGCCACACTCCTCCATATTCCGGGTGCTGATTTTTTTAAACCACCCGTCAGCAAGAGCCGAAAAGTCAGCAGAACGCGAGGTTGAAAGCTTATTATTTGATGTCTCCAAAATTTTGACCTAGTTGGCGGATCAGCCTAAGAAATTATTCGTCCGTGAGGCTACAGGTCTCGTGAGGGAGCTCGGATTCGTCGACCATTTCTTCATCTCTTCCGGAATCATCCTGGTACTGGGAGGCTTCGTCATCACTGCCCTGTTCACGCCCCTCCTGTTTCCGGGGGCCTACCTCCCTGCGGTCTTCCTGGTCGGCAGCATCCCTGCCTGGGCGATGGCCTACATCTATGGCAAGCTCTCGGCCGGCATCTCTCGAAGCGGAGGCGACTACGTCTGGTCCACAAGGATCCTGGGCCCGCTCTTCGGCTCGGTCCAGTTCATCTTTCTCCTGCTCGCCACGATCACCTTCGTCGGAGGCGGAGCCACACAGATCTTCTTCTACGGTCTTGCGCAGTTCGCCTTCGGCGTCGGCGTCGGCACTCACAGCGCGTCATTGCTCAGCCTCGGAGGCCAGCTGAGCAGCGTCGGCCTGGGCGGTCCCGGGTCATTCCTGGTGCTCGCCCTCGTGACGATCGGCGCCCTGGTCACGCTCCGGGCGTTCGGATGGATCTTCCGCATCACATATGTGTTCTACTACCTCCTGACTATCATCTTCATCATCGTGGTTCTCACGATAGTCCCGTCGAGCGTGCCGGCGATGTTCAACAATGCGATGGCCACCGCAGGGGTAAACGTAACCTACAACAGCGTAATCCAATCGACGAGCAGCTCGGTGCCCTCGCAGTTCAGCGTCAGCAACACCCTCCTCGCGGCAATCCCCCTGGGCTTCACTACCTTCATCGGCTTCAACTACGGTACGTATCTTGCCGGAGAGACCAAGAACGCAAAGTCGTCGCTCTCCAAGGCTCTCTACCTGGCGATGGCGGTCACGACCATCCTCCTGGTTGCGATGAGCTACATGATCTACAACGCCTTCGGTTCGACCTTCCTGAGTTCGATTGCATACTACTACGGCACGAACCCCGGGGTCCTGCCGGTCCTGCCCACGGCGTCCATGCTCGCCGGCCTGACGAGCCCCTACGTGGCCGGCGTGCTCGGAATCGGGATTGCGATATCGTGGGCTGTGCAGATAATGGGCTTCCTGGTGACTTTCTCCCGCATCATCTTCGCCGCCTCGTTCGACCGGCTGCTCCCATCGGCCTTCTCCAAGGTAAGTGACAGGTTCCACGCGCCTTATTGGGCGGTGATCCTGGTCTCCGTGCTCTCCGGATTGTACCTCTTCTTCTTCTGGTACTACGGGATCATAGCCGCGCAGCTCAACACGTCCTACATCCTGCCAATCGGGTTTGCTCTTCCGATGATAGCCACGCTCCTGTTCCCCGTCGTGAAGCGCGACCTCTACATCCGCGTCTTCGGGTCGATGGCGGGTGCCAGGACGCTCATGTTCGCCTCCGCTGTCGGTGCGGGTGCCTTCATCTTCTACGCCATCGCGATATCCGACCCGATTGTGAGCGGCGTCTACATCGGCGCATCCCTGCCGCTGGCCATCGAGGTGGCTGTCGCGGGCGTTCTCATCGGCGTCGGCGTCTACCTCTGGGGACACTACCACGCTCGCAGAGCAGGTCTGGACCTGAACAACATCTACGCCGAGATCCCTCCAGAGTAACCCAAAAATCCGCTGTCCCCTCGGAAGGTACGGGAACGATTCCACGTGGAATATGTTTTTTCAGAGCGACCTTCCCAGGCCCGATCGCCCAGATGAAGAGTTCCTCGCCCGGGATGAACCGCCTCATCAACTAACTTAACCTGCGTCGAGGCCAATCAACGGAGGCAGACGTATGCAGGTCCGCGTCAAGGGAGCCGCGAGAGCCTTTTTTGGACCCGTTGAACGGCCATATACTGGGCTTCGCCTTCCATCGGAACCGGGTGCTTTGCCTCATATGAGCCGATCGACCAAAAAGGCAGCTGCTTCAGGAACATCAAGCGACGAGATTCTCAGGAAGGACAGCAAGTACATCGCACACGGAGGAGGTCGCACTCCCATAGTCTTCGTCGAGGCGAAGGGGTCGATAGTGACCGATGCGAATGGCAAAGAGTACATCGATTGCGTCTCCATGGGCATGGGGACGTCGGGGGTCGGGCACAGCCATCCGCGCGTGGTCGAGGCGATCAGGGAACAGGCGGGGAAAATCATCCACACTCACCTCTCGACAGTGAACATACCCTCCGTGGAACTGGGCGAGAAGCTCGCAAGAATCACGCCCCACGGGCTCAACAAGTTCCACTTCGTGAACAGCGGAACGGACGCGAACGAGACGGCAATCAGGGCGGCAATGACGTACACCAAGAAGAAGGAGGTGCTGTCCCTGGAACTGGGTTACCATGGCACGACCATCGCCCTGAGCAGTCTGGGGATGTCGTACTCCCGGCATGCTTATCCGACGGTGCCTGGGTTCAGGCAGCTTCCTCCACCATACTGTTACCGTTGCCCGCTTGGGTTGGACTTTCCCCGGTGTGATGTAGCCTGCGCAAACCTCCTGGACGATGCCATAAAGTACGCGACATCGCACGACGTGGCTGCGTTCATATTGGAACCCATCATGGGGGCAGCGGGCCATATCGTCCCGCCCGGCAAGGAATATGCGAAGATCATCAGGGAGACCTGTGACCGGCACGACATACTGATCATAGCTGACGAGATACAGACAGGGCTAGGCAGGACGGGGACGATGTGGGCCTCTGACTACATCGGCCTGAAGCCCGACATAATGACGCTCGGAAAGGGTCTCGGCGGAGGGATGCCGATAGGCGCGGCGGTCTTCTCCGAGGAGGTCGGTTCTATGCTGCAGAAGGGGACCTGGGCACACGGATATACGCACAGCGAGAGTCCCATGTCCTGCGCCGCGGCGGGAGCCGTCGTCGACATAGTCGTCGATGAGAAACTGCCGGAGAGGAGCGCAAGGCTCGGAGCGATCGCCACCAAGATATTCAAGCAGTGGCAGAGCAAGTACGAAGCCATAGGTGATGTGAGGGGTCCCGGTCTGTTCATCGGCCTCGAGCTGGTGAAGAACAAGATCACCAAGGAAAGGGCCACCGAGGAGGCGACGAAGATAGCCGCGGAAGCATTGGAAATGGGCGGGATATTCAGTACCTCGCATGGAGCCTCACAGCAACCCGGTGGCAACGTCGTCAAGTTCAAGCCCCCGATGACGATCGAGGAGGATCTCATGAAGAAGGGCATCGACATCCTGGATGACGCCTTCACTCGGGTACTTGGCGGAGCGACCTGAACCTCGGCAGCCAGCGTCTGCCCCCCTCGGCCCCGTACTGAAAGGATCCTCCCCAGTAAAGAATAAGAGCGTTGGCCAGTGTTGCGCCATCCGTGGGAAGTAGCGGGCCGAAGGCCGACGCGCTTTTTTCTCTGCCTGTGACTCAATTAACCATCGCTTCTATCCGTCCGAGCAAATTCAAGCTACGACGGGAGCTGGGGGAGCTCACTGAGCTGAAGGAATCGATCGCGAGGGTGGGTCTGCTCCAGCCAATCATAGTTCGAAAGGAAAGCGATTCAAGATACGAGGTGGTGTCCGGGCATCGAAGGCTCGCCTCGTGCCGTGAACTCGGGATGGAAAACATCAGAGCGATAATAGCAGACATCAATGACAAGGCGGCTTTCGAGATCCAGCTTACCGAGAACATCCAGAGAGAGTCATTCACTCCACTGGAGGAAGCCAGAGCGTTCTATTCGTACGTCAACATGGGCGGGAAGCGAGGTTTTGCCTATGGGAGCGTCTCTGAGCTCGCGAGAAGCATCGGGAAAAGCCAAGAGTATGTCTCGAGCAGGATGAGACTTCTCAGGCTACCCTGTAGGGTTCTGGAGAGGATGCTTAGCGTGGACGGGTTTACCGTCAGCCATGCCGAGGAGATTGCCCTGCTGGCCGGAGACCCGGTGCTCGTCGAGGAGCTGAGCAACACCGTAATCACGAAGAAGCTTACCGTGCGTGAGCTGGAGAGGGCGATCCCGCTCATCAAAGCCGGCACAGGAGTCGATCAGGCCATCGAACTCGCGAAGCGAGAGATCAAGCTGAACCTCAAATGGGAGAGGCAGTCGCAGGAGGATGATCCGGCGGAAGTCCTGCTCAGAAGGACCATAAACCTGCTCGAGTCGACGCTCTCGTACATCGATAGCGCGAGCAGCGAGATCGAGATGGACAGGGCACTGTACGACGTCTGGATCAACGAAGTCCGCCTGAAGGTTCACGACGCCGTTGACGGAGCGATCTTCTGTGAAAAGATCAGACGAGGGCGGGTCCCATCGAACTACCGCAGAACAACCGAGCAACTCTTCATCTGGTCGGGATAGCTTCTGCGTGCGTGCAATCCAGCCGTGACTATTCCACGTGGAATAGTCTGAGAACGAGACTGGCCGTAAGCAGGACTCACTCTGGTAGAATCTCTGTGTAGATGTTCCCGAGGTCCAGACCTATCTTTTGCGCGTGGTATCTCGCCCACGCAGATTGCATGGCATTTCGCCTTGATCTCCTCCTGTTGTCCATCTGCGACTCTTCCAGTAACCCTTCGTTAGTCCACGCCGGGATCTTTCCTCTTTCTGGAATGATGGTAATGAGATGTTCAGGGATACCGGCATAACACTAGTAAGGGGCTAGTTTTCCCGGAGTGGTTGGGTTAGTACTTCAGACGGTATTGAGCGATTGCCAGCTCTGCCAGTCCAAGCTTTTCGAGGGACCTGAGAGGTGCCTGGACTGAGACCTGGACGATGCCCGGTAACCGTGCTATCTCGACTGCACCAGTAATTGTTACCCTGTTCCTGACTTCCTCGACCGTGATTCCCAAAAGTTTCGCAGTTCTCAGGAATCCATCCTGCGCAGCGTCGTTTATGTTGGCTCCGGAGCCGAATACCTGAATGGGAGCGAGCGGTTCAGGTTCAATCCCGAATTGCTTCGCGAATCTGCGAACTTTTTCCCATTCAACCTTTCTCCAGGGCCTGGCCAGTGGAGGAAGGTCCCGCTCCAGAGGGAAGAGCAAAGGACCATCAAGCTGCAGGTCTTTTATGACAGACACGCTGACTGTGCTCTCGGTGCTGACATCCGTAGTATGACCTGCAGCCTCACCGTCCCCTTCCATGGCATGTCCATCGCCGGCGTACACACCGGCACCCTTCACTTTGACAGGAGCTATGAGCACTGCACCCTCCTTGATCGCGTCACAGTCGGTATGTCCGTCCGTCAACTTTGACTCCCATTCTTCTTCGTTGATCTTGTATTGATGTGGAGCGCCGATAAGATGGTAACCGAAATCCTTCGCATTGTGGGAGTCTGGAATGTCTACGGCTGGGACGGTCCCTAGTTGTCCCAGGAATGGAAACATCCTGGACGGAACTCCCACTATGTCAGCCTGTCCAAAGATCAGAATTGGTACTTGCTTTGAATTCCTAGGGAGAGCGTGCCACTGCCATGCCTTGTTGGCTATCTTTTCAGCCGTCTTCTTATCGACGGTTATTCCAATCCCGGCCTTATGGTCGAAGACCATCGTGTAGCCGTTGACCATCCTGAACGGAGAGATGGGGGTTCCACATTTCTTGCACCTGATCGCTTCCTGACCTATTCCCTTTACCACAAATTCCGGCCAGAGTTCCTTACAGACGGGGCACTGTTTTGCAACGTACGGGTCTCCGATGAAGCATCCCTCTCTTGATCTGTCTACACCGACACTCGCTGCCTTTGACAGAATCTTGATCCTTTCGACCCTCAAAGCGACTGCATCGCCGACGTTCGCTCCCTCGATCGAGACTGGTGTGCAGACCTCATGCCCACCCCGGATGGTTGGAGTTATCATTGGACCCCAGCAACCGGGCGCTGTTTCGAAGACGATTTCACCGCCGTCGGCCAACGGTCCTAGCATCTTGCTGCTTGGTCCGATGACTCCATTTGTGAACGTGTCATCGTGGATTTCATTCTTCGGACGCGAGCGTCGCAATGCCTGTGATGGCATGACACAAAAATGGATTTTGTTTTATTTAGATATTTCCAAGTCGAGAGCTACCGTCAAGATAAGGTAACGGATATGGCGGGGAGGACGTCCTCCGAATTAACGGTTGATGAAAAGACGAAGGATGTGTTCCTCCTAGCCACAAAGCGAATAGGCGAAAAACCGCCAGACGAGATGGGACGATCCCGGCTGAGGGCAGTGAGACTTTGTGCGCGTTTTCAAGAGACATTCAGGACGAAGCTGATCTGCTGGGTGGAAGAGTAGGCGACGCTCGACGTCCCGGAAGCGCTGATGCAATACGGCTGTGAGGTGACCGAACCGGCGGAGGTCACAGTCGAGTATGATACGAAGGTGCACGCCGTGAGACCGAAGGTGCCCGGGGTCCAGCTTGCCGTGAAGCTGTAATCACCGGGTACCGAGAAGATGAACTGATCGGCCAGCCTGCAGCAACTGTAGAGGGTGCTGTTCACAAGTGAGGCCGACGAACAGTTCGGGGAGGCGCACTGCAACGTGGGTAGGCCACCGAAGAGGTCGATCTCGATCCGCTGGTCACGCGGGACTAGGTTACAACCGCTGCCGTCAGCGACGCTACAAGGAGATACCATCGTACCGGTGCCGGTGGCAGAGAACGAGGCATATTGCGGTCCGGAGCAAACTGCAACCGAGGATGTGGTCGTAGGGCAACCCAGCACATCGATGATGCCTGTCAGCGGTTCGCAGGTCCCCCTCGTGGAAGTGGCGCTCGCCGTCGCAGTAAACCCTCCCGAAACCAGGAAGAGAGTACAGGTAGAAGTCGATTGTGAGTAGGAACAGGTGGTCGTTATGCGGCCATCAGAGCCCTGGAAGACCGTGCAAGGGGACGGTATGCTCGTAACGACAGATGAAGAAAACGACGAAGAAAACCTATCGGACGTCGTTAGCTCGAAAAACACTCCAGATACCGCGACCACAACGATAGCAGCCGCGACAGAAGCAACGACGTTCAGACGGCGCATCACATTCCTCCTGCCAAAGCGCCTCTTTTATCCTAACGGCACACTCGCGGGATATGGACATGTACACGAATGCGGAGACGCAATGAACCCCATGCCGGGCACTTCAAGTCTAAGAAACAACATGCCCACAGGAAAGTCGTGGGAGGCCGTCTACCTCCTGTTCCAGAACAACACCATTGGAACGCTCTGGCGCTGGACGCGGCGGACTGTGACATCGCGCAGGTCCTTGGCTCGAACTCAAGGGCTCGTGGGGTTGACCATGGAACAAGCCAGGGATCTGACGGCCGAAGTATCAGTCACCATAGCCTTCGGTGAGGTCAGGGCCTTCCGAAGAAGGGAATGAAAGAGGCATGGCAAACACGCGCCGCTTCTTCGGGCTTCATTTGATGAACACCCTTCCCCATCTGACCTCGAGCTTTCGCTCGGCGAACAACTCCAGAGCTTTCACAAGGGCCTTTGCCTCCAGCGTCTGTCCTCTCTTTTTCACACTCGAGAGCTCTTCATTGGGCTCTACCTGAAGGGCTTCTTGCCAGATGATGGGTCCCTCATCCAGGTCCATCGTGACAAAGTGCGACGTGCAACCGATGATCTTTGCCCCTCTTTCGTATGCCTGTTCATACGCGGAGGCCCCTGCGAATGCAGGAAGCAGGGAAGGATGTATGTTGATTATCTTGTTCGGGTATCTCCACACAAAATTCGGGCTCAGTATTCGCATGTATCTTGCCAACGCGATAGCATCGACATTGTACCTCTGGAGAAGCCCAAGAATCCTTGCCTCCCGCTTAGCCTGGTCGATGTTGTTTGCAACATGGAACGGAATCTCATGCTTCTCAGCAACGCCCTGCAATGTTCGATCACTGCCGACGATCAGAACGACACTGGCTCGGAGCCGTCCCTCTTTCACCGCGTCGAGGATACCTTCGAGGCATTGTGGCTCCTTGGTCACCATTATGGCCAGGTTGAGGTTCCTCTTCTGTTCTTGATAGTGCACACCTACGTCCATGGCAAAGCTCCTTCCGAGCAGTTGAAACTCCTTTCTCAGAGATGTCTGGTCCAAGTCTCTCGTGAACGAGGCCTCCAGGTGCATTCCAAAAAGGCCTCGAGACACGTTCTGACTGATGCTCTCGATATTTCCGTCCCGCTTGAATATTGCACTCGTAAACCTGGCGACGACACCCTTCTGGTCTTTTCCCACCACAGTCAGCTCAACAAGAACTCTCTTTCCCTCTGTCACGTGATATCATCAAACTGAAGAGAGGGAACACCGGTTAAGCGTTTGTCGAGAACAGGAGCCCCATCTACCGTGAGGCCCGGCCGGATGTCCGGCCTAGTTGAACTCCTTTCTCTCGAAGAGCACGAGCCCCAGCACCGCGGTCACGATGAAGTAGACCGCTATTATCACCAGGCCCTCGAGTATCCCAACGTTGAACGAGGTGAATGTTGTTCCGCCTCCCGGACCGAAGGAAGACAGGACCTCATGCGCGGGGTACGGCACCGTCAGAACGTTCCCGATTATCTGCGACCCGTAGCTGAGCAGGAACCACGGCTCGATGTGTGCCAGGCTGGAGACGAGGGTCTCTATGAGGGTGAACGCGAACAGGAAGAGGATCGCGGTCACCAGGATGGAATAGGAGCCGCTCTTGAACAGGGAGCTGAAGAAGAACGTGAACCCCAGCACGGCCATGAGGTAGAACCAGGAAAACAGTATCGACTCGCCGAACTGATAGGGTACGTTCGCCCCGAAATAGAAGACCCCGTTGATCACCGTTATCGCCGCGAAGATCGCGAGGATGGCGGTGGCGGCGATGAACGCGGCCAGCCACTTGCCTACGTACACGGACGACCTTCGGACGGGGTTTGGCAGAGTGAAATAGCCCGTCTTGTTCTGGAACTCTCCCGATATCGCGTCGCCTCCGAAGAAGATGCCCGAGAGGGCGACGACGAATGTGGCCGACATCCCCCACCAGCCTGCGTAGAACCCGAGGCTGGAGGCCATGAAGCTGGCCGGCCTGTAGTATCCGATCACTCCGGTAAGAATCGCGCTGATCAGGAGTGCTATGAAAAGGAGTATGAAGAACCTGCGCGACCTGAAGTAGTCCAGGAAGGTGTACTTCATGATGATGCCGACCTGTCCGATGCTGGTCGGCCGTTTGCCCACGACTGCTGTTGCCGAAATAGATTGCGCCAAGACTCTCACTTTTCTACCTGCTATCCGCGATCAGGTTCAGATACACTTCCTCGAGAGCCGACGTCGCGGGCCTGTAACTGATCAGCCCCACATCCATGTTCGCGAGCTGCTTGAGGATCTGCTCCTGTGCAGCTACCGTGCCGCTGTATACGACGACCAGATTTTTCTCGTCCTTCCTCTGGGCCGAGGCGACACCAGGGATGGCCGGGATCTTCGTCCCGAGCACAACATCGTCCACCGGCCGGGAGAACCCGACCTCGAGCACCGTCTCCCCTCCGGAGAACTTGGCGGTGACCTTGGGGAGCGTGTCATAGACCAGGAGCTTGCCGTGGTCGATGATCGCTACCTCGTCACAGACGTCCGCGACCTCGCTCAGGATGTGCGAGCTCATGAAGATCAGCCTGTTCTTGTTCTTCAGCGACTTTACGATATCCCTGACCTCGCTCATCCCGCGCGGGTCCAGGCCCGTGGTCGGCTCGTCGAGGATTATCACGCTCGGGTCGTTCAGCAGGGCTGAGGCGATGCAGATCCTCTGCTTCATCCCCTTTGAGAACTTCCCCACGCGCTTGTCGATCCACTCTGACATCCTCACCTCCTCTACCACCTCCTCTATCCTCTTCTTCCTCTCGGAGTGGGGGACGCCCCTGAGCTCCGCGACCATCCCCAGTGCCTCTCTCGGCGTGAGCGATGGGTAGATCTCGGGCGTCTCGATGACGGTGCCCACCGAGTCCAGGGCCTGCCTCTTGTGGGTGTGAACGTTGATGCCGTCGATAAGAGCCGTGCCCGAAGACGGCCGTATCAGGTCAGTCAGCATCTTCAGAGTCGTGGTCTTCCCTGCCCCGTTCGGACCCAGGAACCCGACGCACTTCGCCCCCTCGATTTTCAGGTTCAGGTGGGACAGTGCCGTAAAAGAGCCATAGACCTTGGTGAGATCGACCGTCTCGATTGAATGAACATTTTCTGTCAAGAACTGCACTCTTAGAGGCTTCGTGAGCAGATTTTCATTATAAGGCTGACGTGTCGGCGACACGTGCCAGGGGCACGTTTCTCTTAATAGGAAATCCTGTGATGCGGAATTGCTTTGACGATGCATGCCTGTGCGAAGGAAAATACGAGCTTCCCTCTGTGCGGAGCCAAGAAATTCAGATATGTGACACTCGATCTGCCGAATGTGACGTGTGAAAGATGTCTCTCGCTGCTGGAAACGATGCACGCGCCGGCTCCACTGCATCGGGATTAGCGCTCTACGTTCTGAGGCTCGACCTTGGCAGCTCCGGAGAAAAATCGATCGCTCAGATCCGTATCCCTTCCATCGTCTCCTTTATCCATGCCACCAGCTTGTGATAGGAATCGATGCCCTTGGGAGTGAGGGCCACCCTCTCCACGTTGTCGTCGTCCGGCGCCTTCTCGACCAGACGATGTTCCAGGAGCCAGTCCAGATACTCGGTGAAACGGGGATACCTCAGGCCGAGGAGCATCTGTATGTTCGTCCTCTTCATCGGGGTCCCCGAGTTGTAGAGTATCTCCAGGAAACGCGCCACCACGTAAAGGTCCGGCTTGTCCATCGGGTGCACATCACAGGTTCCTGAGGAACTCCTCCTTCCTTTGCTCGAAGATCCTCTTCTGTTCCTCTATCTTCGAGAGCTGCCTGTCGTACGTCCGGTTCGTCTCATACCTGAAGTACAGCCAGACGATCAC